>JBEHWY010000032.1:0-27469 GCA_048498975.1 Actinomycetota bacterium | reverse complement strand
GCAGGCTGCGCCGCTTCGCCTCCGCCAGCAGCTCGGGGTCGGCGCCGCTCGGCACCGCGACCAGGATCCCGCCCGGGCGCAGCACCTCGAGCGAGGCGATGCCGTTGGAGCCGTGGCAGTCGATCACCGCGTCGAGGTCGCGCAGCTCGGCGGCGAAGTCGTCCTCGCGGTAGTCGAGGGTGCGCTCGGCGCCGAGCCCGGCCAGCCACGCGGCCTGCTCGCGCCGCGCGGTGGCGATCACCCGCGCGCCCCGCGCCCGCGCGATCTGCACCATCAGGTGGCCGATGCCGCCGCCGGCTACGTGGACGAGGACGTCGTCGCCCTCCTGCACGCGGACGGTGTCGACGACCACCTGCCAGGCGGTCAGCCCCGCCAGCGGCAGCGCCCCCGCCTCGAGCGCCGAGAGCGCGTGCGGCTTGTGGGCGAAGTGGCGCGCGGGCGCCGTCACGTACTCGGCGTAGGCGCCGGCCTGGCGCGGGAACCAGGGCATGCCGAAGACCTCGTCGCCGACCGCGAAGCGGGTCACGCCGGGGGCGATCTCGGTGACGGTGCCGGCCACGTCCCAGCCGAGCAGGAAGGGCGGCTCGCCCAGCACCCGCGACATGCCGCGGCCCGAGCGCGTCTTGAAGTCGACCGGGTTGACGCCGGCGACCTCGACCCGGACCTGGACCTCGGTCAGGATCGGCCGCGGCACCGGCACCCGCTCGACCGCCATCACCTCCGGGCCGCCGAGCTCGCCAACGACGACGGCGCGCATCGTCTCGGGCTCGGCGGGGTGGGCGGCCATCGACCCGATGATATTGCCGGGTCGAGAGCCGCCACTCAGTAATTTCGGATACTTGAGCCGCCTGCCGCGCATCGCCGTCGACACCCGCCCGCTGCGCCGCTCGCGCGACTTCCGCCTCCTCACCGCCGGCTCGATCATCACCGGCCTCGGCACCCAGGCGACCCTCGTCGCCCTCCCGTACCAAGTCTTCGTCATCACCGGCTCGGCCTTCCTCACCGGCCTGCTCGGCGCCGCCGAGATCGTGCCGCTGGTCGTCGCCTCGCTGTTCGGCGGCGCCCTCGCCGACCGCTTCGACCGCCGCCGCCTGCTGCTCGCCTGCCAGGTCGCTCTGGTCGCCCTCGCCGCGCTGCTGGCGCTCGCCGCCTTCAGCGGGCCGCCGCCGGTCTGGACCCTGTTCGTGCTGGCGGCGGCGATGGCCGGCGCCGCCGCGGTCGAGCGCGTGGTGCGCGCCGCGATCGTCCCCAACACGGTCGAACCGGAGCTGCTGCGCGGCGCGATCTCGCTCACCTTCGGCCTCTACCAGCTGACCCAGGTCGTCGGCCCCGGCGTCGGCGGCCTGCTGATCGCCGGCTTCGGCGTCGGCACCCCCTACGCCGTCGACGCCGTCAGCTGCCTGGGGATGGCGGGGGCGGCCTGGGCGCTGTCGCCGCAGCCGCCGCTCGGCGCCAAGCAGCACGAACCGGTGCTGCAGTCGATTCGCAGCGGCCTCTCCTTCGTCCGCCGCCTCAAGGCGCTGCTGGCGAGCTTCGTGATCGACCTCTCGGCGATGACCTTCGGCATGCCGCGCGCCCTCTTCCCGGTCCTCTCGCTGACCGTCTACCACTCGGGCGCCGCCGGCACCGGCCTGCTCTTCGCCGCGGTCGCCGCCGGCTCGACCGTCGCCGCCCTCACCACCGGCTGGCTGATCGGCGCCCGCTTCCTCGGCCGCATCGTGCTCGCCGCGGTCGCCGCCTGGGGCGCCTTCATCGCCCTCGCCGGCCTGGTCGGCTCGATCTGGCCGGCGGCGGCGCTGTTCGCCTTCGCCGGCGCCGCCGACAGCGTCAGCGCCGTCTGCCGCAGCACGATCTCCCAGACGCTGACCCCGGACCGGATGCGCGGCCGCATGACCTCCGTCTTCAGCCTCGTCGTCGCCGGCGGCCCCCGCCTCGGCGACATCGAGTCCGGCACCGTCGCCGCGCTCACCTCGCCGGCCTTCTCGGTCGTCTCCGGCGGCCTCGCCTGCCTCGCCTCGGTCGGCGTCATCGCCGCCGCCTTCCCCCAGCTCGCCGCCTATGACGGCGACGAGGTGGGGGCCGGCGCGGTCGGCGTCGACCTCGAGCTCGAGGCCGAGAAGCTGGAGGCGACCGAGCTCAGCGGACCCTGAGAATCGCGGCGCGCCGCCGCACCTTTGGTCGGACTTCTCGGTTCAATCATCTGCCGTGACCGTTGAGGAGCCGACGATCAGCCATCAGGTGGCGTTCTATGAGGACGCCGACGGCTTCCTGGCCACGGCGGTCCCGTACCTGCGCCAGGGCCTGGAGACAGGCGAACCGACTCTGGTCTCGCTCGGGCCGGGCCGCACCGAACTGCTGCGCGCCGAGCTCGGCGGCGACGCCGAAGCCGTCGCCTTCGCCGACGTCCAGCGCTTCGGCCTCAACCCGGCCCGCCTGATCCCCGCCTGGCAGGACTTCGTCGACCGCCACCCGCTCGGGCGGCCCTTGCGCGGCCTCAGCGAACCGGTCTGGCCGGGCCGCAGCGCCGCCGCGATCGGCGAGTGCGAGCGCCACGAGGCGCTGCTCAACGTCGCCCTCGGCCCGGCGGCGCTCTCGGTCCTCTGCATCTACGACGGCGCCGCGCTCGACGACGACACCCTGGAGGCGGCGACACTCAACCACCCACTGCTCTACGCCGCCGGCGCCGCCGCGCCCAACCCCGAGTGGGACGACCACCTGCCCGAGCCCTTCGCCGGCACCCTGCCGCCGCCCCCGCTCGACGCCCGCCAGCTCCGCTTCGACCGCGAGACGCTGAACGCGGTCCGCGCCGCCGCCGGCGTCGAAGCCGCCGAGGCCGGCCTCGAGGAGGGCCGCGCCGCCGACTTCGTCCTCGCCGCCAGCGAGCTCGCCGCCAACAGCGTCATCCACGGCGGCGGCCGCGGCACCGCCTCGATCTGGCGCCAGCCCGACGCCCTCCTCTTCGACGCCCGCGACGACGGCCGCATCGCCCAGCCGCTGGCCGGCTGCCGCCGCCCCGACCCCGGCCGCGAGAGCGGCCGCGGCCTCTGGGTCGCCAACCAGCTCAGCGACCTGCTGCAGATCCGCTCCGGCCCCGCCGGCACCCAGACCCGCCTCTGGATGGAGCTTCGCTAGCGTCAGCGAATGGACGCCGCTGCCTTCGAACGCCTCGTCGCCGCCCACCGCACCGAGCTCTACGCCCACTGCTACCGGATGCTCGGCTCGACCCATGATGCCGAGGAAGCGATGCAGGAGGCGATGCTGCGCGCCTGGCGCGGCGTCGACCGGCTGGCGGACCAGGACGCGGCGCGCGCCTGGCTCTACAAAATCGCGACCAACGCCAGCCTCGACCTGATCGGCCGCCGCCGCAAGCGCCTGCTCCCCGCCGACTACGCGCCGCGCGCCGACCCCGAGCAGCCGCCCGGCGAGCCGGTCGCCGAGTCGGTCTGGCTCGAGCCCTTCCCCGACGAGACCCTGCAGCTCGCCGACGGCCGCGCCTCCCCCGACGCCAGCTACGAGCAGCGCGAGGCGGTCGAGCTCGCCTTCGTCGCCGCGATGCAGCACCTGCCGCCGCGCCAGCGCGCGGTCCTGATCCTGCGCGAGGTGCTCGGCTTCTCCGCCCAGGAGGTCGGCGAGACGCTCGACACCTCGGTGCCCTCGGTCAACAGCGCCCTGCAGCGCGCCCGCCGGACCGTCGCCGAGAAGGTGCCCGAGCGCAGCCAGACGCTGACCCTGCGCGCGCTCGGCGAGGCGCGCCTGCGCGAGATCGTCGAGGACTACATGGAGGCGATGCGCGGCGGCGACGTCGCCCGCGTCGTCTCGATGCTGACCGCGGACGCCGCCTGGTCGATGCCGCCGCTGGCCAGCTGGTACGGCGGTCTCGACGAGGTCGAGGTCTTCCTCCGCAACGGCCCGCTCAACGGCGAGTGGCGTTGGCGGCACCGCCCCGGCCGCGCCAACGGCGGGCTCGCGGTCGGCACCTACACCTGGGTCGAGGCGGCCGGCACCCACCTGCCGTTCTCGCTCGACGTCCTCACCCTCGACGGCGAGCGGATCAAGGAAGTGACCGCCTTCGTCGTCCGTGTCGCCGACACGCCGGACGGCTATTCTCGCTGGCCCGATCGCGCGACGAGTCCTGAGCGCGTGGAAGCTGTCTTCGGCAGCTTCGGGCTTCCCGACCACGTCGATTGAGCGGCCGGTGCGATGAGTTTTCGCCCGCGCCGCGGTCCTACTCACATGAACGCCACCGATAACCCAACCATCGAAACCGAGCGCAGCGACCGCACCCGCTGGCTGGCGCTCTACGTCCTCTGTGCGGGGATGCTGATGATCGTCCTCGACGCGACGATCGTCAACGTCGCCCTGCCCTCGATCCAGGACGACCTCGGCTTCTCCCAGAGCAACCTGGCCTGGGTGATCAACGCCTACATGATCCCCTTCGGCGGCCTGCTGCTGCTGGCGGGGCGGATCGGCGACCTGCTCGGCCAGCGCCGCGTCTTCCTCGTCGGCCTCACGATCTTCACCGCCGCCTCGCTGCTCTGCGCCGCCTCGCCGGCGCAGGAGATGCTGATCGGCGCCCGCTTCGTGCAGGGCGTCGGCGGCGCCCTCGCCTCGGCCGTGATCCTGGGGATGATCGTGACGATGTTCCCCGAGCCCGCCAACCAGGCGAAAGCGATCGGGGTCTACGGCTTCGTCGCCTCCGCCGGCGGCTCGATCGGGCTGCTGCTCGGCGGCGTCCTCACCGACGCGATCAGCTGGCACTGGATCTTCCTGATCAACCTCCCGATCGGGGTCGCGACCGGGTACCTGGCGCTGCGCCTGGTCGACAACCCGGACGGGATCGGGCTCAGCCAGGGCGCCGACTTCCCCAGCGCGGCGCTGATCACGGTCTCGCTGATGCTCGGCGTCTTCACCATCCTGCAGATCACCGAGTGGGGCTGGGTCGACCCGCGCACGCTCGGGCTCGGCGCCGTCTCGGCGGCGCTGCTGGCGATCTTCATCCGCCGCCAGGCGACGATCGCCAACCCGCTGATGCCGCTGCGCCTCTTCCACTCGCGCAACGTCACCGGCGCCAACGCGCTGCAGGCGCTGCTCGTCGCCGGCATGTTCGGGATGTTCTTCCTCGGCGCGCTGTACCTGCAGCGGGTGCTCGGCTACAGCCCGCTCGAGGTCGGCCTCGCCTTCCTGCCGACGACGGTGGTGATGGGGACGCTCTCGCTCGGCTTCTCCGAAAAACTGATCATGCGCTTCGGGCCGCGGACGACGCTGATCCCCGGCGTCTGCGCCGTCGTCGTCGCCCTGCTGCTGTTCGCCCGCACGCCGGTCGACGGCAACTACCTGACCGACCTGCTGCCGCCCTTCCTGCTGATCGGCGTCGGCGTCGGCACCTCGTTCCCGGCGATCATGACGCTGGCGATGTCGGGCGCGACCCCGAGCGACGCCGGCCTCGCCTCCGGCCTGGTCAACACCAGCATGCAGGTCGGCGGCGCGATCGGGCTGGCGCTGCTGGCGACGCTCTCGACCGAGCGCTACGAAAGCCTCCTCGACGGCGGCGCCTCGGAAGCCTCGGCGCTGACCTCCGGCTACCACCTCGCCTACCTGATCGGCGCCGGCCTGGCCGCCGTCGCGGTCGCGATCGCGGTCTTCGTCCTACGTCAGCCGTCCACTCCGGCGGGCGCTCCCGAAGCCGAGCACGCCCAGGCGACGCCCGAGCCGGCGTATTCGGAGCCGGGCTGAGCCCGGCTGGCCGCAACCGCGGCTAATACATCTCCGCAGGCGGCCGATCAAGGGGGAAATGTCCCCCCATGAGGTCCCGATAGCGATCCCCGGGCTCTCCTACTCGGAGGGTCCCGACGAGCAGCGGCGGATGGGCCGGATCTCGGGCTGGCTGTGGGTCGTCGCCTCGCTGGTCGGCGTCGCCGGCGCCTTCCTCCCCGGCGCTGAGCACAAGGGGATGGGCTGGGTGATCGGCGTCAGCGTCGCCGTCTTCTTCTACGGAGTCGGCAGCGTCACCGGCTGGATCCCCTGGAACCGCGCTTCGATGCGGGCGCTGGCGATCGGCATGGCGCTGACGATCCCCGTCGCCGGCCTCGGCCTCTTTCTGAGCGGCGGCTCGCTCAGCTACGTCGAGCCGCTGCTCGTCTGCTCGCTGCTCTACGCCGCCTTCTTCTTCCCCCCGCGCTGGGCCTGGCCGCTGGCGACCGAGCTCGTCCTCGTCGCCGGCACGCCCCTGCTCTACGACGACAACGCGGTCGACAACGCCTATCCCTCCCGCTACCTGGCGCTCGTCGCCGGCTACCTCGCCGCGACCTGGGTGATGGTCGGGCTCAAACGCCGCCTCGTCGACGCCGAGGTGCGCCAGCGCGACATCGCCAACCGCGACCCGCTCACCGGGGTCGGCAACCGCCGCAACTTCGACCTCACCTTCAAGCGCGAGCTGACCGCCCGCGCCCACCCCCGCCGCGGCCGCCGCGACAACGACACCAGCCCGCTGGGGCTGCTGCTGCTCGACCTCGACAACTTCAAGGGCGTCAACGACCGCCACGGCCACCAGGTCGGCGACGCGGTCCTGGTCGAGGCCGCCGCCCGCGTCCACGCGATCCTGCGCTCGACCGACACCCTGGCGCGGATCGGCGGCGACGAGTTCGCCGTCATCGCCCCCGGCGCCCACGGCCCCGGCCTCGAGCGGATGGCCGAATCGATTCGCACCGCCGTCATCGCCCGCGCCCCCGGCGCCAAGGGCCCGGCCCCGTCCGCCTCGATCGGCTGGGCGGTCTACCCCGACGACGGCGAGGACTTCGAGACCCTGATGCGCGCCGCCGACGACCGCATGCTGCGCCTCAAGCGCAACGGCAGCCCCTTCGCCCTCGGCCACCACCGCCAACAGGTCGGCTAGCGCCTCCGGCTCAGCGTTCGGCGGGCGCCGATTCGAGCACGCCGAGGATCTGCGTCACTCGACACACCAGCAGCCGCTCCTCGTCGATCTCGACCCAGACCCCGGCCGAGGCGGGGAAGACGACGTGGTCGCCGGGCGCCACCGGCATCTCGACCCCGGCCTGGCTCCACCAGTCCAGCCCCGGCCCGACGGCAAGCACGATGCCCTGTTCGGGCGGCGGATCGTGCGTCCCCGGCGGCACCACCAACCCCGACCGCCGCACCCGGTCCTGGTCCAGCTCCTTGATCACGATCTGGTCGAACAGCGGCCGCAACTGATGCCGCACCCCCGACTCGGTCGGATCTGGAATCTGCGCAGTGCCCACCCCCCAAACATGCCACATCCGGGGGCGAAGCCTCGTTCCCTGAAGCATTGACGCCCCTATGGGGGCTCGAATGCTTCAGCCATGGGAGAGAGAGGCGTGGGCGCTCGTTCGACGCCAGCACGGAGTGGTTGCGCGGGCGCAGTTGCTGGCCCTTGGGATGTCGCCGAAGGCGATCCGCCACCGCCTCGCTACCGGGCGACTGCACGAGCTCCACCGCGGCGTCTACGCCGTGGGCCGCGCGGAAGTCAGCCGCCTCGGCGAGCTGATGGCCGCCGTCCTCGCCTGCGGCTCCGAAGCCAGACTCAGCCACCGCAGCGGCGCCGAGCTCTGGGGACTCTGCAAGCGCCGCTCCGGCTCGATCGACGTCGCCCTACCCAGCCAGTCCCTCCACCGCCGCCCGAACCTGAAGATCCACCGCCGCGCCCACCTCAAACCCCCGCGCCTCCTCCAGAACATCCCCGTCGACGACCCCGTCTCGATCCTCGTCGACCTCGCCACCTGCCTCTCCACGGAAGGAGTCGAAGACGCCGTCAACGAGGCCGATCGGCTCCAGCTCGTCGCCACCGACCGCCTCCCGGCCCTGCTCGACGCCGAGCTGCGCCGCCCCGGCGTCGGCCGCCTGCGCCGCATCCTCGCCGCCCAGACCTTCAGTCGCGCCCAGACCGCGCTCGAGCGCCGCTTCCTCCCGATTGCCCATGCCGCCGGCCTGCCAAAGCCCGGCACCCAAGTCCGCACCGGCCGCTACCGCGTCGACTTCCACTGGCCCGACCTCGGCCTCGTGGTCGAGACCGACAGCCTCACCTACCACCGCACCGCCGCCGACCAGGCCGTCGACATGCGCCGCGACCAGACCCACGCCCGCGCCGGTCTGCGCACCCTGCGCTTCACCCACTCCCAGGTCTTCCACGAGCCCGCGTACGTCCGCGCCGTGCTCGAGGACACCGTCCGGGCCCTGCGCTGAGGGCTACTCGACCCCGGCGGCCTGCAGCGCCCAGCGGGCGACGAAGGCCTTGCGCGAGCGGACGCCGGTCTTGTCGAAGATCGCCTTCAGGTGGTCCTGCACGGTCCAAGGCGAGAGGTGCAGCGCCGCGGCGATCGTCGCGGTGTCCTCGCCGCGCAGCAGGGCGTGGGCGATCTCGCGCTCGCGCTCGGTCAGGCCGGCGGCGCGCAGGCGCAGGTCCAGTAGGGAGGGAGCCGGCGCCGGCCGCAGCACGACCGCCACGGCCCCGCCGCCCTCCAGCGGGTTGGCGTCGAGCGCGATCCAGCCGCCCTCGCCGGCCAGCGTCCGGCCCTGCACCGGCGCTCCTCCCAGGCGGGCGCGAGCGGCGAGGACGTGGACGGCCCCCGGCAGCGCCCCGGTCGCCGCGCACTCGGCGAGCAGCTCGACGGCCCGCGCGTCGCGGTTCACGACCCGGTCGGCGGCGTCGAGGACGAGCACCCCGGGCGGCCCCTCGCCGGCCGCGGCGCTGGCCAGCGCCATCCCCTCGCGCAGCGCCCGCGCCACCAGCGGCACCGCCAGCGCCGCCGTCTCCAGCTCCGCCGCCGAGAAGGCGCGCTCGGAGAAGAGCCCGAGCGAGCCCCAGCGGCCGAAGCCGTCGACGAAGGCGACGCGCAGTTCGTCGCCGATCCCCTCCGGCGCCAGCTGGGTGCGGTAGCGGGTGCTGCGCCGCGGCTCGCCGCCCGTCTCCGCGACCAGGCCGGCAACCGGCTTGCGCCGACCCAGCTCCGTGTACTTGGCGAAGTCCTCTTCGAGGAACTCGTTCTCCAGCGCGGCGCTGAAGCTGCCGGGCAGCTCGCCCGCGCTGCCGGTCCAGACGAAGACGCCGCTGTCGGGGTCGGTCAGGTGCCAGCAGGCGCCGGTGTGGTCGAGGCCGTGGGCGCCGAGCGTCCGCGCCAGCGCCGCGAAGAAGGCATCGGGATCGGCGGCGCTCGGCAGGCGCGCGACTTCGCGCTGGACTCTCTCGGCCTGGGGAGCGGGCACGCCCTCATGATCGCGCAGCGGCGCGCCGCTGAAAACCCCAGCCTCCTGGGATTGCGAGCCGCCCCGCCCGCCGCCACCCTGGCGGCATGGACACCGCAACCGCACCCACCGACGCCACTGTCAACCACGACGGCGAGGGCGAGCTGCTCAAAGCCCGCGGCACTCAGGTGCTGATCAAGGCCGCGACGCCCCGCGTCACCGTCACCGACCACACGATCCCCGCCGGCTTCCCGGGCCCACCGCTCCACGTCCACCCCGGCTTCGACGAGGTCTTCGTCGTCATCTCCGGCAGCCTCAGCATCCGCCTCGGCGAGCGCGTCGAGGAGCTCGGGCCGGGCGCCACCGCCTACGTCGCCGGCGCCACCCCGCACACTTTCGCCAACGCCACCGAGGAGCCCGCCCGCTTCATGGTCGCGATCGCCCCCGGCGGCTTCGAGGAGTACTTCCGGGCGATGGCGGCCGGCGACGAGGAGGCGGCGATGGCCGCCGGCGCCCGCTTCGGCTACGCGCCCTCGCCGGCCCCCTGACCCCCCGCCCGCACGGATCGCAAAACCCGCGTGCAGGTGGCCGCGCCGAGGGGGCGAATCGTCCCTCAGCATGGCCGCCCACGCTGAAACCGCGCCCTCCAGGCGCGGCCGCCGCGAGTTCGGCATGGCGGCGCTCGCCCTCGGCGCCCTCGGCGTCGTCTTCGGCGACATCGGCACCAGCCCGCTCTACTCGCTGCAGACCGTCTTCAGCGCCGACCACCACGCGGTCAAGGCCACCGAAGCCGACGTCTACGGCGTCATCTCGCTCGTCTTCTGGACGATCACCCTGATCGTCTCGATCGAGTTCGTCGTCTTCATCATGCGCGCCGACAACGACGGCGAGGGCGGCATCCTCGCCCTGATCGCGCTGGTGATGGGAGCGCGGCTGCGCAGCGCCCGGACCAAGGCGATCCTGGTCGCGATCGGCCTGCTCGGCGTCTCGCTCTTCTACGGCGACGGGATCATCACCCCGGCGATCTCGGTCCTCTCCGCGGTCGAAGGCGTCAAGGTCGTCGAGCCGAGCCTGGAGTCGTTCGTCGTCCCGGTGACGATCGTCATCCTCGTCCTCCTCTTCGCCGTCCAGCGCTTCGGCACCCACAGGATCGGCCGTGTCTTCGGCCCGGTGATGGTCGTCTGGTTCGTCGTCATCGCCGTCGCCGGCCTCGCCCGCGTCCTCGACCACCCCGACATCGTCAGCGCCCTCTCTCCCCACTACGGGGTCGAGTTCTTCGGCCGCCACTTCGGCATCGCCTTCATCTCGCTGGGCTCGATCGTGCTGACGATCACCGGCGCCGAGGCCCTCTACGCCGACATGGGCCACTTCGGCCACAAGCCGATCAGCCGCGCCTGGTTCCTCGTCGTCTTCCCCGCGCTCACCCTCAACTACATGGGCCAGGGGTCGCTGATCCTCGAAGAACCGAGCGCGATCGAAAACCCCTTCTTCCTCCTCCTGCCCCACTGGGGCCGGGTGCCGATGGTGCTGCTGGCGACGGTGGCGACGGTGATCGCCTCCCAGGCGGTGATCTCCGGCGCCTTCTCGGTCACCCGCCAGGCGGTCCAGCTCGGCTTCCTGCCGCGGCTCAACATCCGCCACACCTCGACGCGGGAGATCGGCCAGATCTACGTCCCCGCCGTCAACTGGTTCCTGCTCGGCGCGGTCATCGCCCTCGTCGTCGGCTTCGGCTCCTCGACCAAGCTCGGCGCCGCCTACGGGATCGCCGTCACCGGCACGATCACCGCCGACACCCTGCTCTTCCTCGTCGTCGTCCGCGCCCTGTGGCGCAAACCGCTGTGGGTCGCGGTGCTCGGCGGGCTTGTCTTCTTCACCGTCGACTTCGCCTTCCTCGGCGCCAACCTGACCAAGGCCGAGCACGGCGGCTGGTTCCCGCTCACGGTCGGCGTGATCGCCTTCACCGTGCTCAGCACCTGGCGCCGCGGCGCCCAGAAGGTCCACGCCGAGCGGATCGAGGAGGAGGGGTCGCTGCGCTCCTTCGTCGAGGAGCTGCGCTCGATGGAGCCGCCGATCGTCCGCCTCCCCGGCACCGCCGTCTACCTCAACGCCCGCCGCGAAACGACGCCGCTGGCGCTGCGCAACGCGATCGAGCACATCCGCGCCCTGCACGAGCACGTCCTCATCCTCTCGATCGAGACGACCAAAGCCCCCTACGTGCCGGAGTCCGAACGCCTCGTCGTCGACAACCTCGGCTACGGGGACGACGGCATCAGCCACCTCACCGCCCGGGTCGGCTTCCAGGACTCGCCCGACGTGCCGCGGATGATCGAGCTCGCCGTCGAGCAGGGCCTCGAGCGCGACGTCGACCTCGACCAGGTCGTCTACGTCCTCTCCCAGATCTCGGTCACCCCCGGCGCCGCCCCCGGCATGCGCGGCTGGCGCAAGCGCCTCTTCATCGCGATGTCCCGCAACGCCGCCAGCCCGGTCGAGTACTTCCATCTGCCGCGCGAGCGCACGATCAGCGTCGGCTCCTCGATCCAGCTCTGAGCGGCGGGGGTCCACCGGGCGCGGCGGAACAGGGGAGGGGTTGCTCCGCCGCGCGCCGGCGGGAGGGCCTTTGCGTCCCTCATACTTATACTCAAAATTCAGTATAGAAGCTGTCCCGCCGGGGAGCAAGCTTTAGAAACAAGAATGTTTGAGTAATCATCTCCCTTGGGAACGGCTGGGTGGCAAATCGAAGTTGGAAGGAGAGATGGACATGGACGCATCGATCGAACGCCCCCGGCACCGGGCCCGCGCACTCGCGCTGGCGCTGCTGGCGGCTCTGGCGCTGCTCACCGGCGCACTGGCGGCGCAGGCCCGGGCGGCGGCCAACTACGTCGGGCTCGGCGACTCCTACTCGGCGGGGCCGCTGATCCCGAATCAGTCGCTCTCGCCGCTCGGCTGCCTCAAGTCGGACCACAACTACGCCCACCTGGCGCAGCCCGGCGTCGGCCTGCCGCTGACGGACGCCAGCTGCAGCGGCGCCACGACGTATGACATGACCCACACCCAGGAAGTCGAATTCGGCTCCAACCCGCCGCAGTTCAACTCGCTGAACGCGGAAACGAAACTCGTCACCGTGACGATCGGCGGCAACGACATCGGCTTCTCGGAAGTGGCCGTCAGCTGCATCACGCTGAACCCGTTCTCGACGCCGTGCAAGGACAAATACGACGCCGGCGGCCACGACCAGCTGGCGGAACGGATCGCGGCCACCGCGCCGAAGGTCGCGGAAGTGATCCAGGGCATCCACGCCCGCTCGCCGAGCGCCAAAGTCCTCGTCCTCAACTACCCGGCGATCTTCCCCGAGACCGGGTACGGCTGCTGGCCGCAGATGCCGATCGGGTTCGGCGACGTGCCCTACCTGCGCCAGACCGAGCAGGGCCTCAACGCGATGCTGAAAACCCAGGCCGCGGCCAACGGCGCGACGCTGGTCGACTGGTACAAAGCCAGCATCGGCCACGACGCCTGCAAGTCGCTCTCCAACCGCTGGGTCGAACCGCTGGTGCCGGGCGAACTCGCCGCTCCGATCCATCCCAACCAGGCCGGGATGCAGGGCGCCGCGACCCTCGTCGTCGCCAACAAATAGCCCGCTGAGTGCGCAGGGGCGGGGCGCCTTTCTTCGGATATCCCGTAGAAAGGCGCCCCGTGCTCTCTCTCCCCGACGAAGTCCGCGCCGCCTGCGCGCGGGTCGCCGCCGTCGCGCACCACGTCCGCATCGAGGAGGAAGCGATCCCGGCCTACGCCGCGGCCCTGCCGCGACCGGCGCCGCCCGAGCCCGACCCGCGGCTCGAGCTCCCGGGCGCCGACCGCGAGACCCTTGCCGCCTTCGCCGTCTGCCTCGACGCGATCAACTTCGGCTCCGGCTGGTGGCCGACGATCCGCAAGCGCCCCGGCCACAGCGGTTTCTTCACCGTCGCCGCCGGCCTCGCCGACCGCATCCGCGCCGCCGGCCCCTGGCCCGCCGCCGAGCTCGCGCAGCTCGGCCCCGACGACGTCGCCGCCGTCCTCGGCCAGGACCCCGAGCACCCGCTGATGGGCGACTTCGCCGCCGCCCTGCGCGACGTCGGTGCCCACCTGCTCGCCGAGCACGGCGCCGGCTTCGCCGCCGCCGTCGACTCGGCCGGCGGCTCCGCCGCGCGGCTGGCCGGCCTCTTCGCCTCCTGGGACGCCTTCGCCGACGTCTCCCTATATAGAGAGCAGCCGGTTCCGTTCTACAAGCGCGCCCAGCTGCTCGCCGCCGACCTCGACCGCGCCGGCGTCGCCCGCCTCCGCGACCTCGACCGCCTCACCGCCTTCGCCGACAACCTCGTCCCCCACGTCCTCCGCCTCGACGGCGTCCTCACTCTCGACCCGGCGCTGGCCGCCCGCATCGAAGCCGAGGAGCTGCTCGTCCACGGCTCCCCCGAGGAGGTCGAGCTGCGCGCCGCCGCCGTCCACGCCGTCGAGCTGCTCGCGGCCGAGCGCCCCGACCTCACCCCGGCCCAGATCGACGCCGCCCTCTGGAGCCGCGGCGGCGAGCGCCGCTACAAGAGCCGCCCGCGCCCCCGCTGCCGCAACACCGCATACTGAGGGCCGTGAGCACCGACCTACCGCCCACCCCCGAGTCCGCCGCCGCCTTCGCCGCGGAGTGGGTCGCGGCCTGGAACTCGCACGACCTCGACGCGATCCTCTCCCACTACGCCGAGGACGTCGTCTTCAGCTCCCCCTTCGTCACCGCCCTGCTCGGCAACGCCGACGGCATCGTCCGCGGCCGCGACGCCCTACGCGACTACTTCGCCCGCGGCCTCGACGCCTACCCCGACCTCGAGTTCGACCTCCACGCCGGTCTCGCCGGCGCCGCCTCGGTCGCCGTCCACTACCGCTCGGTCGGCGGCCGCGAGGCGATCGAGGTGATGGAGCTGGGCGAGGACGGCCTCGTCCATCGCGTCACCTGCCACTACTCGGCGCCCGCTCAGTAGTCGCCCGTCAGCCCCGCTGCGGTCCCGCCCCGATGCTCGTGCCCGGCCGGCGACGGAGGATCGTCCCATGAGGATCCTGATCTCAGCGGCGAGCGTCCACGGCGGCACGACCGAGTTGGCCGCCGCCCTCGGCGAGGGGCTCCGCGACCGCGGCCACGACGTCGCCGTGCTCCCCCCCGAGCAGGCCGGCAGCATCGCCGGCTACGACGCCGTCGTGCTGGGCAGCGCCCTCTACGCCGGCCACTGGCTGGAACCGGCGCTGGAGCTCGCCGAGCGCGAGGCCGCCGCCCTGCGCTGCCGCCCCGTCTGGCTCTTCTCCAGCGGACCGGTCGGCGACCCGCGGCGCAAGCTGGTCCAGAAGATGACCGCCGACCCGGTCGAGTTGCCGCACCTGCGCGAGCTCGCCGACCCCCGCGCCCACCACATCTTCGCCGGCCGCCTCTGCCGCGAAGAGCTGCCCCGGATGCAGCGCCTCGCCCTCTTCCTCTTCCCCTTCCTCGAGGGGGATTTCCGCGACTGGAACGACGTCGATGCCTGGGTCGCGGAGATCGACTCCGAGCTCAGCGCCGCCAGGCCGCGAGAACGGCATCATGCTGCCGCGGGCTGAGATATTTCACCGCCTCGCGCACGGTGACGCCCGACGCGCCCTGCGCCCGCGGGAGCAGCCACTCGTAGACCGTGTCCGGGCGCGTCTTGCCGAGCTCGCGCAGTACCCAGCCGATCGCCTTGCGGATGAAGAACTCCCGCTCGCCGAGCATCGCGTCCGCATAAGCGCCGAAGCGGTCGAACGCGGCACCCGCCTTCAGCGGCTCGAGCTGGGAGAGCAGCGCCGCTCGCCGGACCCAGAAGTCCGCGTCCTCCGCCCACGAATCAAGTCGGCTCCCGGCCGCGGGCCGGGCGAGGAGCAGGGCGCCGAGGACCTTGACCGCGATCACGTCGACGATCGCCCAGGTCCGGGCCTCGCGCACGAGCCGGCGCAGCAGCGGTAGGTCGGCCGGCTCGACCAGGTCCGGCCGCGCCTCCAGCGCCATCGCCGCGGCCAGCCGGCACTCGTGCAGCGGCCGCGCCCACAGCTCATCGACCAGCGCCCGCAGCTCGGCGCGGCTGCCGGCTTCGCGCGCCGCGCCGCGGGCCAGCCGGCGCACCGCGGGCACCCGCACGCCGCAGTGCTCCAGCTCGCTCTTCAGGTAGCGCCGCTCGCCCTCGGCCCGCGCCGGGTCGCCGGCCGCCCGCAGCGCGGCCTCGATCCGCGCCGCGCTTGCGGCCGCGTCCATCTCAGGTGAAGCGCTTGACGAACTCCAGCGACGCGTCGCAGACCTCGCGCCAGCCGCTGTCGATCGTCAGCGAGTGGCCGCGATTGGGGATCGACTTGATCTCCGTCACGCCCTCGTTGTGGCGCTGCTTCTTGTAGCTGGCGGAGGCGATCGCCCACGGCACCGTGTGGTCCTTTTCGCCGTCGATCACCAGCAGCGGCCCGCGCGCGGGGTTCTTGGTGTCGACCTTGGCCTCGGTGAACGGGTTGAGGTTGGCGTTCGCCATCTGCATCAGCGCCATCCCCGGCGCCGCCACGTGGTAGGTCTCATACAGCTGCTTCGCCTCCTCGTCGGAGAGCGCGTTGGCCCAGCCGTACTTGAACTGGTCGAAGGTCAGCGTCACCGCCCGGTTCTTGTTCAGCGGGTTGGACAGCACCGGCGCCGCCGCCTTCAGCGAGGAGAACGGCAGCGGCAGCACGCCGCGGAACGGCCCCGGGTCGATCGCCACCGTCGCCGCCGAGAGCCCGCGGCCCGCGATGATCTGCGCCAGCAGGCCGCCGGTCGAGTGCCCCAGCACCACCGGCTTGCGATCGAGCTTGCCGATCACCTCGGCGGTGTGGTCGGCGACCATCCCGATCGACTTCTTGGCAAAGACGTCGGGGTTCGCCCGCGCCTCCTCCACCGTCGCCGGGTCGTCGGGCCAGACCGGCGTCACACCCGGGTAGCCGGCCTCCTCGAAGACGCCGACCCAGTTGTCCCAACTGCTCGGCAACAGCCACAGCCCGTGGATGAACACGGCCGGCGTCCCACCGCTCGCGTTCGCCTTCTCGATCTGCGCCTGCTCAACATCGGTGATCGCCATCTCCGGCCTTTCGTCTCGAGCGGCGACCCCATTCCACACCGCTTCATGTGTGAGCCCGACCGGCCAAATCATCGCAATCGCTAAGGCCCGTGTCCATGTCCCGCTACGCGATCGTGAACCGTAAAGGCCGCACCGGGGCTTCCTGCGGAAGTTTCGACGCCCCATAGGGTGCTCGATCTTCCGCAATCACTCACCTTTCGAGCCGTATCACCGTCTGCTGCAACACCGCGGCGACATATCCGGCCTCGTATTTGACCTGCGCATGGGTGAAGCGCAGCGTCTGGAGGCCGGCAGCGGCGTGCGCGTTGTCGCGCTTCGCGTCGGCTGACTGCTTGGTGACGCTGCGGTGGTAGCGGAAGCTGTCGGCCTCGACCACCAGCCCCAGCGCCGGCCAGAGAAAGTCGACGCGACAACCGCCACGCCGCGTCGGTGCCGCGCCATGCACGAGATGAACGACCAGGGTCCATGGACGCCCAAGTTCCGGCCGCGGCACACTCGTCCCCGCCGTACTCTTTCCGGCGTGTCTGGGAATCTGCTCGAGCGCGACCGGGAGTTGGCCGCCGTCGCGGCGCTGCTCGACGAGGCGGCTGCCGGCGAGGGCCGCGTGGTGCTGTTCGAGGGCCCGGCCGGAATCGGCAAGACGCGGCTGCTCTCCGAGACCCGGGCGCTCGGCGCCGCCGCCGGGATGCGGGTGCTCGGCGCGCGCAGCAGCGAGCTCGAGCGCGAGTTCCCCTTCGGTGTCGTCCGCCAGCTGTTCGAGCCGGCGCTGGCCGATCCGGCGGCGCGCGGGGCGCTGCTCGACGGCGCCGCCGCCAGCAGCGCCCCGGTCTTCGAAAGCCCGGTCGCCGGCGCCGAGGGCGGCGACGCGTCCTTCGCGATTCTCCACGGCCTCTACTGGCTCGTCGTCAACCTCAGCGCCGAGCAGCCGCTGCTGCTCGCGGTCGACGACCTGCACTGGTGCGACCGTTCCTCGCTGCGCTTCCTCGCCTTCCTCCTGCGCCGCCTCGACGGCCTGCCGCTGGCCCTCACCGCCAGCCTGCGGGACGCCGAGCCCGGCACCGACCCCGCCCTGCTCGGCGAGCTCGCCGGCGACGTCGCCACCCGCGCGGTCAGGCCCGGTCCGCTCAGCCCCGCCGCCGTCGAGGCGCTGGTCCGCGACCAGCTCGGCGAGACGGCCGCGCCCGGGTTCGCCGCTGCCTGTCACCGCGCCACCGCCGGCAACCCACTGCTGCTGCGCCAGCTCCTGCGCGCGCTCGAGGCCGACGGGGTGCAGCCGACCGCCGCCAACGCCGGCCAGGTCGCCGACGTCGGGCCCCGCGCCGTCTCCCGCACCGTCCTCGTCCGCCTCGCCCGGCTGCCCGATGAGGCCCTCGCCGTCGCCCGCGCCGCCGCCGTCCTCGGCGACGGCGCCGAGCTGCCGGCGCTGGCGGTGCAGGCCGAGCTCGGCGAGGAGGAGGCCGCGGCGGCGATCGGCCAGCTCGCCCGCACCGAGATCCTCCGCTCCGAGCCGCCGATCGCCTTCGTCCACCCGCTGGTCCGCGAGGCGATCTACCAGGACCTCTCCGCCGGCGAGCGCGAGCTGCACCATGAGCGCGCCGCCCGCGCCCTCGCCGCGGCCGGGGCGCCGCCCGAGCAGGTGGCGGCCCAGCTGCTGCAGATCCCGCGCCGCGGCGAGGCCTGGGTGGTCGAGTCGCTGCGCGCCGCCGCCGCCGCGGCGAGCGCCAAGGGGGCGCCGGATTCGGCGGTCGCCTACCTGCGGCGCGCGCTCGAGGAGCCGCCGGCGCCGAGCGAGCGCTCGCGCGTCCTCTTCGAGCTCGGCTCGGCCGAGTCCCACACCTCCGGCCACGACGCGGTCGAGCACCTGCACGAGGCCCGCCTCGGGCTCGACGACGACGACAGCCGCGCGCTGGCGGCGACCGTCCTCGCCCGCAACCTGATGATCGTCGGCTCGCCCGCCGACGCCGCCGCAGTCGCCCGCGAGGCGGCGGCCGAGCTGCCCTCCCGGCTCGACCATCTGCGCGGCGCCTTCGAGTCCCTCTCCTATGCCGGTGTCTTCTTCGGCGTCGGCGAGTTCGACCGCATCGCCGAGCTCGACGAGCGCCCGCCGCCCGGCCCCGACCCCAGCATCGGCGACCGCCTGATGGCGGCGATGACCGCCTACTGCCGGACCTACCGCAACCACCCCGCCACCGCCTGCGCCGAACTGTCCCTGACCGCGCTCGGCGGCGACTACGAGATCTTCGCCATCGACAACAGCGTCATCTCGGTGGCGGCGATCATGCCGCTCGCCTACGCCGACCGCGAGGAGGCGCTCACCGCCTGGGAGGCCTCGGCCCGGGCCGCCCATCGCCGCGGCTCGGTCTTCGACGTCTCCGGCGTCCACCTCTGGCGTGGCGCCACCCTTCTGCACCGCGGGGAGCTCGACGAGGCCGAGGAAGACCTGCGCGCCGCGGTCGACGACCAGCGCGAGTTCGGCTCCGGCGAGATCCCCCGCAGCTACGCCGCCGGTCTGCTCGCGGCCGCGCTGCGCGAGCGGGGTGACGACGCCGGCGCCTGGGCGGCGCTGGCGACCGGTGACGCACCCGAGGCCGAGGGCACCGACGGCCGCCGCCACTGGCTTGAAGCTCGGCTTGAGCTGCTGCTCGCCGACGGCCGGGACGAGGAGGCGCTCGACGCCGCCGACCACCTCCGCGACGCTTACGGCTGGGCGCTGAACCCGGCACTCGCCCGCTGGCGCTCGGCCAAGGCCCGCGCCCTCCACCGGCTCGAGCGCAGCGGGGAGGCCGCCGAGCTGCTCGGCGAGGAACTCGAGCTGGCCCGTGCCTACGGCGCGCCCGGCACCGTCGGCCGCGTGCTGCGCGAGCTCGCCGCCGTCGAGGCGGCCCTCGCGCCAAAGAGAAGTCAGGAGCGCCTCGACGAGGCCATCGCCATCCTCGATGGTTCTCCCGCCCGGCTCGAGCTCGCCAAGGCGCTCGCGGCCTACGGTATCGCGCTGCGGCTCGCGCGCAACCCCACCGAGGCCCGCGAGCCGCTCCACCGCGCCCTCGAGCTGGCCGAGACCTGCGCCGCGCCGCCCCTCGTCGCCCTCGCCCGCGCCGAGCTCGCCGCCACCGGCGCCCGCCCCCGCACCACCGCCCTCTCCGGCGTCGAATCCCTCACCGCCAGCGAGCGCCGCGTCGCCGACCTCGCCGCCGCCGGCGCCACCAACCGCGACATCGCCCAGCAGCTCTTCGTCACCCCGAAGACCGTCGAGGTCCACCTCTCCAACACCTACCGCAAGCTCGGCATCGCCTCCCGCCGCCAGCTCCCCGGCGCGCTCGCCGCCGTAGGATGAATTCGGTGCCGCCGCAGCAGAAGAAGCCGGTCAATTGGCGCGCATGGACCATAGGAGTCCTCGCCGCGTTGGCTCTGATCGTCTGCCTGCAGAACTCCCAGCAGGTCAGCTTCGAGGTCCTCTTCGCCTCTTTCAACGCCCCACTGATCGTCGTCCTCGCCGTCTTCCTCCTGATCGGCGCCCTGATCGGCTACGCCGCCCCCGTCGTGCTCCGCCACCGCCGCAGCGAGCGCGCCAGGGCGAAGGCGATCGACGCGCGGGCGGTCGAGAAGAAGAACACTTGACCGCTCCCTATAGATCGAGTATCCCTGCTCAATCAGGGGGATAACGCGGATCAAGAGAGGGAGGAGCGATGGGCATCCTTACAGGGGCAGCCCCTGCGGACTGGTACGCGCAGGCATTCAACTTCGCCACTGTCGATGAGGCGTCCGCCGAGGAGAGCTCCGCCGAAGTGGACCGCGCGCTCCGAATGCTGCGTCCGCCGCCGGGAGCGCGCAGCTGCTCGACCTCGCCTCGGGTCTCGCCTTCGTCCGCGCCGACCTCCGCGATCTCGACTTCGACGCCCGCTTCGATGCCGTGCTCAATCTCAACGGCGGCGCGATCGGCTACTGGCGCCACCTCGCCGCGAAGACCTGGCTCGTCGGCGACGCCCTGCTCCAGGTCCTCGAGCAGCGCTGGGACCCGCAGGCCCAGTACCTGGAACGGGCGACGATTCCAATCGGTCTCGACGACTACGTCCTCGGCCTCGACCCGGTCCCCTTCCGCCAGCGCCTGTACACCGTCGCCGAGCTGCGCGAAGTCCTCGCCTCGGTGGGAATGTCGCTCCGCACGGTCTTCGGACCCGACGGTGCCGAGGTCGAGCCGACCGACGCCGAGCCGGAGGTCTTCGTCGTGGCGCAGAAGGACTGAGCGCCTATTTGACGCTCGTCCCGTTTGCCCGCAGCGCGTACCAGGTGCCCCCGAACGAGTGGCGGCCCGCCCCCTTCGATTTCCGCCCGTACTCCTTGATGTAGGTGTAGAGCGGCCAGCCGTCGTAGGTCGCCTGCCGGTAGCCGTCCTTGCGGTCGATCGTCCCAAAGCCGCTCTCGTCGAGGCCGGGAGATTCTGCCGCCGGCGGTTCGTAGCTCGCCTTTGGCCGCCAAACCTGCGCGCATTCGCCGTAGCAGTGCGTTTCGCCGCTCCCCCGCACGTCCTTGCTGAACCGGTACAGCGTCTTCTTGGTCTGGTCGACGAGCACCACGCCCAGCGTTGGCACCCTCGCCAGCCCGACTCCCGCCTGAGGGTCGGGGCCCCCCGGCGGGATCACTTCGGTCGGCGTGCTCGCCTGGGTGGCCGCACTCTGGCTCGAACCGCCAGCTCCGCCTTCAACGCCCGCCTGCGTGGCGCCGGTCCCGCTCCCTCCGCCGCCGCACCCCGCTGCGGCCAAGGCCAATGCCACCGCCAGACCCGCCGCCATTCTCGTCGTCCTCGCCACGCCGCCCCTTCCTGATTGATAAGGGAGCTTAGTTCATTCATTCCGATAGGGGTACCCACCCATACCGAATCCGCTCAGCGCAGAAGCCGCTCGCGCTCCGCGGCCTCGCGGGCGAGACCGCGGAGGGTTCCGATCAGCGCCCGGGGCCGCGACTCCTCGATCTCCTCCCAGGCGTCGATCACGGCGAAGTCCTCCAGTCGCGCCCGCAGGGCGTCGCGGTCGCTGCGGCGTTCATAGACGACGACCGCAGTCGCGCTTGCACCGCAGACGAAGAGCTCGGCGATCCCCTTGACCCGTTCCAGCGCCGCCAGCTCGCTCGGCCCAGCCCGTCCCAGCCGCAGCCGCACGACTGCGGCGAAGAGGTCGAGCGCTCGCCAGTCGAGCAGCAGCCAGGGCTGCACCGCGCGCCCGCCACCGCCGGTCCGCTGCAGCCGCACCGAGTGCTTGACAGCGTTCCGCAGGCCGTCGGCCCCTACTGCCACGCCCAGCTGCCGGGCCCACTCGTTCAGCTTGTCGACCTCCACCCCTTCGAGCCGGTAGGCGAGGGCCGCGAACAGGGCCGTGTCGGTGCGCGGCTGCAGGTCGGTTCCGTCGGGCCTACGCGCCATACTCGGCAATAAATCACATCGATGTGATTTATTGATGAAGACGGAATCCCATCTCGCGAGCGTCACCTCACCGCCCGGCCACGGCACCGGCTCTGCGCCGGAGGGGATCCTCCTCCGCCCTTCCCCCAAGCTCGCCGATTTCATCGCCGCTGCCGCCCGCGCCGGCCTCGACCTACAGGAGGCGACGCGCCTTGCCGTCGAGCGCTTGCTCCTCCTCAACGACGCTCCGGCAATCGGCTTCGACTCCGAGATCGCTCGGCGTCGCCTCACCGTCGCCGCGCGCGGCGCCAGGCCGGATCTCAATCTCACCGCGGTGGAGGCGGCCCGCGTTCGAGCCCTCAGCCTGCCTCGCCGGATTCAGCCGATGGTTCTCGCCGCGCCCACCGCCGTCCCGGTCCCCGACCGCATCCTCCCCCGCGTCTGCACCGTTTCCAACCTCTGCTTCGAGGCGCGCTTCGTTTCGGAGATGGTCTCCTGGGAGGTGGCCGCCATTCTCGCCGGCCGCACCATGGGCGAGTGGGGGCTTCGCATCCTCGCCGCCGCCTGAGCCCGCCTCTCGACCCGAACCAGCGGCCCGCTACCGCGCCTGCTCGTCCGCCTCGCCCGGCGCCTGATTTAGCTCCACCCGATCGTTGAGAGGCACCTCCTCGCCGATCAGCTCCCCCTCCAGCCGCGCCGCCGTCAGCTTGAGATGTTCGCTGAGCGCTCCAACCGCCTTCCGCGCATCGACCGTCAACGGTTCCAGCGAACCACCCTCGGCCTCGGTCTCGACCAGTTCCAGCCTCTCTCCGTAGGGAACCGCCACCGGCGCCGAGCAGGACGGTCCCGACTCTAGCTTGGCGGCCTCGGGGGTCACCAGAACCCGTTCTGTCGAAGCCGGGTCGGTCAGAGCCTTCGCCAGCTTTGCCGCCCGGTCCAACCTCTTCCCGATCGCGTTGCCGCCCTCGCCGTCTCTGATCGTCCCGAAGTCGACCGCCATCCGCAGGCTCCACCGCTCGTGCTCGGGCAGGGTCGAGCGCAGGTCGCGGGCGTGCATCTGGATCGCCGCGCCGCAGAGGATCGCCGCGCCGACGTCCTCGAACTCGAGCCACATCGCGTCGCCCTCGCGGATGCGTGGCTCGGCTCCGCCAAACGCCCGCCCCCATTGCGCGGCGCACCCCAGTGCCCCGGTCTTCCAGGCATGGTCTCGGTCGTCGGGCTGCTCGAGCGAGTGCCGGAAGGAATCGGCCAGGTCCATGAACAGGATCGCCCGCTCGCGCGCGTTGTCGCCCACCGCCTCCTCGCGCAGCTTGCGAGGGCCGCGGAACTCGCCGACGAGAGCGCTGCCGAAGGCGTCGATGTTGGCGATCGCCAGTTCCAGGCGCTCACCCACGCGGATGATCGAGCCGCGGGTCTCCTCCTCGCGCGCCGCTGGCACTTCGGCGTCCTCGAGTGAGCGAAGAGCGCGCCAAATCGCGGCGCACCCCCGGCCCACCTCCGCCAACCTCTCCGGGTCGTCCGGCGCCTCTTCCCGCCGCAGCACCCGGCCCGAGATCTCGTCGAGCCGTGCCGTCAGGTGGCACGCGGTCACCGCCGCGTCGAGGAGCGCCCCCGAGAGGCTCAGCAGCCAGCGATCGTCGGGTTGCGCCGCAGCGTCGAGCAGCCGCTCGGCCCGCTTCGGCACGAACCCCCAACACTCCTCCGCCTCGCTCGTCCAATCGCCCCCGAGGATCTCGAGGTCGGAGCGTGCGCACTCGCGGATCGTCGTCGCGCCCCCGACCAGGTCCACGGCAGGCTCATGGACCTCGCTGCGGAGGATCCGTCCCAGTACCGGTTCCGCCCTCGCCAGGATGGCCCGCAACGCCGCGCGCACGTGGGTCATCCCCAGATGGCCATCGCCGCTCATCGCCCAGCCGGCCAGGACCGCACCCCGTCGGTCCTCCGGCAGGCTGTCGAGCACCGGCCGCATCAGGTCGAGGAAGTCTTCGACCCTTTCGGTGATCTGCCAGCGGTCGATTCGCAGCCGGTCGTGCTCGCAGAGCTCGGCGAAGTAGACGCTCGGCACGACCTCGTCCGCGTCGCTCAGCACGAAGAACGCCGACTCGATCTCGCGTGGTCCGACGATCTCGGGGTTGCAGCGCAGCGCCAGCACCCGGTTCGGCTGTCTGGGCACGACCTCCAGCGGCAGCTCCAGCTGCCTCAGCCGGGGTCGCATGATCGCGATCAGGTCCGTCGCGATCTGCAGTGGCAGTGGCGAGTTCCTGAAGCGCACCGAGTGCTTGCCGAGGTAGTCGGCGCAGAAGGCCAGCAGCTCCTCACCGATCTTCTGGTGGACGGTGGCGATGTCCTCGAACGGGAAGTCGCGGTTGGCCTCGGAAACGCGGTAGCAGCGCTCCAGCCGCACACTTGCCTCGCCCGCCTCTTCGCGGACGAACGGCACCAGCGTGGTCATCGCCAGGCCGAGGTCCACGCAGCGGCTACCCATTAGCGGGTCGTCGCCCGCTTCGACCGGCTGCAGCCGCGCCGCGATCTCCGGCATCGAGCGCCCGACCGGTTCACCCGCGGCGAGGTTCTCCTCGCGCGAACGCTCCTCGTACAGCAGCTGCAGGCCCTCGGCAACGTCGCGGGTCCGCTCGACCAGCTCGGCGCTGAGGAAGAACGGCGCTACCGGCTCGTCCGCGACCAGCTCGACCGCCGCGCCGTCTCCGGCCAGGGCGCATGCGACCTCGGTCTCCATCTGCGCCGCCACCCTCTCTCCGACGGCAGCTCCGTAGAGGCGGCGGAAGGGCTCCCGCTGCGGCACGATCTCCACTCCCTCGCCCCCGAACGCCGCGCCGACGACCCGCGCCAGGCCCGCCGCCAGGTCGGCCTCGGCCGTCGCCGCGAGCAGCCGGAAGACGACCTCGGGGTCACGCCGCGAGGCCGCCTCGGCCAGCAGCTCGCCGACGCTCCCCTCGCGCCCACACCAGCCGCGCACCATCTCCCGCGTCCGCGCGACATCCAGTTCCTTTCGCGCCGCCGCCGGCAGCTCCAGTGCCGGGAAGTGCACCGGTACGACGTGGACGGCGCCCGTCGCCTCGTTCGGAAACAGGCGCACCTTGTTCGGCCCCGTCGCCCGGACCGGCCCCTCCACCGGGTACCGGCTCACCCCGGGCAGCTCGGGGAAGTGGAGCGTCAGCCCTCGCACGTTCCCCCACTCCCGCTCCGGCGCATCGAAGCCGAGCGCGCCGAATTGCGACAGCGCCGCTTCCAGCTCCCCCCAGACCACGGCCAGGGGGCCCGGCAGTCGCATCTCGAAGACGTGGTGGTCGACCTCTGGCGGCAGTCCTCCGGTGCAGACCATCTCGGTCAGCTGCCAGACGTACTCGCGGTAGAGCCCATCGTCTTCGACCACCTCGAACCAGTCCTCGCTGCCACTCTCCTCGCCAGTGTTGAGCGCGATGCAGACCGCCTCCACCACGTTCTCGACACCCCAGTCCTGCACCCGCTTACGGTGCCGGTCGAGGCTGCCGCCGCTGCGCCGGGCATCGTCGAGCAGCATCGCCGTCCCCTCGCGCAGCACGTCGGGCTCGACATAGGCGAGCGCGGTCCGGTACAGGATCGGCACCTGAATCGGCGTTCCCAGCTCGCGCCGGGCGTAGTCGGAGGCGGCCTCGAGCAGCCGTGCGCCTTTCGTCTCGGCCGGGATCAGGACGTCCGGCCGAGTGCTCTGCAGCCGCGCTGTCAGCCATTTCGCGAACCCAGGCAGCAGCGTCCGCTCGAAGGCGGAGCTCGACCCTGCTCGGGAGGCGGGCGGCGCATCGGCGGGGGATCTCAGCACGGCTCCAAACCTAGTCCTGGCCGCCCGCCCTGTCGGTGACGCTTCTCCCGTTCGCTCGCAGCGCGAACCAGGTCCCGCCGAAGGAGCTGAGCCCTGCGCCCGTCGCCCCCAACGCCCCCTCGCCGGCATGGGTGTAGAGCGGCCAGCCTTTGTAGGTGGCCTGCGAGCTGCCGTCCCGCCGCTTCATCGTCCCGAAGTCGTCGGGCAGGAACGCCCCCGACTCCCCGAGCGGCCGCTTCTTGCTCGGGATCGGACGCCAGGTGCGCGCGCAGGTCTCGTAGCAGTGCGTGGTCCCGTTCCCCCTGCTGTCGCCCCCGAACCGGTAGACGGTCCGCGCATCGCGGCGGACGACCAGCACTGGGCCCAGCTTCGGCACGGCTCGCAGCGCGAATACCGCCTGCACCCGCGGCCTTTCCCACGAGAAGGCTTCCAGTCCCCCGGTTTCGCCGTCTTCCGTGGCGGCCCCGCCGCCGCAACTGGCGAGCAGGGGCCCCAGCATGAAGGCCACGAAGAGCCGCATGCAACGCCCCCGTCCCACCATGTGAGGACTGTACCGGTTCCTTGCAAGTACATAAGCATTCCGTTAACGTCACCGACGGGTTCCGATTGGAACCGATGCTCAGGAGAGGCAGGGTTCATGGGGACGGGGAACTCGAGGATGGGATCGACCTGTGGCGGCGTGGGCCGCTTGACCGCGTCGCCGTCCAACTTCGTGGTCTCCATTCATCTCGGTCATCTCCGAGGGCGCGACAAGCAACCTATGGGGAAGAGAGGTTTGTGACCTATGTCGATCAATTCACTCAAACAACAATCCGCCTCGCGGATTCGGGCGATTCACGGACGGCTGGGAACCGCCGGGCTCATCGTCGCCTGCGTAGCCCTCGTCATGGCCCTCGCGGGGACGGCCATTGCCGCCTCGAAGCTCACCGGCCTGCAGAAGAAGGAAGTCGAAAAGATCGCCAAGCGCGAAGCGAAGAAGTTCCAGGGCACCGGCCCAGCCGGTCCGCAGGGCCCGAAGGGAGACAAGGGCGAAAAGGGCGACGCTGGATCTACGGGCGGTCCAGGCGCCACCGGGGCAACCGGTACCAAAGGTGCGACCGGTGCGACCGGTGCGACCGGAAACGCCGGCACTGCAGGGTCCAACGGCGCCACTGGCGCGACGGGCGCAACCGGAGCGACCGGCACCACCGGCGCGCCCTGGACCGCCGGCGGCACGCTGCCGAACGGGTCGACCGAGACGGGGGCTTGGTACGCGGTGACCGGCGCGACCGAAAAAGCGAAAACCCCAGTTTCCTTCCCAATCGCCGTCGCTCACGAGCCGCCCGATGCGGTCCACACGAAAATGGTCGCTCGCGGAGCTGGAATTTCTGCAACTGCGAAATTGACGGAAGGCTCGAAACTGATCAAAGAAGTGAGCAAGCTGTTCGGCAAGAGCACGACGGTTGGCTTCGCTCTCGCTGAAGTGCTAATCGAAGGCGAAGGTATCCCGGCGGAAACCAGGGTGGCAAATGTGATCTCTGCCGTTGCGCCGATCGAACTCGAACTCACTAACGCGGTGGAAGCGGGCGTCGGGAGCGAAGTTTCCAAAACGATCAAAGGCGTTGCACCCAATGTCTGCAGCGACGGCTCGGAACCGCCTGCAAGCGCCGAACACCCAGAGGCGGATCCAGGCTACCTTTGCGCCTTCGTCGCCAGGGATTCGGTCGGCAAGCTCAAGGCCAAATTCCTAAAACCTTGGGCGACGGGAACCGGCGTCGGGACTGAACTCGGGTTCGGTCTCGCCGGCTCGATCCTTTCGTTCGAAACCGCGGGTGCCGAAAATGAACTAAACGGCACCTTCGCCGTCACTGGCGAATAGGCCAATCCAACCCGTGCACTGGGGCCGGCCAATTCCTTCGCCGTCCCCACCTCCCACTTTCC
>JBEHWY010000031.1:0-27903 GCA_048498975.1 Actinomycetota bacterium | reverse complement strand
TAGGGCGGCGAGCACCCTCCCCTCCCCGAAGGCGGGGCGCGCGGGTCGTGTGGTTGAGCTTTTCCGCAAATAGTCCGGGAAAGCTCAACCACACTCGCTCTCTCTCGCGCTCGCGATATTGACCACACCAGGGGCTGGTCAATATCGCGAACGCTTCCGAGGCGGGCGGGCCGGCGCACCTACCTGCCCTGTGGGTGCGCCGGGCCGCCCGCGTAAGCCGCGGGCAAGATCCCTGCCCGTCCTCGCGCCAGCTGTGGAGCTACCTATCTGTCGCCTACCGGCCGCGGACGACGAGCGCCGCGGCGCGGCGGCCGCCGGGGATCGCCGCGATCAGCCAGGTCTTCAGCTGCCCGTGCTGGCGCAGCAGCGCCCGGCCGCCGCCGCTGAAGGGGACGACGAAGGCGTGGGCGCGTTCGCCGGTGAGGTGGAAGCGCCGCCGTCCCAGGGCGCGGGTAACGACGTGGGCGCGGACGCGACCGTGGCGGCCGTGCAGGTAGACCTTGAAGCGGGTGCGCAACTGCAGGCGGCCCGGGCATTCGGTCCCGGCCGGCCAGGCGCAGGCGATGCGGACGCGGACGCCGTGTCGCGTCGCCCGCAGGTTGGAGAGCGTGATCGCGACCGGAATCGTCGTCGTGCGGCAGCCGAGCAGGCGGTCTTCGCCGAGGCCCGTGTTGGTCGCGTAGACGCAGACCGGCTGCGCTCCCGACTTGGTGGTGACCAGGCGGGTGTCGAAGCCGTGCAGCGGCCCCGCTTCGGGGTACTGGGCGGCGACGTCCTTGCGGCTCAGGTTGGCGACGGCGCCGAGGTCGTATTCGACCGCGCCGGCGGCGCCGCGGCGACCGCCGACGACGACGCGGACATCGAGCGTTTCGGTCGGCGCCCCGGGGTCGAAGGCCCAGCCGCGGACGCGCACCTGGCCCGGCGCCGACGCTCCCGCCACGTCGAGCTTGCCGAGCGGGTCGTCGGCGCCGGCCAGCGTCGCGTCGCCGACCGTGGCGCCGTCGACGTAATCGTTGTCGATGTTGATCGTGGTGCCGCCGTAGGTCTCGTCGTGGCCGCCGCGGTACTGATGGATGCGCTGGTGGTTGGCCCAGGCGTTGCTCGGCACCTCAGTGTCGAGCGTGTTGCGCTGGCCGTTCCAGTTGGCGATCCAGAGGTCGTCGGGGAGCAGGTAGCCGCTGCCGACCTTGGCGGCGAGGTCGGCGATCCCCGAGGCGCTGCTGCTGTAGACGCCGGAGACGTAGTCGAGCTGGTGCAGCTTGCGGGTCCAGGATTCGAGGAAGGCGAGGGTGGCGGCGGTCGCGCTCGAGGTGCGCGTGTAGGACTCGAGGTCGAAGTAGATCGGGCTGCCGGGCCCCATCGCCACCGCGCTCGCCTGCGCGACCGCGTCTTCGGCGGCTTCCGCGCCCTGCGCCGTCGCCCTGTTGGCGCTGATCTTGGCGCAGCTGCTGCAGCTGCTGGTCGGCGCCTGCAGGCCGACGTAGGTCGGGATCAGGTGCCAGCCGTCTTCGGTCTGGGCGGCGACCCAGCTGGCGGTCAGGTTGGGCTGGGAGCAGGCGCGGTTGGCGCCGCCGATGTAGACGCCGACGGCGCGGTAGGGGGAGGCGCCCCAGGCGGCCATCGCCCGTGAGGAGGGAGCGCTGCAGGCGTCGAAGCCGAGGCCGGTGAAGGTGCCGCCCGCGGCCGAGGCGCGGGCGATCCGCTGCGGCGCCACCGGCAGCGCCGAGGCGCGGGCGCGGCGCCCGGGTTCGACCAGGATCGCCCGGCGCGGGCCGATCGCGGCGTCGGCCGGGCAGCGCTGTTCGGCGGCGGGGATGCCGAGATAGACGGCGCGGCGGTCCAGCCGCACGCACATCCCCGGGTGGCGGTCGAGGCGGTAGACGGGCCAGTCGGCGGGCACGGAGACCGCCTTGCCGCCGAAATGGAGCGTCTTCGCGGCAGCGTCGGCTGCCTCGACGCCCTGGCCGAGGGCGAGCAGGGCGAAGAGCGCGAAGACGAGGCCGAGCGGCCCGCGGCTGCGGCGGAAGGAGCTCACTGGACTCTCTCTACAACATGGCCGGGCCCGCGATGTTGCACTGCGCTCGCCGGGTCGGCGGGTTGCAGATCGGCTTCGGCGGCGGTGTCACAGACGTGGACGGAATCTCGTCTTCCGGGTATGAACACCTATGCAGACATGAACGTACCGAGCAAAGCCATCGTCGTCGGCGGCGGCCCGGCCGGGCTCCTCGCCGCCGCCCACCTCGCCGCGGGCGGGGTCGAGACGACGCTGCTGGAGGCCAGCAGCCACCTCGGCGGCCGCGCCGCCTCCGAGCGCCGCGACGGCTTCGATCTCAACCAGGGCCCGCATGCGCTCTACGTCGGCGGCCCGGCGATGCGCGAGCTGCGCGGGCTGGGAATCGACCTGCCACGCTGGAACCCGACCTCGGCCTACTCCGTCTTCCCCCGCGGCGGCCGGGCGCGACTGCTGCCCGCCGGCGCGCCGGTGCTGACGCGCTGGCTGCTCGGCGCGGCGCGCCGCCAGCCCGCGAGCCTGGCCGAGATCTCAGCCGCCGAGTGGCTGCGCCGGACGCTGCCCTCCGCCCGTGCCCGCGCCAGCGCCGCCGCCCTGATCCGGGTGACGACCTTCGTCGCCGACCAGGAGACGCTCAGCGCCGACGTCGCTGCCGGCCAGCTCGCGATCGGCCTCTGGCCCGGCGTCCGCTATCTGCGCGGCGGCTGGCAGTCGCTGGTCGACGCGCTCGCCGCCGCCGCCGAGCGCGCGGGGGCGAGCCTGCGGACCGGCGCCGGGGTGCGGGGGCTCGAGCGTGAGCGCGACGGCTGGGCGCTGGCGCTCGACGAGGAGACGCTGCGGGCCGACGCCGTCGTGGTCGCGGCGGGAGGACCGGCGGACTTCGCCAAGCTGCTCGGCGAGCGCGCCCCGCAGGCGCCCGGGCCGGCGGCCGAGATCAGCTCCCTCGACCTCGGCCTCGAGCGGATGCCGCGGCGCACGCGGCGCTTCGCGCTCGGCATCGACACGCCGTCCTACCTCTCCCGGCACTCGCCCCCCGACCACCGCGACGGCGTCCTGCTCAGCCTCGGCGGCTACGCCCGCCAGCCGCGGGCCGAGCTCGAGGCCTTCGCCGACTGCGTGCAGCCGGGCTGGCGCGAGGTGGTGAAGCTGGAACGGTTCCTGCCGCGGATGACTCCGATCACGGCGCTGGCGACGCCGGCCAGTGGCGGCCTCGCCGGGCGCCCCGCGGTCGACCGCGGCGAGGGCCTCTTCCTCGCCGGCGACTGGCTCGGACCCGAGGGCTGGCTGGTCGACGCCGCTCTCGCCAGCGGTGCCGCCGCGGCCGCCGCGGCGCTCCGCAGCGGGGTGAGCGCGGCGGCGTGAGCGCCGACCCCTTTGCCAGCTGCCGCCCGCGGCTGCTCGGCGTCGCCTACGGGATGCTGGGCGAGCTCGGCGAGGCCGAGGACATCGTCCAGGACGCCTGGCTGCGCTGGCAGGGGACCGACCACGAGGGGGTCCGCGATCCGACCGCCTTCCTCGTCACGGTGACCACGCGCCTCGCCCTCGACCGGCTGCGCTCGGCGCGGGCGCGGCGCGAGGTCTACGTCGGTCCCTGGCTGCCGGAGCCGCTGCTGACCGACCCCGAGACGCCGGAGAGCCGGGCGATCGAGGCCGAGCAGCTCGACCTCGCCCTGCTCGGGGCGCTGGAGCGGTTGAACCCGGTCGAGCGCGCCGTCCTCGTCCTCCGCGAGGCCTTCGACCTCGACTACGCCGAGATCGCCACGGCGCTCGAGCGGACGCCCGAGAACGTGCGCCAGATTGCGCGCCGCGCCCGCGAGCACGTCGGCGACGATAGCCGCGCCCGGCGGGTCAGCAGCGAGGAGCGCGAGCGGCTCGCGACCGCCTTCCTCACCGCCTCGCTGAGCGGCGACGTCGACGGCCTGCGCGACCTGCTCGCGGCCGACGCGATCATGTACACGGACGGCGGCGGCGTCGTCATCGCCGCGCGCAAGCCGATCTACGGCGCCGACAAGATCGCCCGCTTCATGGTCGGCATCCAGAACAAGGACGCCTTCCCCGTCGACCCGGTCTTCACCCGCGTCCTCGTCAACGGCGACCCCGGCGTGCTGATGGAGACGGCCGACGGCGAGTTCCTCAGCATCGTCGCCGTCGAGGTCGGCCCGGGCGCGGTCCGCAGCATCCGTTTCTTCAACAACCCCGAGCGCTTCGCGCGCATCGCCACGGCGTTCACCCCCCGGGCCAACTCCTGATCGTGATTCTTACTCGGGGGTCCGGCCGGCAGGGGGTCGGGCGGCGAGCTGGCGGGCGCGCAGCGCCAGCCAGAATTCGAGGCGCACCGACGCTTGGGAGAGGTCGCGACCGGTCAGCTCCTCGACCTTGCGCATCCGGTAGCGCAGGGTGTGCCGATGGCAGTGGAGGTCCTTCGCCGCCCGCTCCCACTGGCCGTTGTGTTCGATGAAGGCCTCGAGCGAGCGCAGCAGCTCGGCCGCGTAGTGGGAGTCGTCGTCGCCGAGCTCGCCGAGCAGGTGGTCGCAGTAGAGGCGGAGGACGTCGTCGTCGGAGATCGAGAGCAGCAGCGACTCGACCCCGAGGTCGCGCCAGGACCCGATCCCGCTGCCGCTGCCGTTTTGGCGCTCGGCCGCCCCCAGCGACCAGTGCGCCTCCTGGAAGGCACGCCAGAGATGGGCGGGGCTGTTGGGCCGGCTGGTGCCCGCCCAGACCGGGCCGAGCTCGCCCTGCAGCCGGGCGTGGGCGGCGGCGGCGATCGCGGCTGTCTCGGCGTCGCCCGCTTCGACGATCGCGCAGAGCAGCCGGCGCCCGTGGATCTCCTGGGTGGCAACGGCCGCCGAGCGGTCTTCCTCTGCCAGTGCCGCCTGCAGCGCCCGCTCGGCCTCGGCGCCGGGCGTCGAGAAGACGAGGACGACGACGTCGCCGTGGATCCCGAACGGCTCCAGCCGCCGCGCCAGCTCGGCCGCGTCGGTGCTGCCCTCGAGCGCGTCGCGCATGACGCTGCCGGTCAGCCGCCGCTCGGTCTCGCTGGCGCCGTTCTGGCGCATCAGCTCGATCCCGACCATCGCCCCCGCCTGCTGGACGACGAGCCGCATCAGCTCGCCGAGCTGGCCGTCGTCGGAGACGACCACGATCCAGGCCTGGGCGCGGCTGCCGCGCGGCGGCAGGACGGGCCGGGCGAAGGCGCAGGAGGGTAGGCGCGAGTCGGAGAGGATGAAGGGGCGACCGTCCTCGCGGCGGGCGAGCTGGGCGCCGAGCGCGGCGAGAAGGCCGGGCTCGCGCAGGACCCGGGCCGGGTCGTGCTGGGCGAGCAGCTGGCCGCTGCCGCTGAGGATCAGCACGCTGCCGGCGACCGCGGAGGAGATCGCCTCGGCGATCTCCGGCAGCCCGCGGTCCTCGAGCATCAGGTGCTCGAGCCGCCGCTGCACGGCGACGCCGCGGCGCAGGATGTCGTAGCGCTCGTTGACCAGGCGCGCCATCGCCGCCTTGGTGACGTCGATGAACGGCATCGAATGGGGAATTTCGAAGAGCGGGAAGCTCAGCCGCTCAGCCTCCGTAACGAGCGCCGGCGGCGTCCGCTGGTTGCGCTCGGGGACGCCGAAGCCGAGGCCGGCGATCTGGTGCTCGGCGAGCCGGCGGACGAAGTCGCGCTGCTCGGTCGCGGTCGCCAACGTCGTCCCCGCGGTCAGCAGCAGCTCGCCGCCGTTCAGCCATGGCGTCGGGTCCGCCTCCTCGGAGATGTGGACCCAGCGCACCGGGTTCTCGGCGCTCTCCGCGCCGGCGGCCAGTTTCAGGCCGAGCTCTTCGATCAGGGCGTTGACGGTCAGCATCTGCGGGGTTGGCTGGACGAGGGAAATTTGTTTCCCCAGAAACAGCCCGAACAAGCTTGCGTCCCGGCTCACTGAAGCTCCCTGTCCAGATGGCCCAAATTGGCCCGCCCCATTTGGCCCTGAGTAAAGACAGGGGTGCCCGGTCGGCGGCTTTGTACTGCGGCGAGTACAGATTCAGGCGCGCCCCGCGCCCCCGACTTCGCCGCCACGTCGAAAAGCGCCCCCGGCCATACACAAGACGAACCTGCGAGCTCGGATCGACATCCACCCGATCTCCCTCCGCTGACGTCGACGCCTGATTGTCACGGCACGCTCAACGGCGCAGCTCGGTTCTCAGCCGGGCGGCTAGCCGCACCGAGGCATCGATCTCGACCTTGCGGATCGAGACGCTCTCGACGTTGAGTCCGAACGGGACCCCCAGCCGGCGGCAGAACGCGATTAGGTCGACGGCCGTCGCGACCGCCTGCTCATAAGAGGCGTCGAGGGTGTCGTCGGCGTGGCGCAGCTCGTTCTCGATCCAGCGTGGGACGGTCACGCCGAGCCACCGGAGGAATTCGAGCGTCTTGAGCGACCCGCAGACCGAGAAGCTGAGGACGATCGGCACCGGCGCGAGATCCTGCGCGACGCACTCGTGGTGGTAATCGGAGATCAGGTTCTTGGCCGCGTTGGCGTCGTAGACGATCTGGGTGATGAAGAAGGAGCAGCCCGCTGCCTGCTTTGCGATCAGTCGCAGGTGCTCATCGCCCTGGCGCGCGTGTCGCTCGGCGATCGCGACCCCGCCGAGCGGCAGCTCCGGCTGGACCTCGTCGCGCAGCTCGTAGGCGCGGGCGAGCGAGGTATGGACCTCCTTCTCGCGGGAGGAGGGTCCGACGAACACCGCGAGCGCCCGGGTCGGATCCTGCTCCTCCAGCCATGAGCGGAAACGATCCTCCCGGTACTTGCCCACCGCGCGGTAGACGATGGCGGGGACCTCCAGCCCGACGAGGTCACGGGCGAGATAATCGGCGGGGTCCATCGTCGGCAGGAACGGGAACGGGCGCTCGTCGGGATTGCGGTCGCTCTCGTCGTCGATGTCGTAGAGGACAAGGCCGTCGATCGCCAACGACTGCAGCCGCTCCAGGGTTGCCCGGCCGATCCCCGCGGCCTCCTCGGGGCTCGTCGTCAGTCGCGGCGGCGTCACGGCGAAGAGCAGAAACTCGCCCGATCGAGCAGCGGTGTCCCATTGCATATTCACGCGCGGAACCGTAGTCGAGGGCCAGACGGGGCCAAGGCAGACTTCAAAGGTCCAGTCGGCTACGGTCGTACATCTCACCTCCGAGACTGTCGTTCGCCGTAACCCAGATCGGCAAACCGGGAGGGGTCGCATCGCGCGCGGTCGTCGAAGCTCTCACGCACCAAGTGCCCCGAGCTGGATTCGAACCAGCGGCCTATCCCTTAGGAGGGGATCGCTCTATCCATCTGAGCTATCGGGGCCGGCGGGGGAATTGTCTCTCAGATGGGAGTTCGGCGCCTGAATTGGCACGAAGTGCGCGCCATGCGTGAGCTTTGGCTCGGCAGGATTCGTTGCATGAACAGAGCCGAGCTGCTGGACGTGTCCGACACCGCAGTTAATGTGGTGCACATGCCCAAGATGATTCAGATCAGAAACGTCCCCGACGAGATGCACCGGGCGCTCAAGATCAGGGCGGCCGAGGAGGGCATCTCGCTCTCGGACTACATCAAGCGCGAACTGGGCGCGATGACCGCGAAAGTGAGCTTCGACGAGATCGACGCTCGGATTCGCGCCCGGGGGCCGTCGCAGGTCAAGCGGGAGACGATCCTCCAGATCCTGCGCGAAAGCCGGGGCGACTGATGCAGGTGGTCGATGCCTCGGTGCTGGTCGAGTACCTGACCGACGGTGAGCACGGCGAGGCGGCGCGGCGCCAGCTCAGAGCCAGGCCCGGCTGGCTCTGGGCGCCGTACCTCGTCGACGCCGAGGTCGGGCACGCGCTGCGCCGCACCGCGCGCGCGGGCGAGATCTCCGAGCGCAAGGCGCGGCTGGCGCTGAGCGATCTGCTCGAAATGCGGCTGCAGCGCATCTCCCACCACCTGCTCGCCGACCGCGCCTGGGAACTGCGGAAGAACGTCAGCTTCTACGACGGGCTCTACGTCGCCCTCGCCGAGGCGCTCGAGCTGCCGCTGCTCACCCTCGACGCCCGCCTTGCCAAGGCGCCGGGCGTGCGGGCCGAGATCGAGGTCGTCGCCCCGGTCTGAGTGGCGGCGCGACGCTCAGGCCGCGTAGAGGCTCTCGGCGGCGAGCTCCATCGCCCGCCGGCTCCAGAGCTTCACGTGCAGGAAGATCTCGTCGCCGTAGCCCTCGAGCGCGTCGAGGGCGATCAGCGTGAAGCGTTCGCGGGAGACCTCCTCCTGGTCGACGGTCTCGCCGTCGAGCTCGGCGGTGGCGGCGACCGCGCCGCGCACCAGCGGCCGGCCCCAGACGAGGGTGACGGCGCCGCCGCGCCCGTTCTCGCCGCGCCAGCGGCCGATCACGTCGTCGTTGAGGTCGATCTTCCAGTCCGGGTTGTCCTCGGCGAGGACGTCGGTGAAGTCCGCCTTGGCGGCGAAGTCGGTCGGCTCCCCCTCTGGCGGCTGCACGTAGGAGACGTGGCCGTACAGCTCCAACTGCCCCTCCTCGCTGTCGGTGCGGGCGGAGGCGGGGATCCAGACCCGCCCGCCCCAGGCGCGCTCGGGGAACCAATCCACCTCGGCCGGCACCTCGGCGCCGGCCGGCAGCTCCTCGATCCCCGCGCAGGCGGTGGCGAAGGCCTCGCGCAGGCGCTCGGCGAAGCGGCCGTGGGGGATGCCCTCCTGGGTCGTGTCGGAGATGAAGCGCGGGATCGGGCGCGGGTTCGGCGTCACGCCGTCACCCTACCGGCGCGCCTCCGCCCCCGTGAGGAGGGCTCACGCTTCGTGCGCCAGGGCGCGCGCCGGCTCGGCCGCCGCGGCCCTCGACTCGACCGCTCGCAGGTTGCGCCGCAGCAGCGTCGTTGCCAGCAGCGCCCCGCTCAGCGCGATCGCGCCGCCGACCGCGAAGGCGACCCGGTAGCCGTCGGTCAGGGCCTCCAGTTGGCCGGCGCCCGCGTGGGCACCGGTGTAGCTGGCGGCGATCGTGCTGAGCACGGCGAGGCCGAGCGAGCCGCCGACCAGGCGGGAGGTGTTGATCAGGCCCGAGGCAAGGCCGGTCTCGTGGGGCTCGACGCCCTGCACCGAGGCGATCATCACCGGCACCATCGCGGTGCCGAAGCCGACCGTGGCGATCGCGCCTCCCGGCAGCACGAGGTCGAGGTAGGTGCCATGGGCGGGGACCTCGGCCAGCACCGCCAGCCCGACCGCCGCCAGTGCCAGCCCGCCGCTGAGCACGTTGGTGGCGCCGAAGCGCCGGACGAGCCGTGGCGCCACCGTCGAGGCGGTGAAGAAGCCGAGCGTCAGCGGCAGGAAGGCGAGCCCCGCCTGCAGCGCGTCGAGCCCGCGCACGTCCTGCAGGTAGAGGGAGACGAAGTACCAGAGCGAGAAGGCCGCCGCGTAGAGCAGCGCCATCACCAGGTTGGCGCTGCGCCAGAGAGGTTTGGCGAAGACGCGCAGCGGGATCAACGGGTCGGCGGCTACCCGGCCCTCGTAGAGGGCGAAGAGGCCGAGCAGGCCGACTGCGCCGGCGGCGGGCAGGAGCACGCCGGGCGCGGTCCAGCCGAGCGTGTCGGTGCGGACGATCGCGTAGACCAGCGCGGTCAGCCCTGCCGTGACGAGGGCGGCGCCGACCAGGTCGAAGCTGCGCTGCTCCTTGGTCTCGGCGCGGGGAATCACGCGGCGCCCGGCGAGGACGACGGCGATCCCGACCGGGACGTTGACGAGGAAGATCGCCGGCCAGCCGAGGGTCTCGGTGAGGACGCCGCCGAGCAGGGCGCCGGAGGAGCCGCCGAGCCCGGCCATCGCGCCCCACACCCCGAGGGCGCGGTTGCGCTCGGTGCCCTCGGCGAAGCTGGAGGCGATGATCGCCAGCGTCGCGGGGGAGATGGTCGCCGCGCCGAGCCCCTGCAGCGCCCGGGCGCCGAGCAGCAGCGTCTGCGACTCCGCGGCCGCGCCGAGCAGCGAGGCGAAGGCGAACAGCGCGGTGCCGGCGAGGAAGACCTCGCGGCGGCCGAACAGGTCGCAGGCGCGGCCGCCGAGCATCAGGAAGCCGGCGAAGGTGAGCGTGTAGCCGTTGACGATCCACTGCAGGCCGGTGTCGGAGAAGCCGAGGTCGTCCTGGATCGACGGCAACGCGACGTTGACGATCGAGACGTCGAGCACGACCATGAACTGCGCCAGGCAGACGACGAGCAGGAGGGCGTCGGAGGAGATGCGGGCTTTGGTTCGGGCCATACAGGGAGACGAACGGAGCGGATGGGGGAGGACGTGAGGTCCGAAATCCTTAGTTCGATGATCACCGTACCATAAGTTCGATATTCGTCGTATAATGGCTCCCATGGACCCAGTGGCGGTCGCGCCCGAGTTCACCCACCCGGCAGCTGAGGAGATCGAGATCACCGCGGTCCTGCACGCGCTCAGCGATCCCCAGCGGCTGCGCATCGTGCGCGAGCTCGCCGCCAGCGAGGAGCCGCTGGCCTGCGGCAGCGTCGCCCTCGACGTTGCCAAATCGACCCGCACCCATCACTTCCGCGTCCTCCGCGAGGCCGGACTGATCGAGCAACGGCGGGACGGCACCCGCAAGCTCAGCGTCCTGCGCCGGGCCGACATCGACGCCCGCTTCCCCGGCCTGCTCGACGCCGTCCTCTAGCTAAGGCACTCGCGCAGGTCCGCCGCCGCCCGCTCGGGCGGGTAGACGTTGATGTCGACGCCGGTGCCGAGCTCGAAGCCGGCCTTGATCGTCAGCCGCGGCGCGATGTCGACGTGCCAGTGGAAGGGCTCGGCGCCGCGCGGGGCCGTGCGCACCCAGAGGTTCAGCTCCGGCGGCGCGCCGAAGCGGGTGGCGAGCGCGCGCAGCGCGGTGCGGATCATCGCCGTGCCGGTCTCGTCCTCCTCGAAGCGGGCCGACTCGCGGCGCGGCACTACCCGCAGCTCGAAGGGCGAGCGCGAGGCCCAGGGGCAGATCAGCGCCGCCTCGTCGTCGATCGCGACCAGCCGCTCCGCTCGCCGCACCTCTTCGACCAGGACGTCGCTGAGCAGGCCCGAGCCGGCGGTGCGTTCGCCGTAGGCGCCGGCCCGCTCGCGCTCGCGGGCGACGGCGGCGGGAACGAAGGGCAGCGCGTAGAGCTGGGCGTGAGTGTGCTCGAGCGAGGCTCCCGCGCCGCCGCCTTCGTTGACGATCAGCTGCAGGTAGGAGGCCTCGGGGTGAGCGCGCATCCGCTCGCGCCAGGTGGCGAGCGCGGCGGCGAACTGCTCGTCGTCGAGCGCCGCCATCGAGGTCTCGTGGGTGGGTGAGTTGATCAGCACCTCGTGGGCGCCGCCCGCCGGCCGCGAGCTGAACAGATCCGGTTCCCCCGCCCGCCGCGAGGCCAGCAGCGGGTCGCCGCTGCTGGCGAAGGCGCCCGCCTCGGCCCCGGGGCTGCCCTCGGCGCCGCTCTCCTCGCCGCCCAGCGCCGGGTACAGGTTCGGCACCACCCGCGTCAGCCAGCCGGGGCTGTCGGGCGGGCCGCCGCCGGGGCGCAGCGCGTAGAGCTCGGGCGGCGTGCGCTCCTCGCGCCCCTCGCAGAAGGGGCAGCTCTCGACCTTGGCCGGGCTGCCCTCGCCCTCGCGCGAGCTCGCGGCCGCGCCGAACTGGTCCGGGCGGTCAGCCCGGCCGGGGGCGAGGATCGTCCTCAGCCCACTCAGCTGGTCGATGCGGATCTCGGGGGAGCTCAGGAGCTGGAGGGTGGCAGATCGTCCGGCAGGTCGGGGACCGACTCGACCGGCGGCGGCGCCGGCCGTGGCCCCGGTTTGGGGGGTTTGGCTTTGCTGCCCCCGGCGGCGTGATCGGCGCGGCCGATGAACGGCTCGAGCACGTCCATCGGCAGCGGGAAGACGACGGTGGTGTTCTGGTTGCTGCCGATTTCGAGCAGCGTCTGCAGGTAGCGCAGCTGCAGCGAGGCGGGGTTGGTGCTGATGATGTCGGCGGCGTCGGTGAGCTTCTGCGCCGCCTGGTACTCGCCCTCGGAGTTGATGATCTTCGCCCGCCGCTCGCGCTCGGCCTCGGCCTGGCGGGCGATCGCGCGCTGCATCTGCTCGGGGATTTCGACGTCCTTGATCTCGACCGCGGTCACCTTCACGCCCCAGGGCTCGGTCGACTCGTCGATGATCTTCTGCAGCTCTTCGTTGAGCCGCTCGCGGTCGGAGAGGAGCTGGTCGAACTCGGCCTTGCCGAGCACCGAGCGCAGCGCCGTCTGCGAGATCTGCGAGGTGGCGACCAAATAGTTTTCGACCTCGACGATCGCTTTCTGGGCGTCGACGACGCGGAAGTAGGCGACCGCGTTGACGCCGGCCGGGACGTTGTCGCGGGTGATCACCTCCTGCGGCGGGATGTTGAGCGTCACCGTCCGCAGGTCGACCGAGACGATGCGGTCGACGAAGGGGATGAGGAAGATCAGCCCCGGGCCCTTTTGCGCGATCAAGCGCCCGAGGCGGAAGACGACGCCGCGTTCGTACTCGCGCAGAACGCGGACCGAGAAGCCGATCGCGATCAGCCCGAAGATGATGATGATGAGGAGAACCCCGCCAAGCGCAGCCATCAGCTGACTCCTTCTTTCGTCGTCGCTGCGGACGAGGGCTCCGCTCGCACCACCAGCGTCAGCCCGTCCACCGCCTCGACCCTGACTCTATCCCCCAGCTGGATCGGCTCCCCGCCGCTGGCCAGCCGCGCCCCCCACAGGGTGCCGCGCAAGAAGACCTGGCCGTCGGGGGCGATCGACGTCCGCGCCTCGGCCAGCTCGCCGATCATCTCCTCGGTCCCCGCCCGCACCGGCTGCCCGCGATGGGCGGCGATCACTTTGCGGGTGACGAAGAAGAAGCTCGCCGCGCAGAGGACGCCGAGGGTGATCAGGGCGCCGCCGATCACGTCGTGGTGTTCGGCGCTGGAGTCGAGGGCGATCACTCCGGCGGCGACGAGGCCGATGACGCCGATCGCGGCGAGGATGCCGCCGGTCGGCAGCAGCAGCTCTCCCAGCAGCAGGAGGACGCCGACGATGGCGACGATCACGAAGGCTTCCATTACTCGATTATCCGCCTTTGAGGGATCGGCGCCTAATCGCAGCCGTTGCCAAGCGCGTAGAGCCGAACGTCGGCTTCGAGGTCCTGCTCGGAGGCGTACTGGCCCTGCCTGAAGTAGCAGAGCTCGCCGTCGGTCCCGTAGAAGGCGGTGTCGGGGAGGCCGCCGCGTCCGCCCAGCGACTCGACGAAGGCGTTGTCGGGATCGGTGTAGCTGGGATAGGAGAGCGGTGCCTCGGCGAGGAAGGTCCTGGCGGCGGCTTCGGAGTCTTCGGCGTTGACGCCGAGGAAGGCGACCCGCTTGCCGTAGCGGGCCGAGAGCTGCTGCAGGGTCGGGAACTCGGCCCGGCAGGGGTTGCACCAGGAGGCCCAGACGTTGACGACGACCGGGAAGCCGGCGAGTGCGGCGATCCGCTTTTCGATCGCGTCGAGGCCGCCGGGCAGCAGCTCGTCAGCCTGCTCGTGCAGGGCCGCCAGCTGCGGCGGCGAGCCGGCCAGCGCCTTCGCGTAGTTCGGGTGCGAGCCGCCGTAGTCCTGGCCGGAGCCCGAGCCGCAACCGCTGATGGTCAGCGCCACCAGCCCCAGCGCTGCCAGCGCGATCGAGAGGGAACGTCGCTTCGTCATCCGATCCGTGCTTACAATACGTACGTTCCGTTCGCGGGTAGGCGGACGGCTGAGTACGCCGGGGAAACGGGAGTCCCATCTCCGGCAGCCTTGTTCATTTGCCCCAACCAGCCATTGTCTCGTGTTGGGCCGGGGAGACACCGAAGCCTTCTATGGCCAAGACCAGTGACGTTGCCGCCGCTGCGGCAGTTCCTTCAAGCGCCGACATCGAGCGCGCGGCCGCGTTCGTCCGCGAGCCCTTCCTGCTCGACGGGGAGGGACCCGACGCGCTGGCGCCGGGCACCGCGCGCCGCCGCGCCCTCGACGCGGCGCTGAGCGAGCTCGACGCCGGCGCCGAGCACCCCTCGATCGAGTGGCGCCGCGACTTCTCCCTGCTGCTCGGGCTGGAGCGGCTGCTCGCCGACGAACCGCCGACCCTGCGCGACGGCGCCGAGCTCAACCCCCACCAGGTCGACGCGCTCTCCGGCACCCTGGCCGAGCTGATGGCCCAGCAGCAGGTGGGCGGCATCGACGGCGTGGCCAACGGCAACGGTGCCGCCGCCGTGGCCGAGCCGGACACCGACGAAGCGCCGGTGGCGCTGGACGTCGAGGAGGACGGGGCCGGCGAGGAGGACGAGGAGGAGCTCGAGGACGAGGAGCCCCAGGACTGGGAGGAGCCCGCCGAGGACGAGGAGGAGGTGGTCGAGGAGGCCCCCGACGACCCCGGCGCCGCCCGTCGCTTCTGGTTCGAGCACGCGACCGGCGCCGGCAAGACCGTCGCCGCCGTCGGCTTCATCGACGCCACCCGCACCGGCGGCGTCCTCATCCTCACCCACCGCCGCAACCTGGTCGAACAGTTCATCGGCGAGATCTCCGACCGCGGCTACAAGGAGCGGCTGCGCCCGCCGCTGCTCGACGGCCGCGACGACCCCGACGGCCCGGTCACGGTCGAGACCTACCAGTGGTTCGTCCGCAACCACAAGCGCGTCTCCGACGCCTACTCGATCGTCATCTGCGACGAGGCCCACACCGCGCTGGGCGAGAAAACCAGCGCCTGCATCCGCTCCTGGCCCGGGCCCGTCTTCATCGGCATGACCGCGACCGGCGCCCTGATCGCGCGCCACGTCGCCGACCTCTTCCCGACCCAGACCTCGCGCTTCGACCTCGCCCAGGCGGCGCGGCGCGGCGTCATCTCGCCGCTGCGCTGCCTGCGGATCCCGCCCGGCCCGGGGGTGCGGACGATCGCCAAGGTGCCGCTGCGCAAAGGCGAGGTCGACCAGGACTTCGACCAGGAGGAGCTGGCGGCGCTGCTCGACCAGGAGCCGTTCAACGTCGCGATCGCCGACCTCTACCGCTCGCGCTTCCGCAAGGTCCCCGGCGTCGTCTACACCGCCGGCGTCCAGCACGCGAAGAACGTCGCCAAAGCCTTCCGCGACGCCGGCATCAACGCCCAGGCCGTCTCCGGCGAAACGCCGAAGCGCGAGCTGGCCGAAATCCTCGCCGGCTTCGAACGCGGCGACGTCGACGTGCTCTGCAACGCGATGCTGCTGGCCGAGGGCTGGAACTCGCCGCGGGCGACGATCTGCATGCACCTGGCGCCGACCGCCTCGCGCCGCATCTACCAGCAGCGGGTCGGCCGCGTGACGCGGCGGGCGCCGGGCAAGGAGGCGGGCCTGGTGCTCGACTTCGTCCACCCGGCGACGACCCACGACGAGACGATCGTCACCCTGCACAGCCTGCTCGACCGCGACGTCTACCGCGGCGGCGCGATCGTCGTCGGGCCGGTGCGCCGCGGCCGCGGCCGCAAGGTCCGGGTCGAGCGCCGCATCGTCCCCGTCTCCGACGTCGAGGCGAAGCGGATGGAGGTGCTCGAGCGCGAGCTGTGGCGGATCGCGGTCGAGAACCTCGACTACCCCGAGCAGCACGCCTGGGCGGCGCTCGCCGGGGCGCGGGTGACGACGCAGAACTGGCGCCGGGCGCGGGCGATGCTGCAGAACGACCGCACCAAGGAGTTGCGCCGCCGCTTCCTGCTCACCTGCGTGCAGCGCAACCGCAACTCGCAGCTGCGGCTGAAAGCGCTGGGCGAGATCGCCGACCTCGGCGACGCCGACGCCTTCGACGACGCGATCGACATCGTCGGCACCTGGAGCCGCGAGGACAAACGGGCGGGGACGAAGACGCTGCTGCAGGCGCTGATCGACAAGCGGATCGGCCGCCGCGACCAGGCCCAGGCCTGGGTCTGGCGCCTCGCCTCCTACACCCGCGAACTGCACGAGGAGTACGCGGTGCAGCGCTGGCCGGAGACCAAGCGGCTGCTCGGCCTGCTGGTCAACTCCAGCGGCCGCGCCCACGGCCGCAACGCGCGACGGCTGGTGCACGCATCGCGCAAACAGGACCGGCGGCTGGCGGTCTCGCTGCTGGCGGCGGCGGTCTCGCACACGCCCGAGGGCGAGGAGGTGCTGCGCGGGGCGCGGATGCGGATGGCGCGGAAACCGTCGGCGGTCTCCCGCGAGCTGCTGCGCAACTTCCCCAAAGGCGGCAAGCGCCGGCGCAAGCGCAAGCGCGGCGGCGGCGAGAACGGCAATGCCCCGGAGGGGGCGGAGGCCGAGACGAGGACTCGGCTCGATCAGGGCGAGGAGGTCGCTGCCGAGGAGGCGGACGCTGCCGCCGGGGACGGCAAGCCGAAGGCGAAAGCGAAAGCCCGCACACCGAAAGCCGACAAGAAACCGCGCACCCGCAAACCGCGGCAGCGGAAAAAAGCCAAAGCCGCCGCCGACGGCGACTCAGCCGACGGTCAGGTGGACCTCGCCGGCGCTGACGGCGACGCGCTCGCCGGTGGCGGTGACGACGACGAGGTAGCCGCGGTCGTCGACGCCGTCGGCGACGCCTGAGCCGCCCTCCCAGGCGACCTCGCGCCCGCGCAGCGCATCGCGCTCGCGCCAGGCGAATAAGACAGAGCGCGGGTCGGCATCGACCCATTCCGCCAGCCGCCGGTTGAGCGCATCCGTGGCCAGGCCGATGTCCGGGAACTGGAGCGAGGTCGCGGTGTCGCGCAGCTCGGGGGGGAAGTCCTCCCTGGAGATGGCGAGGTTGAGGCCGACGCCGATCACGCCCCAGCCGTCCTGGGGGCGGCCTTCGATCAGGACGCCGGCCAGCTTGCGGCCCTCGACCCAGACGTCGTTGGGCCACTTGACCCGGCAGGGGGTGCCGGGCGCCAGCTCTTCGGCCGCCTCGCAGACGGCGAGCGGCACCGCCAGCGGCAGCAGCGCCTGGCGCTCGTCGAGCGGCCGCACGACGGCCGAGTAGAGCAGCGCCTTGCCGGCCGGCGCCGTCCAGGTCCGACCCTGGCGCCCGCGCCCGGCGGTCTGCTCGGCAGCGGTGACGACGGTCCCATGCGGCGCCCCCGCTGCCGCCAGCTCCCGCGCCCGCGTGTTGGTCGAGTCGGTGCGGGCGAAGTGTCGGTGCGGCGTGCCGAAGCTCATCGCGCAGCGTCGGCGAGCAGCGCCGCCAGCAGGCCGTCGATGTCGTGGCGCTCGGCTTCGACGTCGACTTCGAGCCCGGCCTCGCGGGCGGCCGCGCTGGTCACCGGCCCGATCGAGACGACGCGGGCGGCGGCGGGGAAGCGGTCGCCGAGCGCCTCGGTCAGGTTGGTTACCGTCGAGGAGGAGGTGAAGGTGACGTAGTCGGCCTCCTGGGCGGCGGCGATAGCCGCCTCCTCGGGCGCCTCGCGAACGGTCTCGTAGAGGGCGACGACGTCGACCTCGGCGCCGCGGCCGGCGAAGTATTCGGGCAGGACGTCGCGGGCCTCGGCGGCGCGGGCGACCAGCACCCGCCGTCCCTCGACCGGGACCTCGCCCAGCACTTCGACCAGGCCCTCGGCGACGAAGCGCTCGGGGACGACGTCGGCCTTGATCCCGCGCCCCGCCAGCGCCCGCGCGGTGCCGGGACCGATCGCGGCGACGGTGACGCCGGCCAGCGCCCGCGAGTCGAGGCCGGCGGCGTCGAGCGCCTCGAACAGCAGCCGCACGCCGTTGGGGCTGGTCAGGCAGAGCAGCGAGTACTCGCCGATCGCCGCCGCTGCGGCCCGCACCTCCTCGGCCTCGAGCCGCGGCTCGATCCGGATCGCCGGCAGCTCGACCACCTCGGCGCCGAGCTCGCGCAGCGTCCTCGCCAGGCCGCTGGCCTGGGCACGGGCGCGGGTGACGACCACGGTGCGGCCGTGCAGCGGCCGCCGCTCGAACCATTCGAGCTCCTCGCGCCGGGCGGCGACGACGCCGACGACGATCAGCGCCGGCGCCTTGATCTGCTCGGCGGCGACCGTCTCGGCGATCGTCGCCAGCGTCGCCCGCACCGTGCGCTGGCCGGGCCAGGTGCCGCGTTCGATCGCCGCCGCCGGCTCGCCGGGGTCGCGCCCGGCGGCGATCAGCGCCGCCGCGTTCTCGCCCAGCCGTTTGACGCCCATGTAGAAGACGAGGGTGCCGGGGAAGGCGGCGAGCGCCGGCCAGTCGAGCGCCGTCTCGGCCTTCGCCGGGTCCTCGTGGCCGGTGACGAAGGCGACCGCCGAGGCGTCGTCGCGGTGGGTGACGGGGATGCCGGCGTAGGCGGTGGCGGCAACCCCGGCGGTGACGCCGGGGACGACCTCGAACTCGACACCGGCGGCGCGCAGCGCTTCGCCCTCCTCGCCGCCGCGGCCGAAGACGAACGGGTCGCCGCCCTTGAGCCGGACGACGCTGTGCCCCGCGCGCGCCGCCTCGATCAGCCGCTCGCCGATCTCCTCCTGCGGCACCGACGGCACCCCCGGCTGCTTGCCGACGTAGACCAGCTCGGCATCCTCGCGAGCGCCGGCGAGAGCACCCGGAGGGATCAGCCGGTCATAGAAGATCGCGTCCGCCTCGGCGATCAGCGCCAGCGACCGAGCCGTCATCAACCCTGGATCCCCCGGCCCCGCCCCCACCAGATACACGACCCCGCTCCGCGCGCTCACGCCGATGCCTCGGCTTGGCGCAGGAGGTCGGCGGCGCCGGCGGCGAGCAGGCGCTCGGCCAAGGCGTAGCCGGCGGCGGCGGGCTCGGCGGCGTCGGCTACGAGCCGGTCGCGGATCCACTCGCTGCCGTCGGGCAGGCCGACGAAGGCGAGCAAAGTCAGGCGGGCGCCCTCGACCTGGGCGTGGACGCCGATCGGCGTCGCGCAGCTTGCCCCCAGCGGCGCCACCGCCGCCCGCTCGGCGGTCAGCTCGCGCATCGCGTCGAGGTCGGTGATCGGCCCGACCGCCCCCAGCACCTCCTCGTCGCCGACCCGGACCTGGATCGCCAGGGCGCCCTGGCCGGGCGCCGGCACCATCGTCGCGGCTGGCAGGGGGAAGCCGATCTCGCCCTCGCGGCCGAGCCGGCGCAGGCCGGCGGCGGCGAGGACGATCGCGTCGACCTCGCCCTCGGCGAGCTTGCGCAGGCGGGTGTCGACGTTGCCGTGCAGCTCCTGCACCCGCAGGTCGGGGCGGGCAGCGAGGAGCTGGGCGCGGCGGCGCAGGCTGGCGGTGCCGACGCGGGCGCCCTCGGGCACCTCCTCGAGCGAGTCGCCGGCGCCGATCCAGACGTCGGCCGGGTCCTCGCGCCGCGGCACCGCGGCGATCTCCAGCCCCGCCGGCAGCTCGCCCGGCAGGTCCTTGGCGGAGTGGACGCCGACCTCGGCCTCGCCGGCCAGCAGCGCCCGCTCGACGCCGCGGACGAAGCGCGACTTGTCGCCCGGCTCGCCGTCCGAGGACGCCTCGACCAGCTCGGCGCCACCCAGCAAGTCGCCGACCCAGCCCGCCTGGGTCAGAGCCAGCGTGCTCCCCCGAGTCGCGATGCGCAGCGCCACGCGCCTAGTCTGACTTGCGGCGCAGCTCGGTGACGCTGCCGTCGGACTCCGCCTCGGCCGCGGTCTCGACGTCGAGACCGAAGAGGTCGCGCAGGGCGCTGACCTGGGCGTAGGCGTCCTCGTCGCCGGCGGCGCGGCGCATCCGCACCGTCGGCTCGTGCAGCAGGCGCGAGGCGACCGCCTTGGCCATCGCCTCCATCCGCGCCCGGTCGGCCTCGCTCAGGCTCTCCCAGCGGTTTTCGTTCTCGGCGAGGATCCGGCGCACGACCTCGTCGCCGCGCTCGCGCAGGGCGGCGATCGTCGGCACCACTTCCAGCGCCGCCAGCCAGCGCTCGAAGCGGTCGAGCTCGGTCTCGATCAGCCGCTCCGCCCGCCGCGCCTCGGACTCGCGCCCGGAGGCGTTGCGTTCGACGATCTTCTGCACGTCGTCGATGTCGTAAAGAGTGACCCCCGGCAGCTCGCGGCAGGCCGGCTCGATGTCGCGCGGCACGGCGAGGTCGATCGCCAGCAGCGGCCGGCCATCGCGCTCGGCCATCACCTGGCCGAGGCCGTCGCGCTCGACGATGTGGTGCGGCGAGTTGGTCGCGGAGACGACGATGTCGGCCTCGGCCATCTGTGTCGGCAGCTCCTCGAAGCGGACGGCCTGACCGCTGAAGCGCTGCGCCAGCCCGATCGCGCGGTCGTAGTGGCGGTTGGCGACGAAGACGGTGGCGACGCCGCGCGCGGTCAGCGCCTTGGCGACCAGCTCGGCGGTCTCGCCGGCGCCGACCATCAGCACCCGGCGTTCGGTCAGGTCGCCGAGCGTGCGCCGCGCCAGCTCGACCGCGACCGAGGGCACCGAGACGCCGGTCTCGCTGATCCCGGTCTCCTCGCGGGCGCGGCCACCGGCGGAGAGAGCGCCGCGGAACAGCCGGTTGAGGATCGGCCCGGTCGCTCCCTCGACCAGCGCCAGCTCGTAGGCGCGTTTGACCTGCCCCTGGATCTCGGCCTCGCCGAGGATCATCGAGTCGAGGCCGGCGGTGACCCGCATCAGGTGACGGGCGGCTTCGGTGCCGCGGAAGCTGTAGAGGTGGCCGAGCAGCTCGGTCGGGCGGATCTCCGCCTGGCGGCTGAGCACGCCAAGCGCCGTCGACTCCGCCTCCACCGGGTCGGAGACGATCAGGTAGAGCTCGGTCCGGTTGCAGGTCGAGATCGCCGCCGCCTCGTGGATGCCGGTCGCCGAGGTCAGCTCGTCGAGGGCGCCGACGGCGCGGCCCTCGGTCAGCGAGAGGCGCTCGCGCAGATCGAGCGGCGCCGTCTTGTGGGAGACGCCGAGCGCCAGCAGCTCGCCCATCAGGCGCTGACCTCCTCCTGCGCCTCCTGTTCGGCTTTGCGTTCCTCGGCGAACTTGGCGACCTCGCGCAGCTCGCGCTCGATCCGGGCCAGTTTCGAGGCCATGATCGCGACGTAGACGACCAGCAGGACGACGAAGACGATGTAGGCGCCGGCGACGTACTTGCCGGCCTCGTCGAGCGGCAGCGCCGGGGCCTCGGCGAGCAGCAGCGCGAGCATCAGCTCACCTCCGGGGCGATCCGCGAGCTGGCGCCGCTGCCGGGCGCGTCGAGCGCGCGGCGCAGGCGCTTGACCTGGCCCGAGGCGCTCTTCGCCGATAGCTCGAACTTGACCAGGGTGACCCAGAGCAGGGCCATCGCCGCCAGGCAGACGAGGAAGGTGAGCATCATCGAGCCCGGCAGGCCGCCGTTGGTGGTGGCGAAGACGCGCGGGTGGACGAGGCTCTGTGCCATCCGCACCGCCATGAAGTTGAGTGGCACGAAGGCGCCGGCGGTGATCGCGAAGACCGAGGCGTAGCGCGCCTGCCGTTCGCGGTCCTCGATCGCGTAGCGGAACGGGTAATAGGTGCAGTAGAGAAGGAAGACGATCAGGAAGCTGACCAGGGTCGGCTCGTCCCAGACCCACCAGTGCCCCCAGGAGGCCTTGGCCCAGATCGCGCCGGTGATCAGGACGGCGACGCCGAAGATCACCGAGAGGTGGATCGAGACGTAGGAGTAGGCGTCCCACTTGGCGTTGCCGCTGCGCAGGTGGGCGACGGCGAAGACGCCGCCGACGATGAAGCCGCAGAGGGCGACGATCGAGAGCGGCACGTGCAGGTAGAAGACCTTCTGGATGAAGCCCTGGTCGGCGTCCAGCGGCGCGTAGAAGAAGACCAGGGAGAGGCCGAGCGCAAGCATCGCCACGGTGGCGATCGAAAGTGGTTTCAGTCCTTTGCCGTACATCCTGGGAGAGGCTCGGTGGCGGCCGGGCGGCTCAGTCCTCGAGGAGGAAGTCGAATACCGCGTAGCCGACGAGGGTGAAGATCAGATCGTATAGGCCCAGGACCAAAAGCCAGGTTCCGAAGCGGTGGTAGCCGGGACCGCCCGCCGCCAAAAGCGGCTCGCTGGCGCCGGTGGCGGCGATCATCAGCGGCACGACCAGGGGCAGCAGGACCAGCGGCACCAGCAGGTCGCGGGCGCGCGAGTTGACCGCCATCGAGGAGATCAGCGTCCCGGTCGCGGCGAGCCCGAGGTCGGTGAGCAGGAGGACGGCGACCAGCGGGCCCAGCCCCGCCACCGAGTCGAGGAAGAAGAGGGCGAAGATCGGCACCGCGATCAGCTCCAGCGCCGCCAGGTAGACGAGCAGCGCCGACACCTTGGCCGCAAACAGCACGCTGCGGTCGATCGGCGCCAGCCGGATCGCATCGAAGCCGCCCTCCTCGCGCTCGGCGACGAAGAGGCGGTTGATGCCGAGCACGGCGGCGAACAGCAGCGTCGCCCACAGCACCCCGGCGGCGAGGCTGCCGGCGAGCTGGGTGCGGTCGAGGCCGAAGCGGAAGATGACGAAGGTGGTGACGGCGAACAGCGCCATCGCCGGCAGCGACTGCAGCGTGCGCAGCTCGGCCCGCAGGTCCTTGCCGAGGATCGCCGCGAAGGCGACGCGGGAGCTGGTCACGCCAGCGCCGCCCGCTCGTGGATGCCGAGCTCCAGCACCTGGTCGGCTTCGGGGACGTGGCGCTCGGGGTCGTGGGTGACGACGACGCGGGCCGCCTCGCCGCCGGGCCCGATCAGCCCCCGAGCCAGCTCGCGCCCCTCGACGTCGAGGTTGGAGTCGGGCTCGTCGAGCAGCAGCAGCTCGGGCCGGTGCAGGACGCAGCGGCAGATCGCCAGCCGCTGCCGCATCCCGGCCGAGAGCTCGGCGACCCGCTCGTCGGCGCGCCGCTCCATCCCCACCGCCGCCAGCAGCTCCTCGATCCGCGCCTCCGCCTCGGCGCCGCCGACGCCGTGCAGGCGAGCGTGGAAGCGCAGGTTCTCGCGGCCGCTGAGGTCGCGGTAGAGCAGCGGCTCGTGGCCGAGGTAGCCGATCCGGCCGCGCAGCTTCCAGGCCTCGCGCGGCAGCGCGCAGCCGAGCACGACGACCTCGCCGCCGTTGGGCCGCAGCAGCGTCCCCAGCACCCGCAGCAGCGTCGACTTGCCGGCGCCGTTGGGGCCGAGCACGACCAGCGTCTCGCCGGCGCCGAGCTCGACGTCGACACCGGCCAGCGCCGTGCGGTCGCCGTAGTCGCGGCGCAGGCCGCGAACCGCGATCGCCGGCGCCGCTATGCCTTGGGGGTCGCCCATTTCCAGGGATTGTGAAGGTCATCGGGCCAGAGCCCCCGTTCGCCGGGGTGCGAAGCAGGAGAGTCGGGGCGCGACGGGAACGGTTTACGGCTGCAGCCCCGACACAACAGGAGGAGTTGGATGAAGAAGAGGAATCGCGTCGCGGCGCTGGCCGTCGCGGCGCTCGCCGCCCTGGCGCTGGCGATCCCAGTCGTTGCCTCGGCCGGTGCCGGCCCGGGTGAAGTCGTCAAGGTGAAGTCGACGCTGACGATCAGCGCCTACGGCTACAAAGGCTTCGTCAAGTCGAAGAACTCGAACTGCCTGGCCGAACGCAAGGTCGTCATCAAGCAGAAGGGCGTCGGCGTGATCAGCACCGCGAAGTCCGACGCCAACGGGCGCTGGGAAGCCGACCTCGTCGCCTTCAACAAGAACATCGAGATCCCGGCCAAGGTCTTCGCCGTGGTCAAGCCGATCACCCAGGCGACGGCGGGCCCGATCTACAAGTGCCTCGCCGCCACCTCCCGCACGGTGACCGTCGCCGGCGGCTGACCCTCAGCCCTTGCGCTTGCGCAGGGTGCGGCGCCCGACTTTGAGCAGCGGCGCCGCGCCCTCGCGCAGGGCCTTGGCCCGGACCTCTCCCTTGCCGTAGAGGATCCGCGCCGAGGCCCGCACCGCTTCGCCCAGGGTGCGGTCGTAGGGGTGCCACCAGAAGTCGCGCGTCAGCCCCGGCTCCCAGGCGTTCATCTTGACGTTGACGCACTCGTAGAAGCCGAATTTGGAGTGCGAGCGGCCGAGGCCGGAGTCCTTGACGCCGCCCCAGGCGCACTGGCAGGCGCCGTGGCTGAAGGAGTGGTCGTTGATCCAGACCATCCCCGACTGCAGCTGGCGCGCGATCCGCTCGCCGCGCTGGCGGTCCTTGGTCCAGACCGAGGCGCCGAGGCCGAACTCGGAGTCGTTGGCGAGGTCGATCGCCTCCTGCTCGGAGTCGACGACGACGATCGGCAGCACCGGACCGAAGATCTCCTCGCGCATGATCCGCATCGAGTGGGTGACGTCGGTGAGGACGACCGGGGCGACGAACTTGCCCGGCATCCCGGCGACCTCGGTCGGGCCGCCGCAGAGGCGGGTGGCGCCGGCGCCGACCGCGTCGTCGACCAGTTCGCGCACGATCCCGTACTGGCCGGGCGAGGTCATCGGCCCGATTTCGGTCTCCCACTCGAGCGGGTCGCCGACCCGCATCCGCTGCGCCTCGCGGGCGACGCCGGCGACGAAGCGGTCGGCGACCTCGCGCAGCACGTAGACGCGCTCGATCCCCGAGCAGGTCTGGCCGGCATTGGCGAAGCCGCCCCAGACCGCCCCGGCGACGGCGTTGTCGAGGTCGGCGTCGGCGCAGACGATCATCGGGTCCTTGCCGCCGAGCTCCAGCACCGAGCCCTTGAGCGCGGCGGCGCAGACCTCGCCGACGTGGCGGCCGACCTCGACCGAGCCGGTGAAGAAGACCTTGCCGACACTGGAGCGGGCCAGCGCCTCGCCGACCGCGCCGCCGCCGTGGACGACGCGGATCAACCCTTCCGGCAGGCCGCCCTTCTCGAACACCTGGCGGATCCGCTCGCCGAGCAGCGGCGTCAGGCTGGCCGGCTTCAGCACCACCCCGTTGCCCGCCATCAGGGCGATCGCGACCTCGCCGAAGGGGATCGACCAGGGGTAGTTCCAGGGCGCGATCACCCCGACCACGCCGATCGGCTCATAGGAGAAGTGGGCGCTCTTGGAGATGGTGAAGGCCTGCGTCATCCGCACCTTCTCGTCGGCGAGGATCTTCGGCCCCGCCTTCGCGCACCAGTGCAGCGCGTCGACCGTCGGCAGCAGCTCCATCGTGTAGGCCTCGGTCCGCGGCTTGCCCTGCTCGCGGACGAGCAGCTCGGCAATCTCGTCGATGTCGTCGAGCAGCGCCTCGGCGGCCCGCCGCATGTAGGTCGCGCGCGTTCGCGCCGGCAGTTCGGCCCAGGCCGGCTGGATCCGGGCGACGTCGTCGACCACAGCTTGCACCTGCTCCGGCGTGATCGTCGGCACGCTGCCGACCAGCTCGCCGCTGGCGGGGTTGAACGACTCGAGGGTGGACGTGGACTCTGGTACCTGCGTGGCGCTCTCCATGGAGCGAGTTTAGATGCGGACAGGCGGGGCGGGGAGGGGGAGAGGCGGCTACTCGCCGTCTCTTGGGCGCGCATCGCCGCCGATCGAAACCAATCCGGCAGCAGGGCCTGGCGCGAGTTCGAAATATGTCGCCTCGCGATCCGGGATGTCCGCATTCGCTGCCGCCACAGCGCACCGCCCCCGCCGTACTCGTATGCGGTCACCCTGGAGGTCTTCGACGGCGGGGAGTGGCACACCGTCAGGCTCTGGGACAACGCCGACCGGCTGGACGAACACCACGAGCACGTGTACACGCGTGGCGGTGGGAAGCAGCGACCGCTGATTCTCGAATTTGCCAGGCCCAACGAGGCGATGGCTTCCGCGATCGCGGAAGCCAAGCGGAGAGCAGAAAGGATCGTGAGACAATGGCGAGCGTCATGAGCAACGCCGACACGCTCGATCTGATTGTCGAGAAGGTCACCGAGGCTTTGGAGCGGGGAGAGATGGACCGGTATCCGAACCGGGCGTGCTTTCTGCCGGCCGACGCCCCCGGGCACTCCGAGTCGGCAGGGCGAGCCCTGGCTGAAGGCAAGCCCGTCGTCCTGGTCTTTCCCAGCGGCGACGAGATCGTGATCGAGCCCGGCGAGAACGGCACGCCCGCGCGAGTTGAGGCTCGCGACGCGAACAGTCAGCCCCTCGGCGTAGCGCCGCCGCTTCCGGCGTAGCCGCCCACCCGCTTCCTCATACTGCGGCGTAGTGGCCGACCAGCTGTTCGACACCGGGCCGGAAGAGAGCGCTGCGCCGAGCGGGCCGCAGGCGCCGCCCGCCGACGCGCCGCTGGCGGTGCGGATGCGGCCGCGCAGCCTCGACGAGATGGTCGGCCAGGAGCACGTGGTCGGGCCGGGGTCGGCGCTGCGGGCGGCGATCGAGTCGGGCCGGCCGCACAGCGCGATCCTCTACGGGCCCCCGGGGGCGGGGAAGACGACGCTGGCGCGGATCGCCGCCGCCGGCGCCCACGGCGCCTTCGAGGAGGAGTCGGCGGTCAACGCCGGCAAAGCCGAGATCCGCGCCGTGATCGAGCGGGCGCGGGAGCGGCGGCGGGCCAACGGGCGGCCGACGATCCTCTTCCTCGACGAGATCCATCGCTTCAACAAGGCTCAGCAGGACGCGCTGTTGCCGGCGGTCGAGGACGGCACGCTGACGCTGATCGGCGCCACCACCGAGAACCCCTTCTTCGAGGTCAACTCGGCACTGATCTCACGCGCCCAGGTCTACGAGCTGAAACCGCTCGAGCCGGGGCAGGTCGAGGTCGTCCTGCGCCGCGCCCTCGCCGACCCCGAGCGCGGCGTCGCCTCGCCGCCGCCGGTCACCGACGCCGCCCTGGCGATGCTGGCCGAGCGCTCCGGCGGCGACGCGCGGGTGGCGCTCTCGGCGCTGGAACGGGCGGTCGAGCGCGCCGGCGGCGGCGAGGTCGACGTCGCCGCGATCGAGGACGCGCTGCAGCGCAAGGCGCTCGACTACGACCGCCAGGGCGACCGTCACTACGACTTCATCTCGGCCTGGATCAAGTCGACCCGGGGCTCGGACGTCGACGCCTCTCTCTACTACCTGGCGGTGATGCTGGAGGGCGGCGAGGACCCGCGCTTCATCGCCCGCCGGATGGTGATCCTCGCCTCCGAGGACATCGGCAACGCCGACCCGCAGGCGCTGCTGGTCGCCGACGCCGCCGCCCGCGCGGTCGACCGCGTCGGCCTGCCCGAGTGCGCGCTCAACCTCGCCCAGGCCACCGTCCACCTGGCGCTGGCGCCGAAGTCGAACGCTTCCTACAAGGCGCTCTCCGCGGCCCGCGCCGAGGTTCGTGCCAATGGCGCCAAGACGCCGCCCGACTACCTGCGCGACGCCCACTACCCCGGCGCCGCCGAGCTCGGTCGCGGCAGCGGCTACCGCTACGCCCACGACGAGCCGGGCGGCGTCGCCGACCAGCAGCACCTCCCCGACGAGCTCGCCGGGCACCGCTTCTACGAGCCGACCGACCGCGGCTACGAGGAGGAGTTGGGGCGCCGGCTCGAGGAGCTGCGCCGGCGCCTCGGGTAGGGCCTGAAGAAGGCGCAACTTCCCCGTTACAGGGGTGTTTCATGGTCGGCTTTCCAAGTTAGAGCCAGGGAGAGCCGATACACCGGCCGGAGGCCTGGACTGGGGGTCTCCGGCCGGGAACTAAACAGGGGGGAGAGGGCGCCGAGATGACTGGACTCGGCGCCCTCTGCTTTCTGGGCTCGGCGATCGCCTATCGTCCTCCCATGGCTTCCGAGGAGAACGGCTCAGCGCCGCGCCAGCCGCCTCGCCTGCGCCTCGGCGGCATGGCGTTGCGCAACGGCCTGCTGATCCACGGCCCGACCCACTGGGCGGCGGCGGTGCGCGACCGCGACGGTCAGATCCAGGTCGCCTCCGAGCGCAAGCCGGAGCTGGCGCCGGGGCTGGTGGCCCGGGCGCCGGGCCTGCGCGGCCCGCTGAAACTGGCGGAGGCGCTCGCGGTGCTGCCGCTGGCGCGGCGGCGGCTGCCGGCGGCGCGGCCGACGCCATGCCGCCCGCGCACCAGATGGCCTCGCCCGTGCCGAGCGTT
>JBEHWY010000030.1:0-27993 GCA_048498975.1 Actinomycetota bacterium | reverse complement strand
GTATCACAATTTCTCGCTCTTCAATTACGACAGCTACCGGATCACCGATAACATCACGGCCTCGATCCAGCTGAATTACGGTGAAAACGATGCTTCGATACCTGCCCTGTGGGTGCGCCGGGCCGCCCGCCGGCCGTGCGGGTTCCCGGCGAGAATCCCGCGCACGCTCCCTTGCGCGTAAAGGGCTCGCGCCGCCCGACGCGAAACGAGCCTTCATGGCGATCGCCGTCAAGCCCGCCGTGCCCTCGTCCCCGGCCGCTCCCGGCGCCGACGCGCGGTTCTCATCGCTAGTCCTCGACTTCCTCGCCTACCTGGAGCTGGAGCGGGGGCTGTCGCGCAACACGCTCAACGCGTATCGCACCGACCTTCTGCAGTACGGCGAGTTCCTCTCCAACCACAAGCTCGACGCGCTCACCGCCGGCCCGGCCGACGTCACCGAGTTCCTCGCCGAGCTGGCGACCGGGGAGGGGGAGCGCCAGCCGGTCTCCTCGGCGACGATCCACCGCAAGGCCGCCTGCCTGCGCTCCTTCTACAAGCACCTGCGCCGCGACGAGCTGATCGGCGACGACCCGACGGCGGCGCTGAGCGCGCCGCGGCGGGCGAAGAAGCTGCCGCAGGTCCTCAACTACGCCGAGGTGCAGCAGCTGCTCTCGGCGCCGCGCGGCAGCGAGCCGACGGCGCTGCGCGACCGGGCGCTGCTCGAGGTGATGTATGCCTGCGGGCTGCGGGCCTCGGAGACGATCGGGCTTGAGGTCGCCGACGTCGACCTGCACGAGGGCTTGCTGCGGGCGCGCGGCAAGGGCTCCAAGGAACGGCTGGTGCCGCTCGGGCGGCAGGCGATCCTGGCGATCAACGCCTACCTGCGCGGCGGCCGCCCGAAGCTGATCGGCGAGCGCGAGGAGCCGCGGCTGTTCGTCAACTTCCGCGGCGGGCCGCTGACCCGCCAGGGGCTCTACAAAATCGTCCAGCGCCACGCCCGCGAGGCTGGCCTCGACGGGCGGATGAGCCCGCACACGCTGCGCCACAGCTTCGCCACCCACCTGCTCGCCGGCGGCTGCGACCTGCGCGCGGTGCAGGAGATGCTCGGCCACGCCGACATCTCGACCACGCAGATGTACACCCACCTCTCCGGTGACCGCCTCAAGCAGGTCTACTTCGAGGCCCACCCCCGCGCCAGCGAATAGATAGAACTCGGGGCATGCCCGAGCTGCCGGAGGTCGAGACCGTCGCCAGGCAGCTGGAGCCGGAGCTGGAAGGGCACCGGATCGAGGCGCTGGAAGTGCTCGACCCGCGCTGGTCGCGACCGGTGCCGCCCGAGCGGCTCGGCGACGAAGTCAGCGGCGCCACGATCGAAGGGCTCGGCCGTCGCGGCAAGTACCTGCTGCTGGCACTCGACGGCGACCGCACCCTGGTCATGCACCTGCGGATGACCGGCAACCTCGTCCTGGTCGAGGGCGAGGACGTGCTCGACCCTTCCGAGGGGCGGCGTCTGTACGAGGGCGAGCGCTCGACCTCGGCCAGGCACCTGCGTGCCCGCTTCGTCCTCGACGACGGCCGCGAGCTCTGGTTCACCGACCCGCGCCGCTTCGGCGAGGCCTTCCTGATCGCCAACGAGGACCTGCCGGCGCGCTTCGCCCGGCTCGGCGCCGAGCCGCTCTCCGAGGAGTTCACGCCCGAGCTGCTGGGCGATGTCGCCGCCGGCCGCACGGCGCCGCTGAAGTCCTTCCTGCTCGACCAGACGCGCGTCGCCGGCGTCGGCAACATCTACGCCGACGAGGCGCTCTACCGAGCGCGACTGCACCCGCTCTCGCCCGCGGGATCGATGAAGCCCGAGCACCTCGAGGCGCTGCGCGACGCCGTCGTCGCCGCCCTGGAGGCCGGGATCGAGGCCGGCGGCTCCTCGATCGACGACTACCGCGACGGCCGCGGCGAGAAGGGGACGATGCAGGAGAAGTTCCTCGTCCACACCCGCGAGGGCGAGCCCTGCCCCTCCTGCGAGGGCGAGGTGGTGCGGATCGTCGTCAGCGGCCGCTCGACCTACTTCTGCCCGAGCTGCCAGGTGCGCCTGCGCCGCAAACCGCGCCGCCGCAAGGCCTCCGGGTAGATCCTTGTCGAGTTTGTCACCCCCTGGTTGACAAACTCGACACGTCCGCTCCGTCGGTCACATTTGGTGACGTGGCCGGAACCACCGTCAAGACCGAGGCGATCGTCCTGCGCAGCATCCGCTACGGCGAGGCGGACCGGATCCTCCATCTCTACTCGAAGACGCGGGGGCGGCTGAACGCGATCGCGAAGGGCGCGCGCAAGCCGAAATCGCGCTTCGGCGGCCGCCTGGAGCCGTTCTTCCGCCTCGACCTCGTCCTCCACGAAGGCCGCAGCGAGCTGCTGACCGTGACCAGCGTCGCCACCGTCGACGGCTACCCGCGGCTGCGCTCCTCGGGGCCCGCGCTGACCGCCGCCGCCCGCGGCTGCGACGTGGTCCTGCGCCTGCTCGACTCCGCCGAGGCCAACCCGCCCGCCTACAACCTGCTCTGCCGCTACCTGGCGCTGCTCGACGAGGCGGGGAACGAGACCGCGGCCGGGCTGCCGACGGCGCTCGCCTTCCGCCTCAAGCTCGCCCTCGCCGCCGGCTTCGCGCCCGAGCTCGCCTCCTGCACCCACTGCGGCGAGGCCGAACACCTGGCCGGCTTCTCCGGCGCCGCCGGCGGCGTCGTCTGCGCCAGCTGCGAAGGCGACGGCTTCCCGCTCGGCGAGGAGGCGCACTCCTTCATGGTCGCCGCCCTGGCGAGGCCGCTGAGCGAGGCACCGGCCGCCGAGCCGCTCGCCCTGCGCCAGGCCGAACGCGCAGTGGGGGAGACGCTGGAGCACCACGCGCACGTGCAGCTGCGCGCCGCCGCTTAAGATCGGCAGGTGCCCGCCACCGCCACCTTCGAGGACCGGATCCGCGCTCAGGAGGAGGAGTTCCTCGCCGCCGACGCGACCCGCTCCTACCCGGGGCGCCGCGCGGTCGCCGAGCCCGACAGCCCGCTGCGGACGCCGTTCCAGCGCGATCGCGACCGCATCGTCCACTCCAAGTCCTTCCGCCGCCTCAAGCACAAGACCCAGGTCTTCATCGCCCCCGAAGGCGACCACTACCGGACGCGGCTGACCCACACGCTCGAGGCCTGCGGGATCGCCCGCACCGTGGCCCGGGCGCTGGCGCTCAACGAGGACCTGACCGAGGCGATCGGGCTCGGCCACGACCTCGGCCACCCGCCCTTCGGCCACGCCGGCGAGGCGACCCTCGACGCCGCCCTGCGCGACTGCTGCGGCGAGCGCTTCCGGCACAACGAGCACTCGCTGCGGGTGGTCGACGTGCTCGAGCGCGAGGGCACCGGCCTCAACCTCACCGAGCAGGTCCGCGACGGCATCCTCAACCACACCGGGCCGAACAAGCCGGCGACGCTCGAGGGGCGGATCGTCAAGCTCGTCGACCGCGTCGCCTACATCAACCACGACATCGACGACGCGCTGCGGGCCGGGATCCTGCGGCCGGAGGACCTTCCGACGCGTGAGATCGAGCTGCTCGGCCCGACCGGCTCGCTGCGGATCGACACCCTCGTCCGCGACATCGTCGACCACTCGCGCGGCGCCGGCGACATCGTCCAGAGCGAGGAGATCGGCGGCGCGATGCTGCGCCTGCGCAAGTTCATGTTCGACCGCGTCTACCTCGGCGAGGAGGCCCGCCGCGAGCACGAGCGCGTCACCCGCGGCATGCGCGTGCTCCTCGACCACTACCTCGCCCACCCCGAGGAGGTACCACGCCTCGATCCCGAGGCCGGCGACGTCCAGCGCGTCACCGACTACGTCGCCGGCATGACCGACCGCTTCTGCATCGCCAAGTTCGCCGCGCTGACGATCCCCGAGGAGTCGCGGTTCTGATGGCGCTGATCTCGGCCGAGAGCCTGGAACGGGTCAAGCAGACCGCCGACATCGTCGAGGTGATCGGCGCCCACACCGACCTGCGCCGCCAGGGGGCGCGGATGGTCGGCCTCTGCCCCTTCCACGAGGAGCGCACGCCCTCGTTCTCCGTCGACCCGCAGGAAAAGCTCTACCACTGCTTCGGCTGCGGGGTCGGCGGCGACGTGATCAAGTTCGTCGAGGAGAAGGAGGGGCTCGGCTTCGCCGAGGCGGTGGAGATGCTCGCCGACCGCTACGGGGTCGAGATCGAGCGCGAGCAGGAGGATCCGCGGGCCGAGGCGCGCCGCCAGCACCGGCGCCGGCTCGAGCAACTGCTGGAGCGGACCGCGGCCTACTACGCGGCCTACCTCTGGGACTCCGAGGAGGCGGCGCGGGCGCGCGAGTACCTGGCCGAGCGCGGGCTGGGGGAGGAGGTGCTGCGCGCCTTCGGCGTCGGCTACGCGCCCAGCGCCTGGGACAAGATCCTCGTCCGCGGCCAGCAGGCCGGCTTCAGCGTCGACGAGCTGCACGGCGTCGGCCTCGTCCAGCGCGGCCGTGAGGGGAGAGAGTACGACCGCTTCCGCTCGCGGATCATGTTCCCGATCCGCGACCGCCGCGGCCGCACGCTCGGCTTCGGCGGGCGGGCGATGCGCTCCGACCAGGGCGCCAAGTACGTCAACACGGCGGAGACCGACTTCTTCCACAAGAGCCAGCTCCTCTACGGGGTCGACCGGGCGAAAGCGGCGATCGCGAAGGCGGCGCGGGCGGTCGTGGTCGAGGGCTACACCGACGTCCTCGCCCTGCACCAGGCCGGGGTCGAGGAGGCGGTCGGGGTGATGGGGACGGCGATCACCGACGAGCAGGTGGCGACGCTGTCGGGGATGGTCGACGAGGTCGTGCTGGCGCTCGACGCCGACTCCGCCGGCCAGGAGGCGATGCTGCGCGCGCAGCGGGTCGCCGCCGGGCGGCGGATGCGGTTGCGGGTGGCGGCGATGCCGGCCGGCGTCGACCCGGCCGAGATGATGGCCGAGCCCGGCGGCGCCGAGCGCTTCCGCGAGCTGGTCGAGGGCGCCGTCGAGCTCAGCGACTTCCAGGTCGGCCTGGTCCTGGCCGGGACCGACGTCTCCTCGCCGGCGGCGCGCGACCGCGCCCTCGACGAGGTGGCGCCCGTGCTGGCGGGGCTCGGCGAGTCGGCCAGCCGCGACGAGCTGGTGCGGCGGGTGGCCGAGCGCCTCGACCTCGAGCCGGCGATGGTGATGGGCCGGGTGGTGGCGGCGACGCCGGCCAGTGGCGGCGATCCGGGGCCCGAACGGGGAGCCGGCCGCGCCTCGGCGGGCGCTCCCACGCAGGCGCCGCCGCGCCGCGCGGTCGAGCTGACCTCGCGCGAGCGCCGCGAGCGGGCGCTGCTGGCGATGTGCATCGCGCTGCCCGACGAGGGGCGCGAGTACCTGGCGCGGCTCACCGACGCCCACCTCTCGGGCAGCGGCGTGCGCGCCGCCGACTGGCTGCGCGAGCACCCCGGCGACCCCGCCTCGAACTTGCCCCAGGACCCGGAGCTGGCCAGCGTGATCACCGAGCTGGTGATGATCTCCCGCGACGAGCCCGCCTCGCACGAGTCGATGGAGCTCAACTGGCTGCTGCTCGAGCAGCGCCGGCTCGAGGACGAAATCGCCGCCGCGGGCGAGCGCGGCGACTACGAGCGGCGGGCGGCGCTGAGCCGCGAACGGGCCGGTCTGGTGCAGCGAATCGCTCACGCACAGCGGGTCGGGTCCTGAGTCGGTAAATTCCGAGCGGTCCGGCTTCGCTTCCGGGCCAAAGCGTTCCGGGGTAGCTCAATCGGCAGAGCATTCGACTGTTAATCGAAGGGTTGTGGGTTCGAGTCCCACCCCCGGAGTTCCAGGCAGGACCTCGACGGGTAGGGGGTCGGCGTGATTGGTCACGAGTGGGTTCTGTGGGTGCTGGTGGCGGCGAGCGCGGCGCACGTCGTCGAGGAGCACGCGATGGGGTGGCAGGGCTGGGCCGCCGGGTACATCGGTCCGCGGATCGGCGCGATCCCGACCTGGACCGACTTCTGGGCGACCAACGCGCTGCTGATCGTGTTCGGCGTCGCCGCCGCGATGGTGGGCTGGAGCGCACCGGCCTTCGCCCTCGCCTTCCCAGCCCTGTGCCTGATCAACGCGGTCTTCTTCCACCTGCTGCCGAGCTTCTCGGCGGGACGGCCCAACCCCGGCCTCTTCACCGCCACCGCCCTCTACGTGCCGATCTCGCTCTGGGCCTACATCGCCGCCTCCGGCGACGGCTTCCTCGACGGGGGGACCCTCCTGCTCAGCATCGCGATCGGGGCGCTGGCGATGGCCTTCGCGATCGTCGCGCTGGTGCTAGGCGCCCGGCTCGCCTACCCCGACGCCGACGCGGTACCGCCCGCCGCCGCGCCGCCGCCGGCCGAGGAACCGCCGATGCCGCCCCCCGAGTAGCGCCCGGCCAGCTCCTCGACCAGCGCCGCGCCGCGCGCGGCGCCGTCGTTCTCCCGTCCCCAGGCGGCGATCTCCTCGGCGCGCGCGGTGAAGGCGGAGTCGGCGAGCAGGCGGCGCACCGCCCAGCGCAGCGGCGCCGGCCGGCACAGCCGCCAGGGCAGCGAGAGGCCGCAGCCGGCCCAGTCGACGCGCATCGCGGTCTCGCTCATGTCGCCGGTGATCGGGCAGACGAGGACCGGAGTGCCGGCGCCGAGGGCGCGGGCGACGGTGCCGTGGCCACCGTGGGAGACGACCAGCGCCGCCGCCGGCATCAGCTGGCTGTAGCTCAGCCAGTCGACGAGGACGGCGTTGGCGGGCACCTCGATCGGGTGCTGGGGGGCGACGCGGTTGGTCGTCGCCACCACCCGCACCGGCTCGTCGGCGAGCGCCGCCAGCGCCGTCCGCACCAGGCGGTTGTCGGAGTCGTGGGCGGTGCTGGGGGCGACGAGGACGAGCGGCTCGGTGCCGGGCGGCAGCTCGACGTCGGGGTAGGGCTGCTCGAAGACCATCGGCCCCGTGATCCGCACCTCCGGCGGCCAGCTGCGCGGGTACTCGAGCTGCGGGTAGGTCGCGACCAGCGCCAGGTCGGGGCTGATGCCGCCGTGGAAGCGCTCGGTCGGCGGCAGGCCGAGCCGGCGGCGCTGCTGGTTGAGGTCGCGGCGGCCGTGCTCGAGGCCGACGCGCAGCGCCCGCTGCCCCGCCCGCCAGCCGGCGCGGCCGAGCGGCGTCCGCGGCTTGCGCAGGCCGACGGCGAAGAAGGGCAGGCCGGGCTCGACCACCGGGTAGATGTGGGGGATCAGGGTCGCCAGCGGCACCCCGGCCTTCTCGGCGGCGAGCGCCGGCGCCAGGGTGAGGATGTCGCTGACGGCGACATGGGGGCGCAGCTCCTCGAACAGAGGCAGCAGCGCCCGCGCCGCCTCGGCCGCGTGCTGGCCGTCCGCGGAGTCGGGCTCCGGCGGCGGGAACATGCGGTATTCCTGGGCCGCGGCGAAGCCGAGCCCGGCACCCTCGACCGCGGCCCGCCGCTCCTCCCAGGTCTCGACGACCACCTCGTGCCCGCGCGCCGCCAGCGCCCGCCCCAGGGCGATCGCCGGGAACGCGTGCCCCGCGTCGCCGAAGGCGGCGACGAGGACTCTCAGCGCCATCGGACGGGGCTCAGGGGTTGTCGGGTCCCTCGCCCGCGCGGTTGAAGACGATCTCCGGGATCAGGCAGTTGGGCGAGGTCTCGAGCAGGAAGTTGACCGCGGCGCCGATGTCGGAGGGCTGGATCATCTTCTCGCCCGGCACCGCCTCCTTGACGAAGTCGGTCATCGCCGTGTCGACGAAGGCGGGCGCGAAGGCGGTGCACTGGATCCCGGAGCCGGCGGTTTCGCGCGCCGTCGCCTCGGTGAAGTTGATCACCGCCGCCTTGGTCGCGCCGTAGATGGAGAGGAAGGCCTGGCCGCTTTTGCCGGCGATCGAGGCGGTGTTGAGGATCAGCGCCTTGCCGTGCTCGGCGCCGGCCTCGCGCAGCAGCGGCAGGCCCTCGCGGGTGCCGATGATCAGCGAGCGCAGGTTGACCGCCAGTTGCATGTCGAGGTACTTGGTCTGGGTCTGGTCCATCGGGCCGCCGATGCCGACCCCGGCGTTGTTGCAGAGCGCGTCGAGGCGGCCGTAGCGCTCCTCGTGGGCGGCGAAGACCGTGAGCAACTGCTCCTCGTCGGCGACGTCGGCGGGGACCGTCTGCAGCTCGAATCCGTCGGCGCGCAGCCCCGCCACGGCCTGCTCGAGTTTCTCCGGGCGCCGAGCCGAGAGCGTCAGCGCGTAGCCCCGTTCGCCGAGCGCGCGGGCGATGGCGAGGCCGATGCCTCCCGATCCTCCGGTAACGATTGCCGCACGGTCAGCCATTTCCCCTCCTGTCGTTTCGAAGACGCAGGCACCTTATCTGGCGCTCGGGAGCGGCGTTCGGGGGGCCCGGGCGTGGCTGTGAGTCTCAATAACATGGCGCCGATGCGCGCCGCCCGCCTTGCCTCCGTCTGCGCCTGCCTGCTTGCGCTCGCCCTTGGGGCGGCCGCCTGCGGCGGTGGCGACTCGACCGGGGCGGGGGATCTGACCAACGCGCCGAGCAGGCCAGCACCGGCGGCGAGCGACTTCCCCGCGCCCCAGGGACGCAGCCTCGAAGAAGTGCTGAGCACCGCCGACGCTCCCTCGGAGCTGATCGTCTCGGCGGAAGCCTCGGTCTTCTACCCAGGGCTCAATCGCTTTCCGTTCTCGGTTCGGGAGCACAACGGGCCGGAGGTGACCGACGCCGAAGTGGCGATCTACTACGCGCCGGTGCCGACGCCGAAGCCGGGGGCGAAATCGGCCCGTGGCAACAAGGGCCAGCTCGCGCAGGCGGAAAAGAAAGCGCTGGAGGAACCGGCCGTCGGCCCATATCCGGCGAAGATCGAAAGCCTGGCGACGCAGCGCGCCTTCGTCTCGCAGACGACGGCGGAAGACCCCGAAGTGGCGCGGGTCGTCTACTCGGCTGAGATTCCGTTTCCGCGCGATGGCTCCTGGCGGCTGGCGGCGCTGATCCGCGAAGGCGACGAAACGAAGGCGCGGCTGCTGGGCACGGCCGAAGTCGGCGAGTTCACGCACGTTCCGCGGCCCGGCGACCCGGCGCCGAAGATCCACACGCCGACCGCGCAGGAAGCAGGGGAGGACCTCTCGAAGATCACGACTCGGACGCCGCAAGACACCCAAAACGAAGTCGATTACGCGGAAGCGCTGGGAAAAGAACCGATCCTGCTCTTGTTTGCGACCCCCGAGTTCTGCCAGAGTCGGGTTTGCGCCCCCGTCGTCGACGTGGCCGAGCAGGCCAAGCAGCAATTCGGAGACAAAGCCGCTTTTATCCACATGGAGATCTTCAACGACAACGATCCCGAGAAGGGCGTCCGGCCGCAGGTGCGGGCCTTTCACCTCCCGACGGAGCCCTGGCTGTTCGCGATCGATCGCAACGGAACTGTCAAGTCGGCCGTCGAGGGGGGCTTCGGGCTTGATTTGATGGACGAAGTTGCCGAAAAGGTGATCGCCGAATGACCGACAAAGCAAAAGCCGCCCCAGAGAACGTCGAGCTGCTCGAATCCTTCGCCGAGGAGGCGCGGCGCCGCTGCGACGTGATCTCCGCCGGCCTCGCCACCGCGACCACGGACTTCGAGACGATGCGCGCCGAAGCCCACGCCCTGCGCGGCACCGCCGGCGTCGTCGGCCTGCGCCGCCTCGCCGAGCTCGCCGGGCTGATGGAGTCCGACCTCGCCGAAGCGAAGAAGACCGGCGTCATCCGCGGCGGCCGCGACCACCAGATCGCCGACGCCGCCAAGGCCCTCGCCGAGGGCGCCGCCGCCGCGGCCAAGGGCGAGGAAGAGCCGCCCGACGTCGGCCGCTCCCTGGCGCAGCTGTTCAGCGCCTAGGACGGGAGAGATCGAGGCCCCGGCGGGGCCTCAGCCGGTCTGGATCGCCTGGTGCAGCGCCTTCAGGGCCTGCTCTGAGTCGGGGTTGAGGGCCATCGCCCCCAGGGCCGCCGTCGCCAGCTGCACCTCGCCGAGGCTCGGCCGCCGCTCGGCGACCAGCCGGTTGAGCCACCGATTCGCCGCCGCGTCGAAGCGCGGGTCCCCCTTGCGCGCGAGCAGCCGCACCAGCTCCAATGCATCGCCGAGCCCGACGTAGGAGAGCCCCTTCGCCCGCTCGATCGCCCCCGCCGCGTCCCCGCTGGCCAGAGCTTTCCGAAACCGCTGCAGCGTTTCCCCCTCGGTGGGCACGAACATATGTTCCCATCCCGGTCAATACAGTCGTTCCGCTGTAAAGAGGTGGACTGGACGCCGCCGCGGACCCGGTCATATCTCATCGAGACCTGCATTTACCCCCTTATACGGGGCAAATGCAGCACTCGATCCGCCACCTCCAAAGCCTCTATGCTCGCCCCGTCGGCCCTCGCCGACCCCGGGGCGGTAGCTCAGTTGGTTAGAGCACGGGACTCATAATCCCTTGGTCGCTGGTTCGAATCCAGCCCGCCCCATTACCTGAAAAGCTCTGGCTCGATCGCTTCAAACTGAGCGATGGCATCGGTGGGGTCGACCAGTCCGCTCGCGATCATCTGCTGCACGTCTCGCCGATCCTGCTCATGGCCACGCTCCGCCTTCGCGAGAGCTTGGGCGACCAGGTCGAAATGGTGGAACGCGATCTTGCCTTCCCGACGGATTAGCGGGCTTCGCTCCTCCCAATGCTCGGGAACTGGGATGAAGTCCGACGGGGCGGCGAGCTCCACGTTCAGATTGAGCTGCTCCTTCAGCCTCGGGATCTCGCGCAGCAGGTCATCGCTGTCGGGAACCACCTTGATGTCGACGTCGATCGTGCTCTCGCCATCCATCAGCACGGCAGTCGCGCCACCGGTCAGGTAGACCTACCCTCCGACTTTGCCGCCCGGCCCAGCGCCCGCATGAACTGGTCGACGTGGGATTCGTCGGCTAGATCGCGCATCGCGCTGCGTGCTCGAAGCTGACGAGTCGGCGAATGAGCGCGTTGTAGGCGGGGTGTGCCGCGTTGCCCTTCTCCCAGGCCAGGTGCAGGTAGAGCCGATGCTCGGGGGAGTCGAACGGCGAGCTCACCTCGTAGCCGAGCGATCGCAGCCGCGGTGCCCCGATGGATACCAGCAAAGCCTCGGTGGTCTCCCGTCGCGCTTCCAGGTCCGTGAGACCGCGAGCGATGAGATCCGCCCCCGGCAGCGACCGTACGTCCCTGGGCACTGGGTGGAGGGGGAGAATGTACCTCGCCGTGCCCTTGGTGGGGTCATGGCGATGCACGATCAAGGAGTGCGTACTGCCTCTGAGGAGCTGATGGAGGAGCTGATGGGTTCGGTCGTGGCGATCGACTTCGTCCTTCGAACCCTGATGGAGCTGCCGGCGGAGGTACTGCCTGGCGACGACAGGGCCGAGGCGATGCGCGAGATGCTGACCTCGAGTGCCTGTCATGAGGTGAAGACGGTGGGAGAGGATGCGTGCCGAGCGGCGACCGCGCTGATCGGGAAGGTGGTCGAGAGGATGGCCGATGACGTCGACGCGGCCGCGCAGATGGCAGAGGCGGCCAATCAGCGACCCTGCTAAAGCATCTGCACGGTTCGTCGTTGCGGGTCCTCGAGACCTCTCCGCCGGCGGGGCCTGGGCTCAAGGGGAGATGGGCGCCAGCCATATTTGTGCCCGTGAGGGAGTCGTCGGCAGGGTGGGGGAAGGCTGAGTGCACGGCGGTCGGCCGAGTGATCGCTAGCCGTTCCCGGTCCACCAGTCCTTCAAGCGCTTGAAGCGGTCTCGTGCCTCGCTGTACCCGACCCTGGCGGCGATCGCGATCAGGCCGAGGAGTCCGACGGCGGTCAGGATCGCGCCCGGCGTGCTCTGATGTTCACCGCTCGCCGTTTCATGTCCGTAGAGCGTGGTGATGGCCACGCCCAGCACGATTGAGGCAATGCACGCGGCGACCCAGATGCGATTCGGTATGCGGGCCAGCGCTCGGAGGAGGTTTGCCCTCCACGCGAGCCACCATTCCTGCCAGGGCCGAGGTAGCCAGGGGTTATACGAGGAGCCTCCTGGATCGAGTCTCGCCAAGGGTTTGAGTTCCACCGCTTCTGATGCTTCGGGCTCGGCCGGGGCTGGCGTTTGAGCGACGACGCCGTCCGCGACGTCGAAGAGGCGCGCGTCCTTCCCCCGGAGGAAGAGGACCGGAGTACCGAACTCGATGTCATTCCCCGCGGCAAAGATCGAGCGACGTGCCTGCGCGAGTGCCGCATCGGCCGGGAAGCTTCGCGAGAGCGCCTCATACAGCCGTGCGCCAAAGGTGATGGCGGCCTCATCGGTGATCTCGAATTGCATGCCGATGACCGCTGGGATTCCGTAGTGGACGAGGCTCGTGGCCGCTCCCGAGAACGGGTCGAGGCGTGAGCTCCGGGCGCCTTCGCACGAGTTCAGGACGGCCAATCTCAGGCTACGCTCGTCCTGCAGGAGAAGTCCCAGTTCCTCTCCCGAGACTTCGTGCGGCTCGCTGTCGGCGGTTTCGAGGACCAAGACGCCGCTCTGGTCGCTGGTGTCATACCCACCGTGGCCGATGAAATGGAAGACGTGAATACCCTGGTGTTGGTTGATGGCGTCATCGAGCTCTTTCAGGGTGCCCCTGCTGAGCCAGGTCAGAGTGACGAGTCCTGCCCTGCAAAGAGGCTCCAGTGCCGTGTGCAGCTTCGCCTTCTCACGCGTAACGTCGAGGGTGGGGAAGCCGTTGGGAGAGCTGACCAGCCCGAGCACGTTCAGCGGCAGGCTCGTCGGAAAGGGGGCCGGCGCATCGCGGAGGTCGAGCGATCGAACTACGGGGCTGTAGATCGACTGAGAGAGGAAGCGGGGCTTCTCGTAGAGGAACTCCCAGGGCAGATCCATCAGCTCTGGCGCGTCGGAGAGGCACAGGGTGAGGCGGAGGCCTCGGCCCGAGCTCTCGGCGGCTCCGCGGGCGGAGCGAAAGACGTCGCGGACGGGCTCCACCATCAGCGCGCCGAAAAGGCGTTCGCCAAACCGCCTCGCCTCCTCCATTTGGCTAGAGCGGTAGTTCCTCATCTGCAGCCGCTGGCGGCCGACCCGGAGGACGAAGTTGTCGATCTCTAGCGCGGTGAAGGGAACCTCAAAGGCGCTCGTAGCGGTCGAGCCGTCGGCCGCCGTGGCGACGGCTCGGTAGGCATGACCCCCGGCCGGGTGAAACCGTATTTTGAACTCGTCGTAAGAAGGTGCCTCGTCCGCCATCCCGTCTGAAACCTACTCAGCGCGGCCCCTGCCTCCGCGCACTTGCCGGGAAGGAAATCAAGGCCCAGTGTCGAAAAGGCGCCGATGGAGACCTCGATTCCCTCTCGCCGCCGCGTCGGCGTCGCGCGCCTGGTCGGTACCGGACGCGATCCGCGCAGCAGGATCGCCAAGGGTGAGGTCACGCTGTTGGGCCGCGACCATCCGCTCTTTCGCGAGTTCACCGCTAACGGGTACGCGCAAGAGGTCGGTGGGGCGACGCGGCGCTCCCTGCACTCCAGCCCATAGCCTGCCTGCGACATAGTCGGCACGAGGCAGGAGGTGGGGCATGAGTCGTTGGGAGACGACGAGCACGCTGGAGGCCGAGGTGGCTCCGGCGGCGGTGTGGGAGTTGGCGTATGCGGACGTCAGCGCCTGGCCGAAGTGGAACGCGGAGATCAAGCGGGCCAGTCTCGAAGGGCCGCTGGCACTCGGGGCGCGGGCGCGGATCGTGTTCGGGACCGGGCTGCGCCTGCGGTTCCGGGTGGTCGAGTTCGAGGAGGGGCGGCTGTTCACCGACGAGGCGCGGCTGCCGGGGGCGCGGATGGGGCACCGGCACCTGGTCGAGGCGCAGGGGGAAGGCAGCCGGCTCACCAACACGATCTACGTCGAGGGGGCGCTGGCGCCGCTGTGGCGGCGGATCCTGGGGCCGGCGGCGGCGCGGACGCTGCCGGACGCGCAGCGGGCTGTCGTCGCGCTCGCCAGTCGCTAGCGTGGGCGCCGTGCAGCCGCTGAGCGCCGAGACCGCCTTCGAGGGCAAGTTCTGGGACGTCGTCGTGCGGCGCTATCGCCGCGAGGACGGCCGCGAGTACGAGCGGCAGGTGGTGGAGCATCCCGGCGCGGTCGGGATCGTCGCCCACGACGAGAGTTATGTCTACCTGGTGCGCCAGCCGCGCGAGGCGGTCGGCGAGGAGGGTCTGCTGGAGATCCCCGCCGGCACCCTCGACGTCGAGGGTGAGAGCGAGCTCGAGTGCGCGCAGCGCGAGCTGGCGGAGGAGATCGGGATGGCGGCGGCGCGCTGGGAGCTGCTCAAGGCGATCTACCCGACGCCCGGCTGGGCCGACGAGACGACGACGATCTTCCTCGCCACCGAGCTCAGCGAGGCCACGGCCGAGGCCGACGACGACGAGGAGATCGAGGTCGTCCGCTGGCCGCTGGCCGAGCTCGACGCGGCCATCGCCGAGATCGCCGACGCGAAGAGCCTGGTCGGCCTGCTCCTGCTTCGCGCGCGGCTCGGCGCCCGCTGACAGCGTGGTACTTTGGCGCGGTCCAAACGCCGACCGACCGTCTGGGGAGCCGAGTCGTGCCTGCTCGCAACGCTGCAATCGGAATCGCCCTTCTCGCCGCGCTCGCGGCTCTTCTCGCGCTGACCGGACCGGCCGCCGCGCCCGCCCGGGCTGACGTCTACTGCGCGCCGTCGCCGTGCGGTGAAGGCACGCCGGTAGCGACGCTCCAGGGCGCGGTCGATCTGGCCGATGCCCACGGCGGCCCCGACACCGTCGCCATCCCGGCCGGCACCTTCGAGACCGACGAAATCGCATGCGGCGGGCTAAACGTGACGAAAGACGACACGTACGTCCGCGGAGCCGGGATCGACCAGACGATCCTCACCGCCGAACCCCCGCCCGCCAGCTTCGGTGGCACCCGGCGCATCATCTGCGGCCACATGCACCTCTCTGACGTGACGCTGCGATTGCCGTCGGACGTGACCCCCGGCCACAACTCCAGCGTCGAAGGGATCGACCTCTACAGCGGCCTCGTCGAGCGGGTCAAGATCGACGCGGTCGGCGCGACCTTCGCCCCCGGGATCAACGACGGCGAAGGGCAGCCGGGCTGTTGCGCGAAGGCGCCGCCCGCGAGCTCGAGGTCGACATCGACCCCTCGCTCGACGCCTACGGCCTGCAGGCCGGCTACCTCGACGAACTGCGCGACGTGAGCGTGCGGGTGCGCGGCCGGGCGCTCGGGATCCGGGTCGCTCAGGAACCGGGCGACCCGCCGATGCGGGTCAGTCACGTCGTCCTCCGCGGCAACCAGCCGCTCTCCGTCGCCAACGAGACCGGCCTCGACGCGAAGATGGAATTGAGCGACGCGGTACTCGACGCCTCAGCGGCGCCGCCCGGCAGCTACGAGCTCGGCCTCGGCGTCTACAACGGCCAGCCGCCGAACACGATCGCGCTGGCGATGGACCGGGTGACGATCGTCGGCAACGGCGCCGCCGAAAGCCAGGGGATCCGGCTCGAGGGCGAGGGCGGTCCGGGCCCGACCATCTTGGAAGCCCGCCACGTGATCGTCAGCGGCTTCGAAAAGACGCTCTTCTTCGGCTTCTACGGCAGCGGCATCGAAGCGAAGATCGACTACTCGAACCTCGACCTCAGCCCGAGCGCGATCGGCCAGGAAGGCGAAGGCCCGCTCAGCACCGTCTTCGGTCCCGGCAACCGCTCCGGCAACCCGCTCTTCCTAGCGCCCGCCACGGGCGACTACCGTCTCGCCGCGGGCTCGCCGGCGATCGACGTCGGCGGCCCCGACCTGATCGCCGGCGGCGCCACCGACCTCGGCGGCGCCCCGCGCCCGACCGACGGCGACGGCGACGGCACCGTCCTCGCCGACGCCGGCGCCTTCGAGCACGGCACCGAGGTGATCCCGCCGGCCGACAAGAGCGTCAAGGTCGAAATCCTCGGCAAGCGGTTGCGCCTCGATCGCCGCGGTGCCGTCAAGCTGAAGCTGCGCTGCCCCAGCTCCGAGCAGTCGCCGCCCTGTCAGGGCACGGTGGCGCTGCGGACCAAGGGCAAGGTCGAGCTTGGCGGCAAGCGCCGCAAGGTCGTCCTCGTCAAGGGCAAGTTCAAGCTCCTCGCCGGCCGCACCACCACGCTGAAGCTGAAGCTCGCGCCCGCCAAGGCCCAGCTCGTCCGCGACGATCCGGTTGCCCGCCGCGCCCGCGCCCTCGTTCGCGTCCGCGACGCCGCCGGCAACAGCGGCAAGGCGAGCAAGACGCTGAAGCTGACCGTGGCCGCGGGTTAGGACTCCGGCGCCGGCTCGCGCCCGGAGCCGCGCCGCCGTCGGCCCCACCAGCCCTGGCACCAGGCGAACCAGGTGGCGCCGATGATCGTCACCACGCAGGCGACGAAGAAGTTGAGGCGCATGCCGAGGAAGTAGTGGGAGGGGTCGACGCGCATCGTCTCCTCGATCACCCGGAAGCCGGCGTAGCCGGTGACGAAGAGGGCGAAGAGGCCGGGGGCGCGGATGTTGCGATGGTGGCCGAGCCAGACCAGTAGGGCGGCCAGGCCGAGGTTCCAGATCGACTCGTAGAAGTAGGTCGGTTCGAAGGTCGAGTCGTGGGCGTAGCCGGCGGGCCGGTTGGCGGGGTCGATTTCGACCGCCCAGGGGAGACTGCTCGGCCCGCCGAAGAGCTCCTGGTTGACGTAGTTGCCGAAGCGGCCGATCGCGAAGGCGACGAGCAGCGCCGGGGCGACGACGTCGGCGGCCTTGGCGATCGACTCGCCCGCCCGGTGCACGCGCCAGAGCGCGACGCCGACGCCGGCGCTGAACGCCCCCCAGCTGCCGAGGCCGCCGTCCCAGATCGCGAACGGCCCGTACCAGTGGTTGGGGATTTCGCTGCTGCTGGTGATGTCGAAGTAGATGCGGCCGCCGATCAGGCCCGCCGGCACGCCCCAGAGGATCGCCTCGTAGACGAGGTCGCGCGAGCCGCCCTCGGCCTCCCAGCGCCGCACGGTGATCGCCCCGGCGATGATGATCGCCATCGCGTAGATCAGGCCGTAGAGGTGGAACTGGAGGGGCCCGACGTGAAAGCTGTTCGTCGAGGGGCTCGGGATCGCGGCGATCACGGCGAGGCAGCCTAGCTGGCCGCGTCCGGCGAGCCCGGCGCCGGCTCGGGAGGCTCGCTATCGCCCGACTCGCGGCCGCGCCACCAGGCGAGCGCCAGGGCGACGATCATCACGACCACGGCGCCGTTGATCGCCAGGTCGGCGAGGTTCATCGCGTTGGAGCGGTCGGTCAGTCGCAGCCAGTCGATCACGCCGCCTTCGAGGCCGCCCGGTTCGCGGAAGACGCGGTCGAGCAGGTTGCCGAGCGCGCCGCCCAGCATCAGCCCGACGACGACCGCGGCGACGGTGGTGACGATCCGGGTGCCGATCGCGACCAGGGCGATGACGGCGGCGATCGCGAACAGCGAGATCAGGACAGTGTGGCCGGGGAGGATGTTGTTGGGCCCGGCGAAGTTGCGGTAGAGCTCGAAGCTGACCAGGCCGCCGAGAACTTCGACCCGGTCGCCGCCGGAGAGCGCCTGGGTCGCCACGATCTTCGTCCCCTGGTCGATTAGCACGACCCCGGCGGCGATCGCCGCGACCAGCCCCAGCCGGTTGCCGGCGGGCAGGATCCGCTCGCGCAGGGAGGGCTCGGGGTCAGCGGGAGGCTCGGGCACCTCCCGGATGATCGCGGAAAGGAGCGCTCAGCCGCGCACCATGTCGGCGAGGACGTCGCTGAAGGGGCGGGCGACGTCGGGCTCGCAGACGACGACCTGACCGTGCTGGCCGGCGCCGATCTGCTGCAGCTCGGTGCAGGCGCCGCAGCCCTCGATCGCTTTCCACTTGCAGGTGTGGGGGCAGACGACCTTGCCGTCGACGACGTTGAGGCGGCTGTGAAGTCTCATCGCGGGCTCCTCGCGTGGCGAAAACAGTTCCGGAATCGTCTCCCGCGGGAGCCGCTCCCACATCAACCCGCCGCCACACCCGCGCTTACGGGGAAGTACTGAGCGGCCGGGAGGCCGCCTACTTGAACTGGAAGCTGGCGAGGTCCTGGCCGAAGGTCGGGTTGAAGACGACCTTGTCGAGGTCGACGTCGGCGGCGACGAAGGTCGAGGCGGAGAGGTTGCCGTAGGGCGCCCACGGCGCCTGTTCCATGTATTCGCGGTCGAGCGCGGCGTATTCGGCTTCCTGCTCGGGGCCGAGGACTTCGCTGCCGAGCTTGGCGATCTTCGCGTTCAGCTTCGGGTCGTCGATCTGCGCCCAGTTGGTGTTGTTGGTCTGGGCGATGCTTTCGCCGTCGAGCAGCGGCTGGAAGAAGTCGTTGGGGTGGGGGTAGTCCTCGACCCAGCTGCTCCAGCCGGTGTCGAGGTCGGGGGTCGAGAGGTTGGTGGCGATGACGAAGAAGTTGTCGGGGTTGACCACCTTCAGCTTGGTCTCGAAGCCGAGTTCGCGCAGCACCCCTTCGTAGTATTCGGCGGCTTCGTCGTTGGGGCTTTCGCTATCGGTCCAGACCGTGACCTGGCGGTCGCTGGGGTCGGCTTCGGCGATCAGCTGCTTCGCCTTCTCCATGTCGTGCGGGTAGAGGTCGAACTTCTCATAGCCCGGCATCCCCGGCGGCAGGATCTGGTCGCTGCCCTTCAGTAGCCCGGCATAGATCCGTTCCAGCGCCCGCGGGTCGACGGCGTAGTTGACCGCCTGCCGCACGCGCACGTCGTCGAACGGCGGCTGGGTCGTGTTCATCCAGAAGAAGTAGGTGTCGATCAGGGGCTCGACCCGGAACTGGGAGCCTTCGTACTTGTCGCGCACCGCGGCGAGGCTGCCGGCCGGCGGCGTGTTCTGCATCCAGTCGTAGTGGCCCTGTTCGATGTCGCTGACCTGCGTCTCGGGGTTGCCGATGACGGTGACGTCGATCTTGTCGACGTGGCCGCCGGGGATCTGCGGCATCAGCTTGCCGTTGGTCTTCGCCCAAACCGGGTTGCGCTCGTATTTCCAACCGCGGCCGGGCTGGGATTCGACGATCACGTACGGCCCGGTGGCGGGCGGGGGAGAGGGCGTCATGTCTTCGGCCGGGGTGTCGGCGGGGACCGGGGCCATGAACAGCATCGCCAGCTCGTTGACGAAGGTGCCGCGCGGCTGGGTCAGGTGGATGACGATCTTGCCGCTCTCGTCGTCGGTTTCGATCCCGGGGATCCCACCCTGCTTGGTTTCGGCGAACCGTTCGGCGCCGACGATGTCGGTGAAGAACGGCGAGCCGCCCGAGTTGAGGCGGAAGGCGCGTTCGACCGTGTGGGTGAAGTCGGAGGCGCGGACCGGGGTGCCGTCGGAGTACTTCAGCCCGGGGCGCAGGAAGAGGGTGTAGGTCTTGCCGCCGTCGGTCACCTCGGGCAGCGCTTTCGCCAGCCCCGGGATCACCTTGCTGCCCGCCTCGCCGTCGGCGTGGGCGTAGGTCAGCAGCGGGATGTAGGTGTCGAACATCGCCGTATAGCCTTCGATGTCGTAGGCCAGCGCCGGGTCGAGGTAGGAGGGGAAGGAGCCGAAGGTGGCGCGCAGGGTGCCGCCCTCGCGGCCGGAGTCCGAGGAGGACCCGCAGGCGCTGAGCAGCAGCGCGAAGGCCGCGGCGAGCGCGGCGAGGATCGGGATGGTGCGGTGCAGTTTCATTAGAAGCCCACGGCGCGCTTCGACGGATGTCCGAGTCGTGTTGAGGGATGCAAGGTTTCTTCCAGCCGTGTCGGCCAGGCTCAGGCGGCGCTCAGCGCCAGCGAGAACGTCGCCGTGAACGACTCACCCGCCGCCAGTAGCGGCAGCTCTTCGCCACTGACCAAAGCGTTGGTCGGCGCCGTCATCGGCTCGAAGGCGATCACCGCGTCCTCGGCCGGCGCGTAGACCTGGGCGAAGCGGTAGCCGTCGCCGAACCACAGCTCCAGGCGCCGGCCGCCGCCTGTGAGGGCGAAGGGCGCCCCCGCAGCCGGCGCCCGGTAGCCGTCGTCGAAGGTGCGGTCATCGAGCGGTCCCGGCTCGACCAGGGCCGGCTCGCTGGCGCCCGTCGGCAGCTGCCTGCGGTCGAGCAGCAGGTGCTCGCCGACAGGGATCTCGACCTCCCAGGCCTCACGCTCGAGGCCCGGCAGGCAGAAGTAGGGGTGGAAGCCGAAGGAGATCGGAACCGGGGCGCCGGCGCTGGCCTCGACGGTGACCGCGATCGTCAGCGCCGGGCCGACGAGGGTCGCCTCGTAGAGGAGCCGGTGAGGGAAGGGGAAGGCGGCCAGCAGGTCGGCGCGGGCGCCGAAATCGAAGCTGGCGAGCAGCGAGCCGCCGTCGCCGCTGCGCTCGTGGCGCTCGACCCGCCAGTCCGGCGCGCCGGCGAGAAGGCCGTGGATCGGCAACCCGTTGCCGTCGGTCGAGAGGCGCAGGCCGGGCGCGGTGAGGTCGACCTCGCGACCGGCGAGCGCGAAGCGCCGCTCACCGAGCCGGTTCGCCCACGGGTAGAGCAGCGGGATCCCCATCGTCTTGCCCTGCTCGGCGTAGGCGGCGAGCCCGTGCCGCCGTCCCAGCAGCTCCTCGCCGCGGTGGCGCAGCGAGCAGGCCACCATCCCCGCCGCCGGGGCGAAGGCGACCTCGACCCCGTCGGCGCCGCCACTCGCCAGCGTCAGCGCGGCGAAGCCTTCGACCTGGCGCTCGCCGATCATCCCGTCGCCTCCCCCTTCTTGCGCGCTTTGCGTTTCTCCCGCATCTCCTGGCTTCTCACCTTGGCGTCCGCGTAAGACGACTCGACCAGCGCCTTGCCGCCGGTCCAGCCGAAGACCCAGGAGACGAGGAGCACGGCGAAGAGCACGTCCCAGGCGGAGATCACCAGCTGTTGGCCGATCGAGTAGGCGGTTGCGGTGGAGGCGTCGGTCGAGCCCGAGAGCGCCGCCGCGTTCATCGCCTGGGTGACGCCGACGCCGCCGGGCGTCGCCGAGACGCTGTTGGAGATCGAGTTGGAGGCGGTGACGGTGGCGACGTTGTGGAAGCTGACCGGGATCCCGTAGGCGCCGAGGAAGACGGCGACGATCGCCAGCCGCGCCAGGTAGCTGCCGAGCTCGGGGAGGAAGAGGTCGAAGAAGAAGCGGCGCGGCGGGCGCAGCACGGCGCCGCCGCTCGCCGCCTCGCGGCGCAGCTTCTGCAGCCGCGGCCAGAAGACCCGCGCCAGCAGCGCCAGCAGGACGGCGGCGCCGACCACGATCGCGACGACCAGCAGCGTGTGGTCTTCGAGGAAGCCGAGCTTGATCCCAAACGAGCCGCTGACGGTGAGGAAGAGGTAGGCGTAGAGGGCGACGTTGAAGATCGAGAAGGGGATCTTCTGCACGATCAGCCCGGAGAAGACCATCGTGAAGGTGGCGCCGGCGAGCAGCGTCGTGAACATCAGCAGCATCACCCAGGTGCCGACGTTGGCGGGCAGGAAGCCGTTGAGCGCGACGGCGACCGCGTAGCAGGCGAGGACGAGGCGGTAGGAGACGCGTTCGCCGGGCAGCGCCGCGCGCAGGATCCCGTACCAGGCGAGCGCCGCCAGCGAGGTCTGCGCGCTCTCCAGCGCGACGCCGGCGAGGATCGCCCAGGCCGGCACCTCGCCGACCTTGCGCAGCAGTTCCCGGATCCAGTCGGCGGCCGGGATGCCGAGCAGGTTGAGGACGAAGAGGACGAGGGCGACGCCGCCGAGCCAGAGGCCGATTCGGGTCAGGCGCCGGCCGACGGATGGGTGGGCGGCGCTCACGGCGGCAGCGTAGTCGAGGCGTTGGCCGACTCGTCCCATGTAGCAATACTCGCTTGTACTTTAAGCTCTTGTAACAGCTTTGGCCCTGGGTGATCATCGACGCATCGCCTCTCGTCCCGGCCCGGATCCCGCTTTGCTTCGACGAATCTCCCTCGTCTGCAGCGCTACCGTGGTCGCGCTCGGGACCGTCGTCCTGCTCGGTTGGGCGATCGACTCCGAGACCCTCAAACGCATCGCGCCGGGCCTCACGTCGATGAAGGCGAACACGGCGCTGGCGCTGGTCGTCGCCGGGCTCGCGGTCGTCCTGCTGCGGGAGGAGGCGACGCCGCGGGCGAAGGTCTGGGGGCGGGCCCTGGGCCTGCTGGTCGCGATCTTCGGCGCGCTCGTCCTGGTCGAGTACCTCTTCTTCGACCTCGGCTTCGACCAGCTGCTGTTCGCCGACTCCAACGACCCGCATCCGGGCCGGCCCTCGCCTCACACCGCGGTCGCCTTCGTCCTCTTCGGGCTCGCGATCGCCGGCACCGACGCTCGCGGGCGCGCCGCGGCGCTCGACAACGCGCTCGTCTTCGCCTTCGCCATCGTCGTCCTCTTTGGGGTCGTCGGCTACGACTTCGGCGTCGACTACCTGCATCGAGGCTCGAACACCGTCGGCATCGCCGTCCACACCCTGTTCGCCCTCTGCCTGCTCGTGATCGGCTGCTTCGGACTGCGTCCCGAGCGCGGGCCGGCCGCGATCCTGCTCGGTGCCGACGCCGGCGCGCGGATGGCGCGGACCTGGCTGCCGGTGGCGATCCTCGGCCCGCTCCTGCTCGGCGCCGTCGTTTATGCCGCCCGCGAGTCGGGCCTGGTCGGCTCCAGGGTCGGGACCTCGGCCTTCACGCTGGCCGCGGTCGTGGGATTGACCGCGCTGGTCTATCTCACCGCGGCACGCCTGCGTCGCGTCGACGCGGGGTTGCGGCGGCTGGCGGCGGTCGTCTCTTCCTCCAGCGACGCGATCATGAGCATCGACCGCCAGCGCCGCATCAGCAGCTGGAACCTCGGCGCCGAGCGGCTCCTCGGCTACAGCGAGGAGGAAGCGGTGGGGCGGCCGGTCGCCGACCTGATCCCGTCGCACCGGCTCGGTGAGTTCGAGGAGGTGATGGAGAAGATCGCCGCCGGCGAGGGGCCGCCACCCTGGGAGACCGAGCGCCAGCGCAAGGACGGCAGTCTCGCCGAGGTCGAACTGACCGTCTCACCGCTGCGGGACGCGCGCGGGCGGATCTCGGGGGCGACGGCGATCCTGCGCGACGTCAGCGAGCGCCGCGAGGCCGAGCACCGCTTCGGCTCGCTGCTGGAGGCGACTCCGGACCCGATCGTGATCGTCGACGAGGAGGGCCGCGTCATCCTGGTCAACCGGCAGGTCGAGGCGGTTCTGGGCTACACGAGCGAGGAGCTCGTCGGGCGCTCGATCGAGCTCCTCGTCCCGGAACCGCTGTGGACGGCGCACCTGAAGCACCGGCAGGGCTTCATGAAGGAGCCACGGACGCAGCGGATGGGTGGGAACCATGAACTGGCTGCTCGTCACCGCGACGGCCACGAGGTCCCGGTCGAAGTCAGCCTCAGCCCCCTGCAGACCGACACGGGCCTGTTGGTGATCGCCGCCGTCCGCGACGTCAGCGAGCGGGTTCGCACCCAGCGGGCGCTGGCCGAGTCCGAGGAGCGCTTCCGCCGCTCCTTCGAGCACAGCGGCATCGGGATGGCGCTGGTCTCGCTGGAGGGAGACGCGATCGGCACGATCCTCGAGGCCAACGACGCCTTCGCGACGATCATCGGCTACCCCCGCGAAAAGCTGCGCGGGATGGACCCCGTGCCGATGGTCGACGCCAGCGAATTGCCGGGCGCGCTCGAGCAGATGGCGGACCTGCTGGGCGGCGGGGTCTCCTTCGCCCGCCGCGAGATCCGCCTCGTCGCCGCCGGCGGCGAACGGGTCTGGGCCTCGGTGACCGGCTCGGTGGTCCACGAGGCCGACGGCAGTCCTTCCTACCTGGTCGTCCAGATCCAGGACATCAGCGAGCGCAAGCGCTTCGAGGGGCAGCTCCAGTACCTGGCCGACCACGACCCGCTGACCGGGCTCTTCAACCGGCGCCGCTTCGAGGAGGAACTCGAACGTGAGATTCTCAGCGCCCGCCGCTTCGAGACCACCGGTGCCGTCCTCGTGCTCGATCTCGACCACTTCAAGCTGGTCAACGACAGCTTCGGCCACGCGGTCGGCGACGAACTGATCGCCGCCGTCAGCGAGGTGCTGCGCCACCGGGTGCGCGAAAGCGACGTGCTCGGCCGCATGGGTGGCGACGAGTTCGCGGTGGTGTTGCCGCGCTCGACGCCGAACCAGGCCAGGCAGGTCGCCGAGGAGCTCCTGAGCGAGATCCGCGAGGACTCGGAGACCTCGGTCGCCAGCGGCAGGCGCCGGGTCACGGCCAGCCTCGGCATCGCCGTCTTCAGCAGCGGCGAGGAGGGGGTCGACGCGCAGGAACTGCTGGCTGAGGCCGACATCGCGATGTACGACGCGAAGGAGGCGGGGCGCGACCGCGTCGTCGTCTTCGACCCGGGGTCGCCGCGGCACGAGCGGACCCAGTCGCGGCTGGACTGGATGGAGAGGATCGAGAGCGCGCTCGCCCACGACCACTTCGTCCTCCACGCCCAGCCGATCCTGTCGCTGGACGGCGACCGGGTGCGCCGCTTCGAGCTGCTGCTGCGGATGGTCGGCGAGGACGGCGACCTGATCCCGCCCGGTTCCTTCCTGCCGCTCGCCGAGCGCTCCGACCTCGGCCGCCGGATCGACCATTGGGTCGTCCGCAAGGCGGTCGAGATGCTCTCCGAACAGGAAGCCCTGGGGCGCGACGTCTGCTTCGAGGTCAACCTGTCCGGTGGCTCGATCGGCGACCCCGGGTTGGCCGAATGGATCGCCCGGGTCCTGGAAGACGCCGGCGTCGACCCGCGGCGGCTGGTCTTCGAGGTGACCGAGACCGAGGCGATCGTCAACGTCGCCCGCGCCAAGGATTTCGCCCAGCGGCTGCGGGAGCTCGGCTGCGGCTTCGCCCTCGATGATTTCGGCGCCGGCTTCGCCTCCTTCTACTACCTCAAGCACCTCTCCTTCGACATCCTCAAGATCGACGGCGAGTTCATCCGCAACCTGCCCTCGAGCCACACCGACCAGCTCGTCGTCCAGTCGGTGGTGGAGATCGCCCGCGGGCTCGGCAAGCGGACCGTGGCCGAGTTCGTCGGCAGCCGCGAGACGGTCGAACTGCTGCGCCGCTACGGCGTCGACTTCGCCCAGGGCTACTACCTGGGCTGGCCACAGCCGCTCGACAGCCCCCAGCTGTGGGCGCCGACTGGCATCGGCCGTCCGGGCCGGTAGCTTTCCCCGGCGATGAAGAGGGCTCTTCTGATCGTTTGCCTCGGCCTGCTGCTGATTCCTGCCGCAGCGACGGCGAAGCCGGCGCCGGGAGGCGTCGAGGTGGGTCGCGTGACGCTGACGCCGCCGCGCGAGGGCCGCAGCAGCATCCTGCTCGAAGTTCGCTACCCGATCGCGCTGGTCGGGCATCGTCTCGACCTCGGCGTCCGGATGTTCCCGCGCAGCGACGCGCCGATGCTGAAGTCCTGGAACCTGCATCCGCTCGCCAACGGCGGTCTGCCCGCCGCGCCGGAGCCGCGCAGTCACTTCAAGTACGTGCACCGGATCCCGCTGGGGCCGGCGCTGACGCGGGCCGCGCGCGGGGCGATGCTGCACGTCGAGGCGCGGGCCGCGCTCGACGCCAACGGCGACGGCAAGCCGGAGCTGTCGGACAAGGCTTTCTCGCTGCGGGCGCTGGGCGCCGCGCCGCAGCCGACGCCGCTGTGTTCGAGCGTGCCGCAGCTGCGTCCGCGGCAGGGCCAGCCGACGGTCGTGCCGCTTCCCGACTGTGACGTCGACAAGCGCTGGGTGATCTCGCGGCGCCCGGCGCACGGCAAGGCGAGGATTCGCGGCGGCAAGCTGATCTACCGCCCGGCGCGCAGGTTCCGCGGCACCGACTCACTGCAGCTGACGGGGGCGCCGCCGCGCGGCACCCGTTACCGCGGCAAGCTGCCGCTGACGCCGGTCCCGGTCGTCTTCAAGGTCGGCGCGACCCCGGAAGTCGTGGTGCGGGCGATGGGCGATTCGGTCACCGCCGGCTTCGGCTACTACGACAGCGGCAAGCTGATGTCGCTGTTCAGCCTGCCCGAATGCAGGCCGGGCTCGGTGACGTTGGTCGACCCCTGCTCGTCGAACTCCAAGACGGTCGACAACGAAGCCAAGGAAGTCGAATACGCGCCCGACTACGGCCTCTCGAACAACATCTCCTGGGCGGCGCAGTGGGCCAACGAGTACGGCATCACCAACTTCGAGAACGTCGCGATCAGTGGCGCCGAGCCCGGTCAGTGGGCGCCTGGCGGGCCGCTGTACTCGACGACGAAGCGGATCGAGTCCGAAGACCCGGACTACATCCTGATGACGATCGGCGCCAATCCGCTGCTCTCGGAAATGCTGTTCGGGATCGACCACATGGGCTGCGCGATCTACGCCGACGTCTTCGGCAACTACCGCGAATGCATCGAAGAAGCGTTCGCCGGGATCAAGCTGCACGAAAACCTCGAAGACCTCTACCGGGAGCTGGTCAAGAACACCAGCGCGACGATCTACCTGATGCAGTACCACCTCTCGATCCCGTCGAGCGCGCTCGCCTACAGCTCGCTGCAGATCGCCGAGATGGCGCAGATGATGAACGCCGAAATCGCCGCCGTCGCCAAGGCGGTCAACCCGCGGCGGCTGCAGGTGGTGACGCCGCCGCACTTCAACGTCGGCATCGACCTCGAACCGCTCTTCCCGTCGCACTACAGCTGCTCGCGCCTCGGCTACAAGGTCGACGGCCCGAGCGTGCAGATCAAGGCGACGCAGGACGAGCTGCTGCTCAGCCACCCGCTCTCCTTCTGCAAGGGCCCCGTGCACGGGCCGCCGTGGGTGATCAGCGGCGACACCGGGATCCACCCGAGCGCCGCCGGCTACGCCCAGATGGCCTCGCAGGTGCCAGCGCCGGCACCCTGAGCGGGGTCAGCCGCGGCCGTCGCCTGCCTGCGCTTGCAGCAGGGTCGCCTCGACCGCTTTCAGGTCGGCGACGGTGAGCGCGAACTCGGGATTGAAGACGAACTCGTCCCAGGGCAGGCCCGAGGCGCGGAACCGCTCTTCGATCCTGGCTTCGACGGCGGTGTGGAAGTCGCTCGGCGTCGGTGTCATCGACGCGAACATAGCCCCGGCCCGGAACCGCTCGCAAGCGGCTGCCGGGGCCGGGGCTGTAGAACCCCACTAATGAAGGAATTCGGCTCTATTCGCCGATTTCTTCGAGCTGCTTCTTCGCTTCTTCGAGGCCTTTTTCTGCTTCCTTCTTGCCCTTTTCGAGGCCCTTTTCGGCTTCTTCGGCGCCCTTTTCGAGACCTTCCTTGGCGCTGCCCTTCGCCTTTTCAGCCTGTTCCTTGGCTTCTTCGAGCTGCTTTTCGGCTTCCTTGGTGCCTTCGTCGAGAGCTTCTTCGGCCTTTTCAGTGCCCTTTTCAGCTTCTTCCTTGGCCTTTTCGGTGACGCTGCTGGTGCTGCTGCCGCAGGCCGAGAGGACGACGCCGCCAGCGCCGATCGCGAGAACGGCGAGCAGGATCGTCAGGATCCTCATTCTGGTGGTGGACGACGAACCGTCTTTCATCTAGTTCTCCCCCGCTGGGTGGTGGGTTTTACGCCCGGCTGACGCCGGAGCACGACCGTATTGCATGCTGTGGACCAATGGAGCCCGAGCCGGAACTCGACGATTTCGAAAGCCTGGTCGCCGACGCGATCGATGCGCTGCCCGAGCAGTTCCAGCGGGTGCTGGAGAGCGTGCCCGTCGTCGTCTCCGACCTCGGCGCCGAGCACCACGCCTATGGCGAGTACTGGGGCGACGGCGTCGCCCGCGACAGCTACGAGGACCGGATCGTGATCTATCGCGACACGCTGACGCGCGACTTCGGCCACGACCGGGCGCTGCTGGCCCGTGAAGTCGAGCGCACCCTGCGACACGAGCTCGCCCATCACCTCGGCTGGGACGAGCGCGGCGTCGGCGGCCTCGGGCTCTGACGGGCGGTTGGCGCGGGCGGGCCGGCGCACCCACAGGGCAGGTAGGTGCGCC
>JBEHWY010000029.1:0-28322 GCA_048498975.1 Actinomycetota bacterium | reverse complement strand
TCGAGCTCGACGTCGACCTGCCGGCCGGGCAGCTCGACCCGGCCGAGCGCACGGCGATCGCGATCGTCCGCGCGCTGCAGGGATGGGACGGGCCGCAGGGCCTGCTGGTGCTCGACGAGGCGACCGCGGCGCTGCCTGGTCCCGAGGTCGAGCGGCTGTTCGACGCGGTGCGGCGGGTGGCGGCCGCCGGCGCCGGCGTGATCTTCGTCTCCCACCGCCTCGAGGAGGTGCTTGCCGTGACCGACCGCATCGCAGTTCTCCGCGACGGGGAGCTGGTCGCCGAAACCGAGACCGCCGCGGTCGACCACGCGGCGCTGGTCGAGCTGATCGTCGGCCGCTCGATCGGCCAGCTCTACGTCGCGCCGCCACCGCCGCGCGAGGACGTCCTGCTCTCGGTCCGCGACCTCACCGGCGAGGACCTCGCCGGCGTCTCCTTCGACGTCCACGCCGGCGAGATCGTCGGTGTCGCCGGCCTGCTCGGCTCCGGCCGCGACCGCCTCGCGCCGGCGCTCTTCGGGGTCGGCCCGGCCAGTGGCTCGGTTCGCCTCGGCGACCGCGAGCTCAGCGGCCTCGACCCGCGCCGGCGGCTCGAGGCCGGCCTCGCGCTGGTCCCGGCCGACCGCGGCCGCGACGGCATCGTCGCCCCGCTCAGCTTCCGCGAGAACCTGACCCTCTCGGCGCTGGAGCCGCTGCGCCGGCGCGGCCGCATCGACGCCGCCCGCGAGCGCGCCGACTGCGAGGACTGGATGGGGCGGATCGACCTGCAGCCGCGCGCGCCCGAGCGGCCGCTGCGCGAGTTCAGCGGCGGCAACCAGCAGAAGGCGGTGATCGGCCGGGCGCTGCGGTCGCGGCCGCGGCTGCTGCTGCTCGACGAGCCGACCCAGGGCGTCGACGTCGGCGCCAAGGCCTCGATCTACCGGCTGCTCGCCGACGCCGCCCGCGACGGCACCGCGGCGCTGATCTGCTCCTCGGAGCCCGAGGAGCTGGCCGGCATCTGCGACCGGGTCCTGGTCTTCCGCGGCGGCAAGCTGCGGGCCGAGCTCTCGGGCGGCGGGCTCAGCGCCGACCACATCGTCGCCGAGACGCTGGCGGCGGCGACGGCGGAGGTGGCGGCGTGAGCGCCCGGCTGCGCGCGGCGCTCTCGATCCGCCGGGTCAGCGCCCTCTACGTCCTGGTCGCGCTCGTCGCCCTCTTCTCGCTCTGGGTGCCGGACACGTTCCTGACGACGACGACGCTGAAGACCCTGCTCGCCCAGCAGGCGATCACCGCGATGGTCGCGATCGGGCTGGTGCTGCCGCTGGCGGCCGGCGTCTTCGACCTCTCGGTCGGGATGGTGCTCGGCGCCGGCGCGATCGTCTGCGCCTGGATGGTCGGCAGCCACGACCAGGGGGTCGCGATCTCGATCGCCGCCGCGCTCGGGGTCGGGCTGGCGGTCGGGGTGATCAACGGCCTGCTCGTCACCAAGGTCCGGATCGACTCCTTCATCGCCACCCTCGGCATCAGCGCCTGCCTCACGGCGCTGGTCACCTGGGTCTCGGGCGAACAGCTGATCATCGGCCTGCCGGAGGGCTTCCAGGCGATCAGCCAGACCGAAGTGGCCGGGATCGTGCTGCCGGTCTTCTACCTGTTCGCGCTGGCGACGGTGCTCTGGTTCGTGCTCGAGCACACGCCGACGGGGCGGCGCCTCTACGCCACCGGCGGCGGCGCCGACGCCGCCCGCCTCGCCGGGGTGCGGACGACGCGGGTGATCTTCGGCGCCTTCGTCGTCTGTGCGCTGATCGCCTCGCTGGCCGGCGTCCTGCAGACCGCGAGCCTCGGCACCGGCGACCCCAGCATCGGCCCCAGCTACCTGCTGCCGGCCTTCGCCGCCGCCTTCCTCGGCTCGACCCAGGTCCGGCCCGGCCGCTTCAACGTCTGGGGCACGGTGCTCGCGGTCTACGTCCTCGCCACCGGGGTCAAGGGGCTGCAGCTTGCCGGCGCCCCGTTCTGGCTGCCGGACCTCTTCAACGGCGTCGCGCTCCTGCTCGCGGTCGGCCTCTCGGGCCTGCCGCAGCGGTCGCGCCGGGCCCGTGCCAAGACCAAGCGCGAGAAGCGCGAACCGCAATCCGACAAGGAGGGAGCAACCGCAAATGTCTGACGAGCGCAAGCTGTTCAAGGGTGGGACCGTGATCTCGATGGTCGCGGGCGAGGAGCCGCGGGAGGCCGACGTGCTCGTGGTCGGCTCCCGGATCGCGCAGGTGGGGACCGGGATCGAGGCCGACGCGGAGGTGATCGACGCCACCGACTGCATCGTCGCGCCGGGCTTCGTCGACACCCACCGCCACGTCTGGCAGACGCAGCTGCGCGGCGTCACCCACGACTGGTCGCTGAAGGACTACATCCGCAGCATCCGCTTCCAGTCGGCGGTCCACTACCGGCCGGAGGACATGTACGTCGGCAACTACCTGGGGATGCAGGAGGCGATCAACGCCGGGGTGACGACCGTGCTCGACTTCTCCCACTGCGTCAACACCCCCGACCACGCCTCGGAGGCGATCCGCGGCACCCGCGACGCCGGCATCCGCTCGATGTTCGCCCTCGGCCTCAACGAAGTCCCGCTCGACAACCCGGTCTTCAACACGCTCGAGCACCGGATCGAGCACGCGAAGCGGCTGCGGGCGGAGGAGTTCGCCTCCGACGACGCGCTGGTGACGATGGGGATCTCGCTCTCCGACGTGCTCGTCGCCGGCATCGAGCGGGTCACCGACGAGGTCGCGATCTCGCGCGAGCTCGGCGTCCGCGTCACCCTCCACGCCAACGCGGTGATGTTCGCCGAGCACGTCTCCGAGGTCGCCTTCCTCGAGGAAGCGGGCCTGCTCGGGCCCGACCTCGTCTGGGTCCACATGAACCTCACCACCGACGACGAGCTGCGCCGCGTGGTCGAGACCGGCGGCGCGATCTCCTGCACGCCGGAGACCGAGATGCAGATGGGGATGGGGCACCCGGCCTTCGGGCGCTTCATGGCGGTCGGCGGTCACCCGAGCCTCGGCTGCGACGTGATCTCCAACAACTCCGGCTGCCTCTTCTCGCAGATGCGCCTCGCCCTGCAGGCGGAGCGGATGCTCGTCAACGACGTCGAGCTGGCCCGCCACCACGGGCCCGACGAGATCGGCCCCAGCACCGAGGTGGCGCTGCGCGCCGCGACCCTGTGGGGGGCCGAGGCGATGGGGCTCGACTCGAAGATCGGCAGCGTCGAGGCGGGCAAGGAAGCGGACCTGATCATGGTTCGCGGCGACGACATCAACATGCTGCCGGTCAACACGCCGACCGGCGCCCTCGTCCTCCACGCCCACCCCGGCAACGTCGACACCGTGATGGTCGCCGGCCGCGTGCTGAAGAGCGACGGCAGGCTGCTCCACCCCCGCGAGCAGCTCCGCGACCAGATGCGCGAGTCGCACGACCACCTGATGCGCTCGATCGAGGCCAGCGGCGGCCTGATCCCGCAGCCGCCGGTGCCGCTGCCCTGGTGAGCAGGCAGTCGTCCCGGCCCAACATCGCAATGCAAGAGAGGGGAAGTGAGATGAAGCGTCTGCGCAGCAGACTGACCTACGCCAACGTGATCTCGACGAAACCGAGTTCATCGGCAAGAACATCGCCGACGGAAGCCAGGACGAAGTCCAGGGCCAGCTGGTCTACTCGACGCCCGCCGGCGCGGTGGTGACGGCCCAGTTCACCCTCAACGACGTGACGATCGAAGGCGACAGCGCCAGCGGCTGCGCGGTGGAGGGCATCGCCGAGTACAGCGGCTGACCGATCTGCCGGGCGTCGATTCTCACGAACCTCTTCGGCCGCTCTCGGGGAGTCCTCAGGGTTCGGGGCTTTGATGGCCCGCAATGCTGCGCGGCTGGCACAACTGGCTCCTGGCCCTGCTCTGCCTGGTGGTGATCGTCTTCGCGATCACCACCATCGGCAGCTCCGCCTCGGGTGGATCGGGGACGGGCAAGCGGACCGCCAAGGTGGGCCGCGGCATCGTCCAGTCCACCGTCTCGGGCAACGGCAGCCTCGAAGCGGCCGAAGAGGTCGAACTGGACTTCGGGGCCTCCGGCGAAGTGACGGCGATCTACGTCGAAGCCGGCGAGGAAGTGAGCAAGGGCGAGGTGCTGGCGCGGGTCGACGCGAGCTCCGCCGAAGCCTCGCTCGCCTCCGCGGAAGCGCAGCTGGCCGAAGCCGAAGAATCGCTCGAAGGCGCCGAAGAAGGGGAAAGCGCGGAAGCGTCGACCAGCTACTCCAGCGAACCCACCGTCGTGCTGGCCGCCTTCGAGACGACGACCCCCGCCGAAGAACCCGAAGAAGAAGAAAAGGGCGGTGGCGGGGAAAGCAAGGACGTGCCGAGCGCCGAACCCGAACCCAAAGAATCCGAAGAACCCGAAACCAGCGAAAGCACCCCCCAGACCGCCGAACCGACCGCCGAACCGACGGTCGAACCGAGCGGCGGCGGCGAAGAAACGGCCGCGCCGCAGTCGACGATCAGCGTCGCGACGGCGGAAGCCAACCTGCGCCAGGCGGAGCTCAGCGTCAAGAGCGCGCGGCAGGAAGTCAGCGAAACCGCGCTGCGCGCACCGATCGCGGGGACGATCGCCTCGGTCTCCGGCGCGGTCGGCGAAAACGTCTCCGGGGAAGGCTCGGCCGCCGGCTCCTCCAGTGGCTCCGAACCGTCCTCCAGCGGCGGGCTCGGGGCACTGACCGGAAGCTCGAGCAGCTCGTCTTCGAGCTCTTCCTCCTCCGCCTTCATCGTCCTCGCCCAGCTCCACCGGCTGAAGATGGAAGTCTCCTTCAGCGAGTCCGATGTCGGCAAGGTGAAGGTCGGTCAGAGCGCCACGGTCTCGATCAGCTCGATGGAAGGGGTTGAACTCGCCGGCCGGGTGACCAAGGTCGACGTGCTGCCCAGCGAAGGCTCGAGCGGCGTCGTCGAATACCCGGCGACGATCCTCCTCACCCAGAGCGCCAAGGGAGTGCGGGCCGGGATGTCGGCCAGCGCCGAAGTGGTGGTCGAAGAAGTCGAGAACGCGGTCACCGTGGCCAGCGAAGCGATCAGCTCGGCGCCCGGCAAGACGGTCACCGTCGAAGAAGACGGCAAGGAAGTCACCAAGACGGTGAGGACCGGCCTGGTCGGCGACGAAACCACGCAGGTCCTCAGCGGCCTGCAGCCGGGGCAGACCGTCGTCCTGCCCGAAGCGAGCGTCGCCGGCGGCGGCCTCGAAGGCGTCCCCGGCGGCGCCGAAGGCGGCTTCCCCGGCGGCGGCGGCTTCCCGGGCGGGGGCAGTCTCCCCAGCGGCGGCTTCCCCAGCGGCGGCTTCCCGGGAGCGCCCTGATGGACACCCGCCGCCACCCCGTCATCCGCATCGACGACCTCACCCGCGTCTACTCGATGGGGGAGAACCGCGTGCACGCCCTGCGCGGGGTCTCGCTGAAGATCGAGCGCGGCGAGTACGTGGCGATCATGGGGCCCTCGGGCAGCGGCAAGTCGACGCTGATGAACACCCTCGGCTGCCTCGACGCGCCGACCTCGGGCCGCTACCTGCTCGACGGCTTCGACGTCCGCCGCAACAGCGAAGACGAACTCTCCGACCTGCGCAACCGCAAGATCGGGTTCGTCTTCCAGGGCTTCAACCTGGTGACCAAGATCAGCGCCCTGGCGAACGTCGAGCTGCCGCTCGCCTACGCCGGCCTGCCGCGGCGCGAGCGCCGCGACCGCGCCGAAAGGGCGCTGAAGGCGGTGGGGATGGGCGCCCGCTTGGACCACAGCTCGAACGAGCTCTCCGGCGGTCAGCAGCAGCGGGTCGCGATCGCCCGCGCGATCGTCACCAACCCGGCGCTGATCCTCGCCGACGAGCCGACCGGCAATCTCGACTCGCGCTCGACCGAGGAGGTGCTGGCGATCTTCGGGCGGCTCAACCGGCAGGGCCGCACGGTGGTGATGATCACCCACGAGGACGACGTCGCCGCCCACGCGCGACGCCTGATCCGGCTCGCCGACGGGCGGATCGTCGAGGACCACGAGATCGACCGCGCCGAAGCGGCCGCCGTCGAGGACCGCGGCCGCCTGGCGAGGACCGCCTAGTGGCCGCCGAGACGCTGCGCACCGCCTGGGTCGGGCTGATGTCGCACCGGATGCGCACGGCGCTGACCGTGCTCGGGATCACGATCGGGATCGCCTCGGTGATCGTCCTGATCGCGGTCGGCAAAGGCTCCTCCGACGCCGTCCAGGAAAGCATCGACGCGCTCGGCTCCAACACCCTGACCGTGATGGCGACGCCCGGCGCCACCACCGCCGGCGAAGCGGCCGTCTCGGTGACGCTCGAAGAGGCCGACGTCGAAGCCCTCGAAGACCCCGAAAAGGCGCCGGCGATCAAGAGTGCCTCGCCGGTCCTCAGCGCGAGCGGGACCGAACTGGTCTACGAATCCTCCAGCTACGAACCGAGCGAATTCGTCGGCACCACGCCCTCCTACGCCGAAGCCCGCAACTACCAGCTCGAATCGGGCTCGTTCTTCACCAAGGCCCAGGTCTCCGAACGGGCGCGGGTCGCGGTGATCGGCCCGGAAGTCGCGACCGAACTGTTCCCCGGCCAGAGCGCGGTCGGCAAGACGATCCAGGCCAACGGCAAGAGCTTCGAAGTCATCGGGGTGACCAAGGCGAAGGGGTCGAGCGGCACCCAGAGCCAGGACGACATCGTCCTGGCGCCCGTCACCGCCGTCGAAGACACGCTCGCCGGCTACGGCGAACTGAGCTCGATCACCGTCCAGGCCACCGGCAAGGACGCGATCGAAGCCGCCGAAGCGCAGGCCACCTCGATCCTCGACGAACGCCACGGCGTCAGCGAAGGGATCACGGTGATCAACCAGGGCTCGATCATCGAAGCCTCCAGCTCGAGCGAAAGCGTCTTCACCACGCTGCTCGCCTGGGTGGCGGCGATCTCGCTGCTGGTCGGCGGGATCGGGGTGATGAACATCATGCTCGTCAGCGTCACCGAGCGGACCCGGGAGATCGGCATCCGCAAGGCGATCGGCGCCCGCCGCTCGGACATCCTCGCCCAGTTCCTGACCGAGGCGCTGCTGGTCTCGGCGATGGGCGGCGTCCTCGGCATCGCCGTCGGCGTCGTCGGCACCCAGTTCCGGATCGCCGGCGTGCAGCCCTCGATCGCGATGTACTCGATCTTCCTCGCCGCCGGCGCCTCACTCGGCTCCGGCCTCTTCTTCGGCACCTACCCGGCGATGCGCGCCGCCCGCCTGCGACCGATCGAGGCCCTGCGCTTTGAGTGAGCGAACCGAAAACCCCGAGATCGAGGAGGAGCTGCCGGCGCGTCCGCGCAGCCGCCTGCTGGCGCCGCTGCCGATCGCGCTGATCGCCGTCCTGATCGCCGCCCTCGGCTTCCTCGGCGGGGTCCTCGTCCAGAAGAGCAGCGGCGGCAGCTCCTCCGCCGCGCTGCCGGGCGGCGGCGAACTGCCTTCCTTCCTCTCCGCTGCCGGCGGGGCGGAAGGCGAAAGCGGCGGCCTGCCGACGGGAGTGCCCGGCGGCTCCGGCGGCAACTCGATCACCGGCACGGTGACCGGCGTCAAGAGCCACACGATCTACGTCAAGGAAGCCGAAGGCAACACGGTCGCGGTCAAGGCCGAAGACGGCTCGACCGTGACCCGCGACTCGAAGGTGAGCGTCAAGGGGGTCCACCCCGGCGACACGGTCGTGATCGAAGGCTCGAAGAAGGGGTCGACGGTCAAGGCGAGCTCGATCGCGGCCACCGAAGCGGGCGTCGGAGCCGGCGCCCCCTCGGTCGAATCGCTCTTCGGCGAATGACCCCGGCCAGGGGTCGCGCCGTCCAACGAACTCGAAAGAAAGAGAGAGAAAAGATGAGATGGAAGAACCTGTTGAGCGGACGAGGACCGATGTTGGGGCTCGTCGCAGTGCTCGTCCTGGCGGCGGCCCTGATCACCGGCTGCGGTGGGTCCAGCGGCGGCAGCTCGGGCAGCAGTGAAGACACCAGCGCTGCGGCAAGCGGCGAAGTGAGCGGCGGCGCGCCCGGCGGGCCGGGTGGCTTCGAAATCAGCGACGAAGTCCGCGCCTGCCTGAAGGAAAAGGGCGTCGAACTGCCCGAACCCGGTGCAGGCGGCGCCCCGCCGGAAGGGTTCGAAGGCGGTGAACCGCCGCAGGGCGGCGAACCGCCCGCAGGCTTCGAAGGCGGCGAAATGAACGCCAAGGCGTTCGAAGAATGCGGCGTCGAAATGCCGCAGGGCAAACCGGGCGGGCCGAACGTCGACTCGGCCGCGTTCCAGAAGCAGATCAAGGAATACGCCGCCTGCGTGCGTGAAAACGGCTACGACCTGCCCGAACCGAACCTCTCCGGCGAAGGCCCGGTGTTCTCCGAATCCGAAGTCGACCAGAGCGACCCGAAGTTCAAGGAAGCGAGCGAAGCGTGCCAGGACAAGCTGACCCCACAGGGCAACAGCGGGTGACCCGCGGAAGGATCGCACTGGTACTGGTTTGCACGCTCGTCGCGCTCGGGACGCTGCGCGCCGGCTTCGCGGTGGCCGCGCCGCTCGGCGAAGCGGCGCCAGTGAGCGAAGGCGGCTCGTCCGAAGCCGCGGCCGTTGAAGCCGCGGTCGAAGACGGCTCGGCGGAAAGCGACTCGGAAGAAGAAGAGGAAGAAGAGGTCGTCGCCGGCCAGACGATCGAGGCTCCTGAGAATCCGAAGCGGCACCGAAAGCACCACCGGGCGAGCTCCAGCGCCGGGGCCGTGGGGCCGTCGGCTGAAGGTTCCACCGGCGCCGAAGAGCAGACCGAAGCGGCCGAAACCGGCTCCACCCAGAGCGGGGGCTCGCTCGGCTCGCTCTCGATCGGCGGCGAAGGCGGGGGCTCCGAAGCGCTCGACGTGCCGATCTCCCTGCTCCCCGTCTACCAGGCGTGCGGGACCGAGTACGGCATCTCCTGGGAGGTGCTGGCCGCGATCAACAAGGTCGAGACCAACTTCGGCGCCAACCTCGGGCCCTCCAGCGCCGGCGCCGAAGGCTGGATGCAGTTCCTGCCGTCGAGCTGGAAGGAATGGGGGATCGACGCCGACGGCGACGGCAAGGCGCAGACCGACGACCCGGTCGACGCGATCTGCTCGGCGGCCCGCTACCTGGCGGCCTCGGGCGGCGAATCCGACATCTACGACGCCGTCCTCGCCTACAACCACGCCGACTGGTACGTGCGCGAGGTGCTCGGCTACGCGCGCGAATACGAACGGGTCCCCGCCAATCTGATCAACTCGCTGACCGCGATGGCGGAGGGCACGACCACCCCGGTCGCGGGCGAGGCTCGCGGCGCCCGCGTCAGGGCCGTGCTCGACGGCACCGTCACCAAGACCGGCCTCGCCGCCGGCCTCGGCCGCTACGTGGTCGTGCGGGACGCCTACGGCGACCGCTTCGTCTACTCGGGGCTGGGCAGGGTCACCGTCCGCCAGGGCGAGGAGGTCGCGGCCGGGGAGACCGTCGCCCGCGCCGGCGCCAGCACTATCGGCTTCTCGATCAAGCCCGACGGCGGGACGCGGATCGACCCCGCCGAACTGCTCGAAATCTGGCAGGAAGGCGGCGTCAGCGGCGTCTATGGCATCGCTGCGGGCGAAGGTCACTCGGCGCGCACCGGGGCGCTGCTGCTCTCTGCCGATCAGCTCGGCAGCCGGGTGCTCTCCGACTCCCGGCTCGACCTTCCTCGCTGCCTGCGGTCGGCGATCGGCGCCGGCGAAGTGCAGCGGCAGGCGCTGGCGGCGCTCGAGTACCTCGCCGGCCGGGGCTTCGAAATCGGCGTCTCCGCGGCGACCTGCGACAGCAGTGCGGGCTTCGCGATCCAGATCGAGAGCATCGACGGCGTCGCCGTCAAGGGTCACCAGGGGCACGGGTCCGCCGCGGCGGCGGTGGTTCGGGCCGCGCTCGAAATGGACGGCTCGCTGGCCCCGCAGCGGGTGGTGTCAGCCACCGGCCTGCCGGGCAGCGACAGCGAAGACGGCGCCAGCACGATCGAGCTCGACTACTCCCCGCCGCAGAAGGCGCGCCTGGTCGACGGCAAGGCGGTCGCACCGACCGGCGCTCCCACCGCGGTGCAGGAGATGATCGCCGCCGCCAACCAGATCTCCGACGAGCCCTACGTCTGGGGCGGCGGGCACGGCTCCTGGGTCTCCGCAGGCTATGACTGCTCGGGCTCGGTCAGCTACGTCCTCCACGCCGCCGGCATGCTCTCGACGCCGCTCACCTCCGGCGACCTCGAGCGCTGGGGCGAATCGGGCTCCGGCCGCTGGGTCACGGTTTACGCCAACGCCGAACACACCTACGCGGTGATCGCCGGCCTGCGCTGGGACACGGTCGGCGACCTCAGCGGCAGCGGCCCTCGCTGGCACGAGGAAGACCCCTACCCGGCCGGCTTCACGATCCGCCACCCTCGTGGCTATTGAGGTGGGCGCGGCGGTGACCTCGAACGGTGTGCTGGGCGAGATCGTCGCGGTCGCCTCGGCGCTCGTCGCGGTAGCCTTCGTCGTCGCTCAGATCTGGCTGATGCACAGGCGCTGAGCCGGATGCTGCTCGGCCTCAGCGGACTCTCAGCCTGCTCACGGGAAGACTGACGGTTCCCTTCCTACTCTCGATCACGTGAGCGCAGGCCAGACGAGACCCCCCCGACGGCGACGGAGACATCGGACAGCGGCAAACCTCGCGTGGGCGCTGTTCGGTTGTCTCCTCGCCGTCGGGTTTCTGGCTGCGCTCGGCGCCTTCGACGGCGGCTCGGCGGGCACTGGCTCGACGACCACGGAGAGCGGAACCTCAGCGACGACGCGGATGGTGAGCGACTCGGCGAACGACGCTTCGAGCAGCGGCAAGCTCGACGCGGAAGCGCTCTACAGCGAAACCGCCGACGCCGTGGTCGAGATCACCGCCAAGGTGAGCGGCAGCTCCGCCGCGGGCTCCGAAGCGGAAGGCTTCCCGGGCCCCGGCGGCTCGATGCCTTTCGGCGAAGAAGGGGGCTCCAGCGAAGCGACGGCCACCGGGTCGGGCTTCATCGTCGACGAAGAAGGGACGGTGGTGACCGCCGCCCACGTCGTCGAAGACGCATCCTCGATCGAGGTGAAGCTCTCCGACGGCACCACCCGCAGCGCCGAAGTGCTGGGCGAAGACGATGCCTCCGACCTGGCGGTGATCAGGTTCGACGCCTCGGGCCTGGAGCTGCAGACGCTCGAGCTGGCCGACTCCTCGAGCCTCGACGTCGGTGCCGAAGTGGCGGCGATCGGCGCCCCCTTCGAATATGCGTGGAGCATCAGCACCGGGATCGTCTCCGGTCTCGAACGCACGATCGAAGCGCCCAACGGCTTCACCGTCGCCCACGCGGTCCAGACCGATGCCGCCGTCAACCCCGGCAACTCCGGCGGCCCGCTGCTGAACGCATCCGGCGAAAAAGTGGTCGGCGTCGTCGACCAGATCGCGACCGACGGCTCCTCCGACCAGAGCTCGGGCGTCGGCTTCGCCGTCTCCTCCGACCTGGTCGCGGCCGAGCTGGAAGCGCTGGAGAGCGGCGAAGACATCGAACACGCCTACCTCGGCGTGGCGACCGGCGACGCCGAAGGCAGCGCCGGTGCCCTGGTCGGCGAAGTCGTCGCCGGCTCGCCGGCAGCCGAAGCCGGCCTGCAAGTGGGCGACGTGATCACCGCAATCGACGACGTCGAGATCGCCGACAGCTCCGACCTGGTCACGGCGATCGCCGAACACGACGCCGGCGAGAAGGTGCGGCTCGAGCTGGAGACGGACTCCGGCTCGAAGACGATCGAAGTCCGGCTCGGCACCCAGCCGGCGGAACCGTCCCGCGGCGGTTAGCGCCGCCGCCGGTGTCTGGCCGCGGTGTCTAGCCTGCGGGCTGAATGCTGCTGACCCTCTCGACCACTCATCGGCCGGCCACGGATCTCGGCTTCCTCCTGCACAAGCACCCCGAGCGGGTGCAGAACTTCTCGCTGCCGTTCGGGGAGGCGCGGGTGTTCTACCCGGAGGCGGGGGAGGAGCGGTGCACGGCGGCGCTGCTGCTCGACGTCGACCCGGTCGGGCTGGTGCGGCGGGGGCGGAGCGCCTTCGCGCTTGCCCAGTACGTGAACGACCGGCCCTACTCGGCCTCATCGTTCACCTCGGTGGCGCTGGCCCGCGTGTTCAAGTCGGCGATGGCGGGGACCTGCAAGGGGCACGAGGAGCTTGCCGCCACGGCGATCCCGCTCGAGGCCTGGCTGCCCTCGGTCGCGGCGAGCGGCGGGGCGGAGCTGGCGCGGCGGCTGTTCGAGCCGCTCGGCTGGTCGGTCGAGGCAAAGGCGCTGCCGCTCGACCCTGGCTTCCCCGAGTGGGGCGACGGGCGCCACCTGGAGTTGGCACTGCGCGGCGAGCGGCGGCTCGCCGACCTCCTCACTCACCTCTACGTGCTGCTGCCGGTGCTCGACGGCGATAAGCACTACTGGGTCGACGAGTCCGAGATCGACAAGCTGATGCGGCGCGGCGAGGGCTGGCTGGCGGAGCACCCCGAGCGCGACCTGATCACCCGTCGCTACTTGAAGAACCAGCCGGGGCTCTTCTATCCGGCGCTCGAACAGCTCGACGACGAGGGCGGTGCTGCCGTGGCGGCCGACGGCGCCGGGCCGGAGCCTGCGCTGGAGGAGGCCGTCTCCCTGCGCGAGCAGCGGCTGGCCGCGGTCGAGGCGGAGCTGAAGCGCAGCGCCGCGCGCCGCGTCCTCGACCTTGGCTGCGGCTCCGGCGCCCTGCTGCAGCGCCTGCTGCGCGACGGCTACGAGCGGGTGGTCGGCGTCGACGTCTCGGTGCGGGCGCTGGAAGGAGCGGCGCGCCGGCTCGATCTCGACCTCATGCACGAGGCCGAGCGGGCGCGGGTCGAGCTGCTGCAGAGCCCGCTGACCTACCGCGACCGCCGCCTCGGCGGCTTCGACGCGGCGGCGCTGGTCGAGGTGATCGAGCACCTCGACCCCGAACGGCTGGCGGCCCTGGAGGGCAACGTCTTCGGCTCCGCGCGGCCGGCGACTGTCGTGGTGACGACGCCGAACGCCGAGTACAACGCGCGCTTCGACGGCCTCGCCGCCGGCGAGCGGCGCCATCCCGACCATCGCTTCGAGTGGAGCCGCGCCGAGTTCGGCGCCTGGACCGACGGCGTCGCCGCGCGCTACGGCTACGCGGTCCGGCGCGAGCCGGTCGGCGCCGAGGACCCCGAGCTCGGGGCGCCAACCCAGATGGCGGTGTTCAGCCGGTGAGGATCGACCTTCCCGACCCCAGCCTCGTCGTCCTCGTCGGTGCCAGCGGCTGCGGCAAGAGCTCCTTCGCGGCGCGCCACTTCGCGCCGACCGAGGTGATCTCCTCGGACTTCTGCCGCGGCCTCGTCGCCGACGACGAAAACGACCAGGCGGCGACCGCCGACGCCTTCGCCGTGCTCAACTTCATCGCCGGCAAGCGGCTGGCGCAGCCGCGGTTGACCGTGGTCGACGCGACCAACGTCCAGCCCGCCGCCCGTAAGCCGCTGCTCGAGCTTGCCCGCCAGCACGACCTCTTCGCGGTGGCGATCGTCCTCGACCTGCCGGAGTCGGTGTGCCAGGAGCGCAACCGGGCGCGGCCGGAGCGCAGCTTCGGTCCCCACGTCGTGCGCCAGCAGCGCTCGCAGCTGCACAAGTCGCTGAAGCGGCTGCGGCGCGAGGGCTTTCACCGGGTCTGGAAGCTGAGCTCGCCCGAAGAGGTGGAGGAAGTCGAGCTGCGGCGCACGCCGCTGTGGACCGACCGCCGTGGCGAGCGCGGGCCCTTCGACCTGATCGGCGACGTCCACGGCTGCCACGCCGAGCTGGTCGAGCTGCTGGAGAAGCTGGGCTATGAGATCGGGGAGGGCGGGACGACGGCGAGCCCGCCGCCGGGGCGGACGGCCGTCTTCGTCGGCGACTACTGCGACCGCGGCCCCGACACGCCTGCGGTGCTGCGGCTGGTGATGTCGATGGCCGCCGCCGGCACAGCGATCTGCCTGCCGGGCAACCACGACGTGAAGCTGTCCCGCAAGCTGGGCGGGCGCGAGGTGAAGATCGCCCACGGCCTGGCCGAGTCGCTGGCGCAGTTGGAGCAGGAGTCGCCACAGTTCCGCGAGGAAGCTGGCGAGTTCCTGCGCAAGCTCGTCAGCCACGTCGTGCTCGACGAGGGCAGGCTGGTCGTCGCCCACGCGGGGATGAAGGAGGCCTACCAGGGACGGTCCTCGGGCCGGGTGCGCGACTTCGCCCTCTACGGCGAAACCACCGGCGAGACCGACCAGCTCGGGCTGCCCGTCCGCCGCGACTGGGCGGCCGATTACCGCGGCGCGGCGGCGGTCGTCTACGGCCACACGCCGGTCGAGCAACCGAGCTGGGTCAACGAGACGATCGACATCGACACCGGCTGCGTCTTCGGCGGCGCGCTGACCGCACTGCGCTGGCCCGAGCGCGAGCTGGTCTCGGTGCCGGCGCAGCACACCTACTACGAGCCGGTGCGGCTGGCGGTCGCCGGGGCGGAGAGTGCGGGGGACGAGGCGGGCGCGGTCGCGCCTGCGCCCGACGGCGAGCGCCCGGCCTTCGTCCTCGACGTCGAGGACGTCGCCGGCAAGCGCATCGTCGCGACCCGGCTCGCCCGCACCGTCACCGTCCGCGAGGAGAATGCGGCGGCGGCGCTGGAGGTGATGAGTCGTTTCGCAATCGACCCGCGCTGGCTGGTCTACCTGCCGCCGACGATGGCGCCGCCGGCGACCTCACAGCGACCCGACCTGCTGGAGCACCCCGACGAGGCGCTCGCCGAGTTTCGCGCCGCCGGCGTCGGCCGGGTGATCTGCGAGGAGAAGCACATGGGCTCGCGGGCGATCGTCGTCGCCTGCCGTGACGCGGCGACCGCGCGCCAGCGCTTCGGGGTCGAGTCCGGCGAGAGCGGCGCGATCTACACCCGCACCGGCCGTCCCTTTCTCGCCGACCCGGACGCGACCGAGGTGGCGCTCGCCCGCGTCCGCGTCGCGGCCGACGCCGCCGGGCTCTGGGAGGAGCTCGGCTCCGATTGGCTGGTGCTCGACTGCGAGCTGCTGCCCTGGTCGGCGAAGGCCGGCCAGCTGATCCGCGACCAGTACGCCAGCGTCGGCGCCGCCGCCCGCGCCGGGCTCGGTGGCGCGATCGCCACCTTGGAGCAGGCGGCCGCCCGCGGGCTCGAGGTCGCCGAGCTGCTCGAGGCCGAGCGGACGCGGCTCGAGCACGTCGAGCGCTATGCCGACGCCTACCGCCGTTACGTCTGGCCGGTCGACTCGGTCGAGGACCTGCGGCTGGCGCCGTTCCATCTCCTCGCCGCCGAGGGCGTGGCCAACTTCGAACGCGACCACGCCTGGCACCTCGCCCTCTGCGATCGCCTGGTCGAGGCCGACCCCGAGTGGTTCCGCCGCACCGACCGCCACCTGGTCGATCTCGACGACGACCAGGCGAGCGCCGCCGCAGTCGCCTGGTGGGAGGAGCTGACCGCGGCCGGCGGCGAGGGGATGGTCGTGAAGCCACTCGACTTCGTCGCCCCCGGCCGCAAGGGAGGCATCGCCCAGCCGGGGATCAAGTGCCGAGGCCCCGAGTACCTGCGGATCATCTACGGCCCCGAGTACCTGGAGCCGACCCAGCTGGCCCGCCTGCGCGACCGCAACCTCAGCCGCAAGCGCTCCCTCGCCGTCCGCGAGTTCGCCCTCGGCGTCGAGGCCCTGGAGCGCTTCGCCCGCGGCGAGCCCCTCTACCGCGTCCACGAGTGCGTCTTCGCCGTGCTCGCGCTCGAGTCCGAGCCGGTGGATCCGCGGCTGTAGGTCGGGTCAGCAGCGCGACCGGTCGACGCCGTTAGACTGCGGCCTCTCGTCGTACGTCGCGCGGGGGTCGCGTCACCCAGATGGCAGAGGCTCGTATCAACAACCACGCCGCCTTCATCTGGAGCGTCGCCGATCTGTTGAGGGGCGACTACAAACAGTCCGAATACGGAAAGGTCATCCTGCCCCTGACCGTGATCAGACGGCTGGACTGCGTGCTCGAGCGGACGAAGGACGCCGTGGTGAAGAAATACGAGCAGCTCTCCGGGCGGATCGAGAACGTCTCAGCGCCGTTGGAAGCGATCAGCGGCGACCAGTTCTTCAACACGAGCAAGCTCACCTTCGCCAAGCTGCTCGACGATCCCGGCAACATCGCCGACTCCCTGAATCTCTACATCGGCGGATTTTCTCCGACGGCGAAGGACGTGATCGACAAATTCGACTTCGGCGTCCAGATCGAACGGCTCCGTAAAGCCGACCTCCTCTACGAAGTCGTCGGCAAATTCGCCGAGGTCGACCTGCATCCGGAGACCGTCTCCAATATCGAGATGGGTTACCTCTACGAGGAGCTGATCCGACGCTTCTCCGAGCTCTCCAACGAGACCGCCGGCGAGCATTTCACCCCGCGCGAGGTAATCCGCCTGATGGTGAACCTGCTCTTCATCGACGACGAGGACGCGCTGACCAAGCGAGGGGTCGTGAAGACGATTTGCGATCCGGCATGTGGGACGGGGGGAATGCTCTCCGTCGCCGAGGATCACCTGCGTGATCTGAACCCGCAGGCCAGGCTCGAAGTCTTCGGGCAGGAGCTGAACGCGGAGACCTATGCAATCTGCCGCTCGGACATGATGCTGAAGGGCCAGGATGCCTCGCACATCGCGTTTGGCAACTCGTTCTCGGTGGACCAACACGCCGGGCGGCGGTTCGACTACCTGCTCGCCAACCCACCCTTTGGAGTTGAGTGGAAGAAGGTCCAGGACGAGGTTCGTGCGGAGCACGAAACGCGCGGTTTCGACGGTCGCTTCGGCGCCGGTCTGCCGCGGATAAACGACGGCTCATTTCTCTTCCTCCAGCACATGATCTCGAAGATGAAGAGCCCGGAGGAAGGGGGCTCGCGGGTGGCCATCGTCTTCAACGGCTCGCCGCTTTTCACCGGCGCTGCCGGCTCTGGCGAGTCGGAGATCCGCCGCTGGATCATCGAGAACGACTGGCTCGAGGCCGTTGTCGCGCTGCCCGACCAGCTCTTCTACAACACGGGGATCTCGACCTATTTCTGGATCGTCACCAACCGCAAGGACCCCGAGCGGCGCGGCAAGGTCCAGCTCGTGGATGCGCGCGAGTACTTCACGAAGATGCGCAAGTCCCTCGGTGAGAAGCGCAAGGAGATCTCTGCGACGCAAATCGCAGAGATCACCCGCCTCTACGGCGGGTTTGAGGAGGGCGAGAAGGTGAAGATCTTCCCCAACGAGGCATTCGGGTCTCTCAGGATCACCGTCGAGCGGCCGCTGCGCCTGCGCTGGGACGTGAGCGACGAGACGATTGCGGCGGTGGAGGCCGCTAAGGCGGTGCAGAGGCTCGGCGAGGCGGATCTCGCCAAGCTGCGGCAGGTGATCGAAGGGCACCGCGGCGAAAGTTTCGCAACGGAGAAGGAGATGAAGCAGGCACTGGCGGACGATCTCGCCGGTAGCGAGCTGCCGAAGCCAGTCCAGAAAGCCGTCTGGGCAGGCCTGGCAGTCCGCGACGAGGAAGCTCCGATCGTCACCAACCGCAAAGGTGACCCCGAGCCCGATCCCGAGCTGCGCGACAACGAGAACGTCCCTCTCCCTCCCGAACCGATCTCCTTCGAAGAGGACCCCACCAACCGCCTCGCATCACTCGCCTACCGAACCGCGATCGATGATTACATGCGCGACGAGGTACTTCGGTTCGTCGATGACGCCTGGGTCGACCACGAGAAGACGAAGATTGGCTACGAGATTCCTCTTACGCGGCACTTCTACAAGTACGTACCGCCGCGGCCTTTGGAGGAGATCGACGCGGAAATCAGGGAACTGGAGGGTGAGATACAGGCGTTGCTTGAGGCGGCATCTGGATGAGTGAAGCGACGCGGCTCAAGCACATCGCGACCTTAAGGACGCAAGTTGTAGATGATCGCCCGCGACCCTTAGTAGCACTTGAGCACGTACGGTCAGGCTCAGGAGGATTGATCTCAAGTGATTTTGGAGAGTCATCGCCGCCGACGTCGGGGGTTGCAGATGTCTCCCCCGGAGATGTGCTCTTCGGCAAACTTCGTCCGTACCTCGCCAAGACCTGGGTTGCAGACAGACCGGTTCGCGCGTCTACCGAGCTGCTCTGTCTCCGCCCGAATCCGGCCGTCGACTCTCGTTGGCTGGGATACGTCGTTGCCAGTACGCCATTGATCGATTGGGCCGTTGCTACCTCGGATGGCAGCAAGATGCCTCGTACGAGCTGGGAGCGTCTGTCCCAGTTTCGAATCACCGTTCCGGCTGGTTCACGGCAGCTGGCTATCGCCGATTACCTTGATCGGGAGACGGCGCGAATCGACGCTGTGGTCTCCGCGCGACAGCGACAAACCGCTCTTCTGCATGAAGGAATTGAGGCATACCTGCGGAGGCTAGTGAACCCTCGGATGGATGGCGCACGCTTCATCGCCATTCGACGGGTATTGAAGAAACGGTCGAGAATTGCGAGTCTTCCTGGCGTCGTCACGGCGTTTCGCGATGGCACGGTCTCTTTGCGAGATCGGCGCCGCGAGGAGGGTTTCACCGAATCCACTACGCGATCTGACTATCAGGGTGTCCGGCGGGGAGATGTTGTTTTCCACGGGCTTGATGGATTCGCGGGCGCGATAGGTGTCTCCGAAGATGACGGTATGTGTTCACCTGTGTACCACGTATGCTCGGCGCTTCCGGGATTCGATCCAGGGTACGCCGCCCTAGCTCTTCGGGGACTTGCCCTCTCGGGCTACTTAGCGGTGCAATCCGGAAACGTCCGTGAGCGCGCGGTCGACTTCAGAAACTGGGATACGCTTGCGCAAATAGCTATTCCGGTTCCCGACCTCGACCAGCAGCGCCTTCAGGCTGGCACCTACGCCGACCGACGTCGCTGGACCGATGAACTGATCCATGCTTTGCGCCGCCAAGTTCGCCTTTTTCAAGAGCGTCGCCGAGCCTTAATCACCGCCGCGGTCACCGGCCAACTCGACATACCGGAGGCCGCGTGAGCAGCGTTAGCGAGAAGCTGTTGGAGGACGAGATCAGCGCTCACCTGGTTGGGGCAGGCGGCTACGGGGTGTGCAAGGTCGGTACGGACCCGAATTGGAAGCCGAGCTTTGACCCCGGCGTCGGTCTCGACACCGTCGAGCTCTTCCGTTTCATCGAAGAAACGCAGGGCGACGAGCTCGAACGCCTGGTTCGCGCGCACGGCGGCGACGAAGAGATTGCCCGTGGGAAATTCGTCAAACGCCTCGTGCAGCAGATCGACGAGCGCGGAACGGTTGACGTGCTGCGTCATGGGGTCCGGGACCAGAACGTCGAGGTACGCCTCCTCTTTCCCAAGCCCGCCTTCGGCATCGCGCCTGAGCTGGTTGCGCGTTACGAGGCGAACCGGCTTACCGTGACGCGACAGCTGCCCTACGACCCCGAGTCGACCAAGACGCTCGACCTCTGCCTCTTCGTCAACGGCATCCCGGTCGCTACCGCGGAGCTGAAGAACCACCTGACTGCTCAGAACATCGAAGACGCGATCAAGCAGTACCGCACCACTCGCGATCCGAAGAACACCACGCTGGCGCGTCGCGCGGTCGTGCACTTCGCCGTCGACCCCGACCTCGTCTCCATGACCACCCGGCTCGACGGCGAGGAGACCCGCTTCCTGCCATTCAACCTCGGGCACGAGCTCGGTGCCGGCAACCCGCCGAATCCCAGCGGCCACAAAACGGCCTATCTGTGGGAGCGCGTCTGGCAGCGGGACGCCTGGCTCGACATCCTCCACCGCTTCGTTCACGTCGAGCGTCCCGAGAAGGGGTCGGCCTCGGCGCGCCGCGCAGCGGAGCGGGTGATCTTCCCCCGTTACCACCAGTGGGATGCGGTGCTGAAACTCGAGGCCGACGCGGCGGCCAACGGCGCCGGTCGCTCTTACCTGGTTCAGCACTCGGCTGGCTCGGGCAAGTCGAACACGATCGCTTGGATCTCCCATCGGCTCTCGACCCTGCATATGGCCGACGACCGCAAGGTCTTCGACAAGGTCATCGTGATCACCGATCGGGTCATCCTCGACCGCCAGCTGCAGGACACGATCTTCCAGTTCGAGCACGCTCGCGGCGTCGTCGAGAAGATCGACGAGAACTCGGCTCAGCTCGCCGAAGCGCTGACCGGGGAGCGGGCGCGGATCATCATCACCACCCTGCAGAAATTCCCCTTCGTCATCGACAAGGTCGGCGACCTGCCGGCCCGCAACTACGCGGTCGTGATCGACGAGGCCCATTCCTCCCAGACCGGTGAGACGGCGAAAGACCTGAAACTTGCGCTTGGCGCCGGCGAGGAGCAGGAGCTGAGCGCGGCCGAGGCCGAGGACTCGGGTCTCCTAGCTGCGGCGATCGACCCGGTCGAGGAGACGCTGGCCAAATCGGTCGGTGCGCGCAGCGGTCGCCACTCGAACATCTCCTACTTCGCGTTTACCGCGACGCCGAAGGGACGGACGCTGGAGACGTTCGGCACGCTCAACCCTGCGACGAACAAGTACGAGCCGTTCCACCTCTACTCGATGCGCCAGGCAATCGAGGAGAACTTCATCATGGACGTGCTCGCCAACTACACGACCTACAAGACCTTCTGGAAAATCGAGAAGGCGACCGAAGAAGACCCCGAATACGACAGCCGCAAGGCACGACGGGCGATCGCCAGGTTCGTCAGCCTCCATCCCTACCAGCTCGCGCAGAAGGCCGAGATCATCGTCGAGCACTTCCGCGAGCACACCGCGAAGGAGATGCGCGGCTTGGCGAAGGCGATGGTCGTCACCTCCTCTCGCCTCCATGCCGTCCGCTACAAGCAGAGCATCGACAAATACATTCGCGAGCAGGGCTACGACCTGAAGACGCTCGTCGCTTTCTCGGGCAAGATCGATGACGGGACTGGAACGCCCTTGACTGAGTCGGAAATGAACGGCTTCCCCGATACGCGAACCGCCAATGAGTTCGCCGGGCCGGACTACGGCGTGCTGATCGTCGCCGAGAAGTTCCAGACCGGATTCGACCAGCCGCTGCTGCACACGATGTACGTCGACAAGACGCTGGTTGGGCTGGCCGCCGTGCAGACGCTCTCACGCCTCAACCGGATCCATCCGCTCAAGCAGAACACCTTCGTCCTCGATTTCCGCAACGAGACCGAGGAGATCGTCGATGCCTTCGAGCAGTTCCACGGCGTCACCGTCGCGCCGCCGACCGACCCGAACATTCTCTGGGACACGCGCCGGCGGCTCGACGAGTTCGACGTGCTGCGGCTGGAGGAGGTCGAAGCGGCGATGTCGGCCCTGCTTGGCGCAGGCGGCGGCGAGGAGCAGCGCTCGGCCGCAGCCTATGCGGCGATCGGGCCGGCCAAGCAGCGCTTCGAAGCGCTCGGTGACGAGGAGCAGCTGGAGTTCCGTGACGCACTGAGCCGTTTCGTCCGCACCTATGCGTTCGTTTCCCAGATCGCCGCCGTCGCCGACACGGAGCTCGAGCGCGACTACGTCTTCTGCCGGGCGCTCTCGCTTTATGTGCGGGAAAGCGGCGGCGTAGAGCGGCTGGACCTCGGAACCGAGGTCGAACTGACGCACCTCCGCAACCAGGTGACCTACAGCGGCGAGCTGTCGCTGACCTCGGACCAAGGCGAAGTGAAGTCGTTCTTCGGAGAGGGCAAAGGGGCCCAGGAAGAACTCGAGCTGGAGCATCTCTCGAGCATCGTCGAAGTCCTGAACGAGCGCTTCGGCACCGACCTGACCGACGTTGACAAACTTCTTCTCGACCAGTTCGAGGAGAGCTGGGTCGCCGACCCCGAACTCACCGATCAGGCGCGGAACAACAGCCTCGACAACTTCCGCCTCGTCTTCGATCGCAAGTTCCTGCAGACGATCGTCACGCGCGTCGACGCCAACGAAGAGATCTACAAGAAGATCCTCGACGACGAGGACTTCAAGGCTGCGATCAGCGAGTTCTACCTGCGCAAGGTCTACGAGCGACTTCGGGAGTCGGACTCCGCGGACTGATCCTTGCGGTGGCCGCGGGCTGAGCCGGTCGGAAGGCCTTGTCCCCAGAGCAGGTCGAGCCGATGCCCGCTGTTTGGACCCCGCTCGATCCCGGGTAGCCGCAGGCATCGCCACCAACGGACATAGCCCCCTGACCGCCATCCTCGACGTCGACGGCACCCTCGTCGACACCAACTACCAGCACGCGATCGCCTGGCATCGGGCTCTGCACGAGCGGGGCTACGGGGCGCAGCTGTGGGAGATCCACCGCCACATCGGCATGGGCGGCGACCAGATCGTCGCCGCGCTGGTCGGGGAGGAGGCCGAGCGCGAGGCGGGCGATGAGATCCGCGCCGCCGAGTCCGAGGCCTACGGCGAGCTGATCGGCGAAGTGCAGCCGATGGACGGAGCGCGGGAGCTGATCGAGGAGCTGGGCGAGGACGGCGCCACCGTGATCCTCGCCAGCTCGGCGAAGGAGGAGGAGGTCGACCACTACCTCGACCTGCTCGACGCCCGCGACCTCGTCGCCGCCTGGACCACGTCCGCCGACGTCGAGCGGACCAAGCCGCACCCCGATCTGGTCAACGCCGCGCTCGAGCACCGCGGCGAGGGCCCGGCGCTGATGATCGGCGACTCGACCTGGGACGTGAAGGCGGCGAGCAACGCCGGCATCCCGACCCTCGCCGTCCTCACCGGCGGCTTCGCCGCCGCCGAGCTGCGCGAGGCCGGCGCCGCCGACGTGGTCGAGTCGATCGGGACGCTGCGCGCAGAGCGCGAGCGGCTGACGCAACTGACGCGCAACGGGTGAGCTCGTTTGCGCCGCCGCTCCCCGGGGGCTACTTTTGCTCTGGGTCTTCCACGCCAAACTGAGGAGAGATAGTCATGGCTGAGACGCTGAAGGGATCGTGCCTGTGCGGTGGGGTCGAGTACGAGGTCACCGAACCGGAGGGCCTCGGGTACTGCCACTGCACCCGCTGCCAGCGCTGGACGGGGTCGAGCCTCGCCGGGGTGGTGGTGGCCAAAGAGAACTTCCACTTCACCAAGGGGGAGGATCTGGTCAACACCTATGAGAGCGAGTTCGCGCCGCGCAACTTCTGCAGCATCTGCGGCTCGAGCATCTACGACGACCTCGGCGACAAATACTTCGTCGCCGCCGGCCTGATGCGCGACCTCGACCTCGAACCCGCCTTTCACCTCCAGGTCGCCTACAAAGCCAACTGGCACCAGATCGGCGACGAGGCGCCGCAGTACGCCGAGAACCCGCCGGCCTAGCCGGCCGGGGAGGGACATAGAGCAACTACGCTCGATTACTTAATTGACGTGATACGTTCGCGCCCTCGTGGGGGGCCGCACTTTCGTATTCCTGTATTGCGTCTTCGTCCTCGTCGCGCTGATCGCGGCGGCGCTCTTCTTCCTCGACGACAAGCTCGGCTTCCTGATCCCGAGCTCGATCCCCGACGCGGCGGTGGCCGCCGCCTGGGCTGGCGCGCTGGGCGGGGTCGCGATCAGCTTCAAGGGCGTCTTCGACCATCGCGTCGTCGCGGAAGACGAGGGGCAGACCACTACCGGTCAGGCCCCCGCCGCGGGCAAGGACGGCAAAGCAGCCGAGAAGCACGATCCGTGGAGCAACGAATGGATCCTCTGGCACGTCGGCCGCCCCTTCACCGGGCTGATCGTCGGCATCTTCGTCTTCATCGCGCTGAAGGCCGTCTACCCCTCCGGCGATCCCTCCGAGGCGACGCTCGCCGCCGCCGCCTTCGTCCTCGGCACCCAGGAGTCGGCGTTCTTCGAATTCGTCAAAAAGATCGGCGGCGTGGTGGTCAGCACCGACGGCGGCAAAGAGAGTGAGACGCCGCCGCCCGGCGGCACCAAACCGCGCTGACCCAAGTCGTCGAGTCCGGCGTGCCGCCGGCGGTCTCCTGGGCGAAGATAATCGCCAGCGGGTAAGAGACCAAAGGAGAAGGCATGAGCGAGCGCGAGACGATCACGGCAAGCGGCGCCCCGGCGGCGATCGGCCCCTACAGCCACGCGGTGGCCCACGACGGCGTCCTCTACTGCTCGGGGGCGATCCCGCTCGACCCCGAGAGCGAAGAGCTGGTCGGCGACTCGCCGGCGGCCGAGGCCGAGCGCTGCCTGCAGAACCTGGCCGCGGTCTGCGCCGCCGCCGGCACCGATCTCTCGCGGGCGCTGCGGCTGACGATCTACACCACCGAGCTGGCCAGCTTCGGCGAGATCAACGAGGCCTACGCCGAGTTCTTCCCGGCGGCGCCGCCGGCGCGGGTCACGGTCGGGGTCGCGGCGCTGCCGAAAGGGGCGAGGGTGGAGATCGACGCGATCGTCGCCCTCGGCTGATGGCGGCGCAGGGCGCCGCCTGGCAGCCCGACCCCGCCGCGCTGCGCCGCGTGCAGGCGGCCGGCCGCGACATCGTCAAGGAGACGCCGGTCTTCAGCTTCGGCGAGCTCTCGCGCCGGGTCGGCGGCAAGGTCGCACTGAAGGCCGAGAGCCTGCAGCGCACCGGCTCCTTCAAGCTGCGCGGGACGACGGCGAAGCTCGGCGCCGGCGGCGAGCGCCCGGTCGGCGTCGTCGCCGGCAGCGCCGGCAACCACGGCCAGGCGCTGGCCTACGCGGCCCGCGCCCGCGAGCTTCCCTGCACCGTCTTCATGCCCGTGCAAGCCGCCGTCGCCAAGGTCGACGCGGTCGCCGCCTTCGGCGCCGAGGTGCGGCTCGAGGGCGCCACCGTCGACGACAGCCTCGCCGCCGCCGAAGCCTTCGCCGCCGAGCGCGGGCTGCTCTTCGTCCACCCCTTCGACGACCTCGAGATCGTCCAGGGCCAGGCCGGCGTCGGCCTCGAGCTGGCAGACCAGGTGCCGGACCTGGCGAAGGTCGTCGTCCCGGTCGGCGGCGGCGGGCTGATCGGCGGCATCGCCGCGGCGCTCCAGGAGCGCTCTCCCGCGGTCGAGATCGTCGGCGTCCAGGCCGCCGGCCGCCCGGCGACGATCGCCGACGGGATCGCGGTCAAGGAACCGGGGCAGCTCAACCGGGCGCTGATCGAGCGCTGGGTCGCGGCGATGGTCGCGGTCGACGACGAGGCGATCGCGGCGGCGATGGTGCTGCTGGTCGAGCGCGCCAAGCTCGTCACCGAGGGCGCCGGCGCGGTCGCCGTCGCGGCCCTCGCCGTCGGCGCCGTCGCCCCCGCGCCGACCGGCACGACCGTCGCCGTCCTCTCCGGCGGCAACGTCGACGCCAGCGTCCTCGCCGGTGTGATCAGCCGCGCCCAGACCGGGGCCGGGCGCCGCGTCCGCCTCTTCACCCGGATCGCCGACCGCCCCGGCGGCCTCGCCCGCCTGCTCGACTCGGTCGCCGGCGCCGGCGGCAACGTACTCGACGTCACCCACGTCCGCGACGGCGTCGCCCTCCAGGTCGAGGAGACCGGGGTCGAGCTGCTGGTCGAGTGCCGCAGCTCCGCCGCCGCCCGCACCCTGGTCGAGCAGATGGCGGCGGCCGGCTACGAGGTGCGCACCGTCGACGGCTGAGCCGTCAATTTCCTAATCAGGTATCTCGTCATCTTGAGACGGGGAGTCGTCTTCGACTCCAGCCGACAGATCCGCGCCCGCGGAATCTGCAAGCTTCTCGTCAGCGACCCTCGCCCACTCGGTAAGGTAAGCGTACTGATCGAGTTGCTTCGGAAACTGATCGATTTGGTTCTGAAGCGCTTGACGAACTGCCTCCCGCCGCTCGGCCTTCCGCAGTCGACTCTCGATTTCTGCGGTAGCGACGGTGACGCGTTCGAGACGTTCCAGCACGACGGCAAGTGCGTCATTCTCGGCGGTACCTCGATGCAGCTCTGCGAGGCGGAAGCCATTCATAATCGGGTTATCCGCAGGAAGGTCGGAAGCAAGCGCGGTCCCAATCTGCTCCCTGACGCTTTCGCGGGCCTGTATACCGGACGAAAAGCTCGTTGAATCGAAGAAGATCACACGAGACTTACCCACGTCGAAGGGAAGTTCGGTGCCATTCTCAGCAATCAGCACTATGGGTAGAGCCGCTCCATGTCGGACGGAGAGCTCGTAATACACATTGGGGTTGCCAAAGCTCAGATCTGCTACGCACATCCTGGCGCCGAGGCAGTGGCGCACAATCTGAGACGTGATTTCGCCAGGCTCTCCAAACTTGTCCGCTCGCTGGGTACGGAGTCCATGGCTGGCCGCAGCCTCTTCCACCACCAGAGCCTGGATGCCATCGGATCGGCTACGGAGGGGAGAACCGTCCTCACCGATCGGTGCGATAAAGAAACACTCATCCGGAAGGTCAGGGGTTGCTTCTAGAAACGAGGACCCCATCCCAGCCCTTCGAACCGATACGTGAGTGAATCCATCGAGACCTCAAGTTCTCGCGCTATCTGCTCAGTGCCGGCACCAAGAGCGACAAGCTCCTGCAGTGCGGTCGTCGGCATGAGTAGCTCTGCCGCAAAGTTGTTGGCGAAAACCTCTGCCCCGTTAGTCCCTAGCGATGACGAACTGTCGCGATTGTTCGAGTATTCGTGGGCAACGAAATGGCCAAGCTCATGGGCGATCGTGAAGCGCTGACGAACATCCGAGTCGTTACTGTTAACTCGAATGGTAAAGCGCCCAGGTTCCGTCTCTTCTATCCTTCCGTTCCGGTCATCGAGGTCTTCGTAGACAATATGAATACCCCACACTTTGGCAATCCACCCAGGCTGAACCGGCATGCTGCCGTCCCAGTGACCAGCAAGCGCTTTTATTGCCTCAAGTTTTCCGGCTTTGCTCTGTGTCAAAAGGGGCTCCCATATCTCGCCGGGATGGTTCGAGCCTAGCGGTCGCTCCTGACGGATCCGGATGGCATAGAGCTGTCAAGCCACTCTTACTAGAGCTAGAAAGCGACAGTTAGTTGTTCAAGGGACCCGCAGTGCATCCCGGCGCCCGAAGGCGAGCAGCGCCCCGGTGGCGGGGATGATGCAGGCGACGAGGGCGCCGGCGCGCCAGCCCGCCGCCTGCACCAGCGGCCCGGCGACGGCCGCGCCGGCGCTGGCGCCGACGGTGATCGAGAGCCCCATCCAGGTGAACGCCTCGGCCATCGTGCCGGCCGGCGCCAGCCGCTGCACGAGCTGGTTGCGGACGGTGCCGAGCGGCGCGACGCAGATGCCGGCGAGCCCGGCGGCGAGGAACATCTGCGGCACCCCGGCGCCGATCAGGATCGGCACGCAGGTCAGCGCCTGCAGGACGCTGAGGGTGAGGAAGGTGCGCAGCGGCGGGCCGAAGAGGTGCGGGCGCAGGCCGTAGACGATGCCGCCGGCGGCGGAGCCGAGGGCCAGGGTCGCCGCCATCGGGCCGCCGAGGGCGGAGTTGCCGTGGATCGCGCCGAAGGCGGGCAGGGCGACGTCGAGGGCGCCGAAGGTGACTCCCAGGGGGATGCCGGTGATGACCAGCAGCCGGATCCCCGGCGAGACCATCGCCCCGGCCCAGTGCCGCTCGTGCTCGGGGTGGTGGGTCGGGCCGATGTGGCCGACCGCGGCGAACCAGAGGTTGCCGACGACGCCGATCGCGGCGGCGACCAGGAGGCCGTCACCGGCGCCGACGGTGGCGGCGAGGATGCCGGCCAGCAGCGGCCCGATGATGAAGAAGCTCTCGAGCAGGATCGCGTCGAGCGCGTAGGCGGTCGGCATGTCGTGCTCGCCGACCTTCAGCCCGAAGTGGATGCGGGTGACGCTGCCGAGCGGCACCGCGGCGCCGCCGGCGACGAAGGCCGCGAGCGCCATCGGCGCCGCGCCCGCGTCCGCGTGGCCGAGGGCGACGACGCCGACCAGGGCCGCCGAGCTGAGCAGGCCGCCGGGCAGCACCACCGGCCGCGTCCCGTAGCGGTCGATCACCCGCGCCAGCAGCGGCCCGGTGACGCCGAGGCCGACGGTGAAGGCGCCGGCGGCGATGCCGGCCGCGGCGAAGGAGCCGGTGGCGCCGTGGACGTAGAGAACCAGCGCCACCGCGCCCATCCCGACCGGCAGCCGGGCGACGACCGAGGCGGCGAGGATCGGCGTGATCCCGGGCACGGCCAGTACCCGCCGGTAGGCGGCAAATCCGTGACCGGGGCTGGTCTCCTCGATCGAGGCCATCCCTCCCAGACTTACAGGGCGCGGCGCCGGTCGGCTGCTCGCCGGCCGGGAGGGTGGTTCCTTCAGAGGGGCGGGGGGGGGGGGGGGGGGAGA
>JBEHWY010000028.1:0-28439 GCA_048498975.1 Actinomycetota bacterium | reverse complement strand
CAGAAAGCTCGTACGGGACGAAAGCTCACATCTCCCCGTTGAGCTTCGAGAGCCGCAACCCATCATCCCTCCCAAGCTTCAGCCCCAGAGATCGATCGGCGGCGCCTTCCGCGGCCCCGGAGCCAGGACTCCCGGCTTCGTTGGGGAGGGTCGGGTGACCCTCTTCACGTTTTGCGCCGCTACGCCAGAGCACAAAACTCGGAAGGCCGCACCCGATCCACGTAGGTAGGCGAGTGAAGAGGGTCACCCGACCCTCCCGAGCCAACCCAGGAACCCTGCCCCACAGGCCTCGCACCCGCGCCGACTGATAGAAATCCGGGCGATGGATCGTCAGACCGCGCGCAAGAACATGGTTGGAGGGCTTGTCCTCGGTGGCATCGCCGCCGGGATCTTCGCCCTCTCCTTCGTCGCCGCGCTCCTCTACGTCGCCCCCTAGGAGCCCAGATGAGCGAGCACCGACACGTCCCCGAGCCCGGCGAGATGGTTTACGCGCCGCGCCCCTCCTGGGCGCCCGCCTTCCTCGCCCTTGGCATCGTCGGCCTGGTCGGCGGCATCTACGCCGCGGGCTTCATCTTCTCGCCCTTCATCTACGCGATCATCGGCGCGATCCTCGCCCTGCTCGCCCTGCGCCACCTGGTCGGCGGCGCGGTCCGCGACTACTTCCGCCTGCCCCGCAAGCAGCACGTCAAGCATGCTGCGCTGCCGGTGGAAACCATTTCGCTTCCCAAGCGCTAGGAGCGCCGCGGGCGGCTCCCTAGCGCCGCAGCGCCTCCATTTCGGACGTGGCCCCGGCTGAGGTCCAGACGCGGACGATGTCGCGCATCGAAAGCATGCCGACCGGCTCGCCTCTCTCGAAGACGACGAGGTGACGGACGCCGCGGCGCGACATCTCGGCGGCGGCGTGCTCGAGGCTCCAGTCCGGCGTCGCCGCGACGATCGGCTCGCTCATGTGGTCGGCGACGAGCTCCGCATCGGGGTCCTGACCGGCCCCGATCGAGATCAGGAGGTCGCGCTCGGTGACGATCCCCGGGGCCGGCTCGTCGTGGTTGGAGACCAGCGCCGCCCCGGTCCCCTTCTCGACCATGCTCGCCGCCGCCTGCCGCAGCGTGTGGCTTGGACCGACCGTGAGCGAAATCTCCGACATGCCGTCCCGCACCTGCATCTTTCGTCCTCCTCTTACCGCTTGCTGAGGGATTGTGCGAATCGCCTCAAGGGTACTCCAATCGACGCCTGACGCAAATGCGTTCGAGCGGCTCTGACATATAGACTCCGGCCCGCCTCACCGGCTTTATGCAGACCGTGCCGAAACCAATCCTCATCGTCCTCGCGCTGATCGCCATTGGGACCACCGTCGTGGTCGCCTCCGGCTGCGGCACGACGACCGCCGACACGGCTCGCGGCCGCGAACTCTTCAAAACGAACTGCGGCACCTGCCACGTGATGGCCCAGGCCGGCACCGCGGGGGTCCAGGGCCCCAACCTCGACGACGCCTTCGCCGCCGCCCGCGAATCGGGCCAGAACAGCGACACGATCGAAGGCATCGTCAAGGACCAGGTCGAGCACCCCCGGCCCGAAAACGGCGACCCGCTGGTCTCGATGCCGGCCGAAATCGTCGAGGGCCAGGACCTCGAGGACGTCGCCGCCTACATCGGCGAATGGGCCGGCGTGCCCGGCGCGGCGCCGCCGAAGGTCCCCGGTGGCCCCGGCGCCCAGGTCTTCGCCAACAACGGCTGCGGCGGCTGCCATACCTTCAAAGCCGCCAACTCGGGTGGCACCGTCGGCCCCAACCTCGACGAAGCACTGGTGCCAGGTGACAGCTCATCCGTGATCGAAGAAATGATCGTCGACCCCAACGCCGAGATCGCCCCCGGCTACAAATCGGGCATCATGCCCGAGAACTTCGGCGAAGCGCTGTCGAAGAAAGAACTGGAAGACCTCGTCCAGTTCCTGATCGAAAACTCGCCGGCCGGCGAAGGCAAGAAGAAGTAGGGCTGACGACAGCGGCCGCTGAGCCGCTGCGATCATCTGCTTGACGATGCGAGAACGCCTCAGAAGCCGCCTCGAGATCTCACCGCACCGCTACGCCCAGGTCACCCTGGTCGCCCTCGCGGGCCTCTCCCTGATCGTCCTCACCGGCGCCGGCGTGCGCATCACCGGCTCCGGCCTCGGCTGCCCCGACTGGCCGCGCTGCTACGGCGGCACGACGCCGCCGCTGGAAACCCACGCGGTGATCGAGTACGGCAACCGCCTGCTGAGCGGCTTCGTCGGCGTCGCCGTGATCGCCGCCGCCATCCTCGCCTTCTTCCGCAAGCCGTATCGCTGGCACCTGGCGCTGTTCGGCGTCCTGCTGCCGCTGGGCGTCGTCGGCCAGGCGATCCTCGGCGCCCTCGTCGTCAAGTACCACCTCGCTCCGGGCCTGGTGATGAGCCACTTCATCCTCTCGATGATGCTGCTCGACGCGGCCTTCGCCCTCGCCTGGTGCTCGCGATACGAGCCCTGGGAGCGGCGGCGCTCGCGGGACCGGCTCGGGGTCTGGGCGGTGCGGGCGCTGATCCCGCTCGGTCAGCTGACGATCGCGGTCGGCACCGTCGCCACCGCCTCGGGTCCGCACGCCGGCGCCCACGAGGGCCAGCTCGTGCACCGCTTTACCTTCGAGGGGACCGGCACGCTGGAATGGGTCGTCCAGCGCCACGCCGTGATCGCCACGATCTACGGCCTGTCCGCGATCGCGGTCTGGTTCCTCCTGCGCCGCCCAGGGGGCGATAGGAGGGCGGTGAAGCCCCTGACCGTGGTCCTGGGCCTCCTGGCCCTTCAGGGCGCCGTAGGAGGCATACAGTGGGCTCTGAAGCTGCCGGGAGAGCTGGTCTGGGTCCACGTCGCGATCGCCACCGCCAACTGGCTGGCGATGCTCTGGACGGTCGCCGCCGCCGGCCGCCTGGAGCCGCGCGGCGGAACCGCCCCCTCCGGGGCGGGCGAGACGCGGGAACCGGCCGGGGCCGCCCTCTAGGCGACCCGGAGCCGCGTGCTCCCCTTCTGGCTCTCGATCGGCGCCCTCAGCCTCGTCCAGGCGCTACTGGTGGCGCTGCCTCGGCCGGCGGCCTGGAGCTTCCTCGAGCGCCTGCGCAGCCGCTGGTGGGGCCTGATCCTGCCGCTCTCGATCGTCGTCGTCGTCGCCGCCGTCGCCGCGGAGTCGACCGTGGCCGACTTCCTCACCTACCTGGCGCTGGTCGCAGTGCCGCCGCTGGCGGCGGCCGCCCTCGGCTGGATCGTGCACGGCGCAAGGCCGCCGCTGGCGCTGGCGGTCGTGCCGCTGTTCGCCCTCGCCTGGGCCGGAGACGGCAGCCTCGCCGCCCACACGGCAGCCCTGGCGCTCTCCGCGCTCGCCTGCATCACCCTCGGCTGGCTGCTCGCCGGCGTCGTCCCGGGCCGCCTGCTCGAGCTGGGGATCTACGCGATGGCGGCCAGCGACGCCTACCTGGTCGGATCAGACCTGCTGCAGGCGCCCAACGCGACGATCAATACCGCCGCCCCCGGCGGCGGCCTGCCCCAGCTCCAGTTCGTCCACTTCGGCTCGGCTGTAATGGGCTTCGGCGACCTCTTCGTCGCCGCCGTCCTCGGCGCCCTGCTGGCCCGCGACCGGCGCCTGCAGCTGCGCGGCGCCGCCCTGGTCGCCCTCCTCGCCGTCGCCTTCGACTTCCTCTTCTTCGCCGTCGACGAGCTCCCCTCGACGGTCCCGATCGCCCTGGCGCTGCTGGCGCTGCGCCTGACCAGCTCCAGATTCAGAGCTTGACGATGATGGCGGCGAAGACCGCGCCGAAGCCCGCCACCATCGCCGACGCCATCGTGATCGTGGACACCACCATCGCCCTGCCAATCGAGTCGAGGCGGGCATCGATCCGCACGAGGTGGCCGTCCACCTGCTCGAACCGCTTGTCCACTTGCTCGAAGCGCTTGTCGACCTGTTCGAAGCGCTTGTCCACTTGCTCGAAGCGCCGGTCGACCTCATCGAAGCGTTCGTCGACCCGGTCGAAGCGTTCGTCCATGCGCCTGCCGAATTCGTCGAGCCGCTCGTCGGTCCAACTCTCCCTCATCGCCTCCATACAAGCAGGCTAGCGAATGCGGCGCAACCTGTTGTCTGAAAGCAGTGCCAATCCAGCACCAACTCTGTGTTAGCTTCCGCGCCGCTTAGACAACCCCCACCGCACCGCGTGCCAACACCCCCAGATCACCAGCACCAGCCCCCACAAAGCCCCCACCAGCGGCCGCGTCAGCAGGGTCAGCGCAACCACGGAAGCCCCCGCGATCATCACGATCACGACCCAGCGAAAAACAGCCTCCTCGGAGATCTTCATCCGCAGATCAACTTACTGAGGCTGCGCTTCGGGGAGTGCTCCGGGGCGCGGGTCCTGTCATCGGGTGGGGGTCCTGCGGGCGGGGGCTTCGCCTCCGTTCTCGGACCCCCACCCGATGCCACCCGCGCCAGGAGCCGGCCCCGAAGAACAGTGGTCAAGAGCGTGCCGGCGAAAGGCTCGGAGTCCGTCTCGAACGAAGCTTCCGAGGGACGAAAGCTGGGTGTGCGGACCGGCGTATCCACGCACCCGTCGGCGCTCGCTGGCCGTGACTGCTCTGCCGAAGCTCGTACCTGCCGGGGGGTGGCACCGATGGGGACCCCGAGAACGGAGCCACTGCACCGCGCGCAGGGGTCCCCATCGGTGACAGGACCCGCCGGCCCGGAGCAGCTCGGTCAGACCTGAATCACGACAAGCCGACCGTCTACAGGATGTAGACGGTGACGAACACGATGATCCACATGATGTCGACGAAGTGCCAGTAGATCCCTGGGACCTCGACGCCTAGGTGGTCCTCCGCTTTGGGGCCGAAGTGGCCGCGGAAGGCGCGGATCGTCGCGAACGAGAGCAAGGCGAGGCCGACGAAGACGTGGGCGCCGTGCAGGCCGGTGAGGCTGTAGAAGATCGAGCCGAAGGCGAGGTCGCGGGCGCTGAAGCCGATGTGGACGTACTCGTTGAGCTGGATGAAGAGGAAGGTCGCGCCCAGCAGCCAGGTCAGGACCAGGCCGAGTTTCATGCCGGCGCGGTTGCCGCGGCGGATCGACTCCAGGGCGTAGTGGATCGTGAAGCTCGAGGAGACGAGGATCGCGGTGTTGGCGCCGGCGACGGCGACTGGGAGTTCGTAGGGGTCCGGCGGCCAGGAGGCCGGATCGACGACGACGCGGAGGAAGAAGTACGACGCGAAGAAGGCGCCGAACAGCATCACCTCGGAGATGATGAACAGCAGGATGCCGAGCGTCTGGCGGTCGATCCGCGAGCTCTGGTTGGCCTCGGGCGGACCGTGGTGGTGCTCGTGGCCGAGGGAAACGGTGGCGCTCTCCATCAGGAACCTCCCTCCTCGGCGACGGCTGCGGCGACGGTCGCCGGGTGCCTGCCCACCTCGATGTGCTGGACCTGCTTGTCGGTTATCTCGCGCACCCGGCCGACCAGGTCTTCCTCGAGCCAGTGCGAGCTCTCGCCGGCGAAGGTCGAGATCAGCACCTCGTCGATCCGGTAGTGCTCGATCGCGTTCTTGACGGCCAGGAACGGGTCCGGGCTCATCGGCTGGCCGGTCGCGTCGATGTCAGCTTTGTAGAGCTCCGCCAGGGTCGCGGCCAGGTCGGCGACGATCTGGCCCTCGCTGACGTCGTCGGCCCGCGGGCAGACGATCGTGAAGCGGTGGGGCCCGGCGGCGGTGCGCTCTTTGAGCCGGTGGACGAGATCCGGGGCGGCGACGGTCTTGGTCGCGACGACGAGGGTGTGGATCAGGTCCCAGCGGATCGCGTCGTCTTCGATCCGGACCGGGATGTGGGTTAGCTTGGTGTCGGGCTCGACCCGCTCCCGCGCCCACTCGACCAGGTCCTTGCGGGTGAAGCCGAAGCGCGAATCGTAGAGGCAGGAGAGCAGCATCTCGCCCGGTTCGTGGGCACGCACTGCGTCGTCGATCGCCAGCGACGGCTCGGGGTCCATCACCTCGCCGATCGAGTCGATGCCGAACTCCTTCAGCACCGCCATCGTCACCTCGACCCGGGCCCGTGCGGCCTCGCGCAGCTCACCGGCGTCGATCAGCTGGCCGACCGAAGGCTGATTCTGCGGCGCGACGACGATCACCTTCGAGACCTGGTCCTGGCGCTCGCGGACCGCCTGCAGCAGTTTGCGACCGCCCGCGACCTCGTTGAGGAAGACGAGCAGCGGGCGCTTCTCGGCCTCGCTCATGAGGACGACCCCACGACGCTCGGCTCACCGGCGGGCACCTCGGCGCCTTCGCCGGCCATGATCGCGTGCCGGGCACCGGGGATGCCGAACTCGTACGGGCCGCCGACCACGCGCGGGATCTCGTCGAAGTTGTAGATCGGCGGCGGCGAGGAGACCTGCCACTCGATCGAGTTGCCGCGCCACGGGTTGGCCGAGGCCTTCGGACCGAAGCGCCAGCTGACGATCATGTTGTAGAGGAAGACCAGCTGTACGGCGCCGAGGAAGAAGGCGAAGCAGCTGATCAGCAGATTCCACTCGCCGAACTGGGTTGCGTAGTCGGCGACGCGTCGCGGCATCCCGTCCATCCCGACCCAGTGCATCGGCAGGAAGGTGCCCCAGGTCCCGATCACGGTGCCCCAGAAGTGGATCCGCCCGAGTTTCTCGTCGTACATCCGGCCCGTCATCTTCGGGAACCAGTGGTAGACGCCGGCGAAGATCGTGAAGACCGAGCCGCCGAAGAGCACGAAGTGGATGTGGGCGACGATGAAGTAGGTGTCGGAGACGTGGATGTCGATCGGCACCATGCCGAGCATGACGCCGCTGATGCCGCCGATCGTGAAGGTGACGAGGAACGCCAGCGCGAACAGCATCGCCGTCGAATAGGTGTGGATCTTGCCGAAATAGAGCGTTCCCAGCCAGGAGAAGATCTTGATCCCGGTCGGCACCGCGATCAGCAGCGTCGTGATCATCATCGGCACCCGCAGCCAGGAGAACATCCCGGCGACGAACATGTGGTGCGCCCAGACCGAGTAGCTGAGGACGACGATCCCGATCAGCGCCAGCGCCATCAGGCGGTAGCCGAAGATCGGTTTGCGGGCGTGGATCGAGATGACCTCGGAGATGATCCCGAAGCCGGGCAACATCATGATGTAGACGGCCGGGTGGGAGTAGAACCAGAAGATGTGCTGGTAGCTGATGACGTCGCCGCCGGCCGCGAAGTCGAAGAAGTTGGTGTGCAGGATGCGGTCGAAGAGGACCATGAACTGGGCGCCAGCGATGAACGGGGTCGCGGCGACCACCAGCAGCGAGGTCGAGAGGTTGGCCCAGACCAGCAGCGGCATCCGCCAGAAGGTCATTCCGGGCGCACGCATGGTGATGATCGTGACCAGGAAGTTGAGCGCGGTCGCGATCGAGGAGGCGCCCGCGAACTGCACTGCGAGGTTGAAGAACGATTGCCCGAGCGGGGCGCCGGTCGAGAGCGGCGCGTAACCGGTCCAGCCGGCGTCGAAGGCACCGCCGGGGGCGAGGAAGCTGCCGACGAAGAGGATGCCGGCGATCGGCAGCATCCAGAAGCTGAGCGCGTTGAGGCGCGGGAACGCCATGTCCGGGGCGCCGATCATCAGCGGCAGGACGTAATTGGCGAGACCGGCGAAGACCGGCACGATGAAGACGAAGATCATGATCGCCGCGTGGGCGGAGAAGAGGCCGTTGAAGGTGCCGGCGTCGACGATCTGGGTGCCCGGCTGCGCCAGCTCGGCCCGGATCAGCATCGCCATCAGGCCGCTGACGAAGAAGAAGAAGAAGTTGGTGCAGACGTACTGGACGCCGATCACCTTGTGGTCGGTGTTGAAGCGGAAGTAGTCCTTCCAGCTTTTCGCCCCGTGCTGGGAGTGATCCTCGGGGATCGTCGGCATCCCGAAGGCCCAGCGCAGCCAGTAATCGAAGGCGCCGAAGCCGAGCAGGAAGCCCAGCGGGGCCATGATCATCGGCACGATCAGCTGCGGGTAGCCGGTCTGCTCGGTCTGGTAGGCGGGTAGCCCGGAGATCTTGCGCAGGCCGACGACGAGGGCGAAGCCGATCGCGGCGAACGCGATCGCCCCGACTGCGCCTCGAATCCATCCCGGTCGCTTGATCGCAGCCACCATCAGATCTCCTCCATTATGCCCCGCCCGCCCCTACTTCTTCGACCGGGTTGGTTTCGGTGTCTTGCTTGATCGTCTCGCGCCAGTCAGTCGGGATCGTGTCTTTCAAGCCGCTGACCCATTCTTCGAATTTCTGCGGCGACTCGACCACGACTTTGGCGCGCATCGCGGCGTGCCCGAAGCCACAGAGCTCGGTGCAGACGAGCTGGTAGGTGCCGACCTTGTCGGGCGTGACCTTGGCGGTCGTCGTGATGCCCGGGACGTTGTCTTTCTTGATCCGCCACTCGGGCACCCAGAACGAGTGGATCACGTCGCCGGAATGCATTTTGAACTGGACCTGGCGGTTGACCGGGACGTGGAATTCGCCGCGCGAGTAGGCGAAGCCGTTTTCCGGGTAGCCGAAGCTCCAGGTGTACTGCTGCGAGAAGACGTCGACCGTCAGCGGGTTCTTGCCGGTCTTTTCGATTTCGTCCAGCACCTTCCAGCTGTAGCCGGCAGCGAAGAGGACGATCACGGTCGGGATCAGGGTCCAGGCGACCTCGAGCCGGGTGTTGCCGTGGATCGGCTCGCCGTCGGACTCATCGCCGGGCTTGGCGCGGAATTTGTAGAGCGCGTAGCCGAGCATCACGATCACGAGCGAGAAGACGATCGAAGAGAGGACGATCATCACGTTGAGCAGATCGTCGATCTTGGGGGCCGCGGTCGAAGCCTCCTGGCCGTCCCAGTTGATCGACAGCATCACCGCCGAGATCACCGCGGCCAGGGCGATCGTGGCGGCGATCATCTTCGCTATCGGGAGGCGGCCGACCATGCGGCGGGCATTCTATTGAAGCGGCGGCGGAAGGCTTTGCGGTCCCAAATGACGGTTGTAACGATCGCTCAGGGACGCGGTAGAGAGGCGATTTCGCCGCCGGCCGCGGCAAGCACCCCCTGGGCGACTCCGCGCCAGCTCCAGAGCCTCGCCGCCGTCTCGACCAGCTTCGCGCGCGCCGCCGCGCGCTCGGCCTCCGGCAGCGAGAGCCAGCCGTTCAGGCGCCCGGCGATCGCCTCGACCGCACCGGGGGCGACCGGGAACGAGATCATCGCCGCCACCTCGGGTGGCAGGTCGGGAGCGAGCTGGTTGGAGACCTCGAGCATCCCGGAGTGTCCGGCCGAGACCGGCAGGGCGCCGCAGGCGGCAGCCTCGGCGGCGACCATGCCGAAGGCCTCGGGGAAGGTGCTGGGCATCACCGCCACCTCTGCGGCTGAGAACAGCTGCGCCACCTCGGGGTGCTCGAGCCGGCCGACGAGCTCGACCGAGCCGGCCGCGGCCCGGGCCTGATCCGCATAGCCGGCCGGGGGGTCGGCGAGGAAGGCAGAGAGGATCTTCAGCGGCCTCTCCCCTCCCCCTTCCAGCGCCCAGCCCAGGCGGGCGACCTCGCGGGCGCCCTCGAGATCGCCGCGCTCGAGCGCCGCCAGCAGCCGCCGCAGCCCGCCCTCGAACTCGCCGAAACCGCCGATCCGCAGTTGGGCCCCGGGGTGTGCGGCGTGAACCAGCGGCCAGGCGGCGAGCAGCAGATCCACCCCCTTGGAGACGATCAGCTTGCCGACGAAGGCAACGAGGCCCTCCCGGCGAGCGCCGCCAGGCTTGAACCCGGATACGTCGACACCGGGCGGACCGAGGCGGGTCTTCTCCTCCAGTTCCGGCATCTCGGGCATCGCCGCCCAGAGGGATTCAGCGGTGTGCAGGGAGCCGACGAGGACGCCGGCGGCGGGACGCAGGCCCTCGTAGGCGAAGGGGAGGAAGCGATCGGGGTGGGGCTTGACCGTGTACTCGAGGGCGGAGCCGTGGACCTTCACCGCGTAGGGGCAGACGCCGGCGCGGGCGAGCACCACCGGTCCCATCACCAGGTGGTTGGCGAGGGCGAGGTCGATGCCGCCCGCCGCGGCGGCCACCGCGCGGACGGCGGCGACGTTGGCGTCGAGATAGCGATCCAGCTCCCCCTCGCTCAGCTCCGGGAAGGTCTTCACCTCGAAACCCTCGTAGGGATCCTTGACGTAGACCGGCAGCAGGCCACCGATCTCGGGGTTGTGGACCTGGACGCCCTCGATCCTGACCTGGCGGTCCTGGCAGAGAAGATGGACCTCGTGGCCGAGCTCGGCCAGCGCGCGCGCGAGGTTGGCGTTGTAGATGTTGCTGCCGGTGCCGCGCAGCATGTAGCCGTGGAAAAGCAGTACGCGCATCGGAGCCGCCCAAACTAATAGTCTTCCCGGCGATGAACGACCGTCAGCTCTTCCGCATGCGTGCCCCGGCGTCCGGCCGCGAGGCCCTCGCCCACGCCGAGCCGGGTCAGATCTACGTCGACCGGGAGACCGGCGAGGAGATGGAGCCGGTGGCGATGGTCCTGCCACTCGCCCCCTCAGCCTCCTCCCTCCCCCGCACCCCCGCGAACCTGCGGGCCTGCCGCCGCTGCGATCAATTGATCGGCCTCGACGTCAGTGATTGCCCGTACTGCGGGCTGCGTCAGAGCGCGCTTTAGCGGCCTCGGGCGTCGCGGTCTTCGAGCCGCATCCGGACCAGCACGCCGACACCGACCAGGCCGGCGATGATCGCAAGGGCGCCGTTTTCACCGGCTCCGGTAAGGGCGACGAGCAGGAGCATCGCCGCTCCCAGAACGGCGAACAGCTTGAAGTCGCTGTAGACAATATGTCTCATATCGCCGAGATTACCGCAACCGCTGCGCAGAGGAGGTAGAGCGCGGCACCCAGGCAGAAACCGCCAACCGTGCCGATCCTGGTCAACCGGTCTCGCTCTTTGGTCGGCAGGCGGACGCTGAAGACACCAACGAGAATCCCACCCGCCCCGGCGCTCGCGATCGGGAAGCTCAACCCGATCCGGTTAGGCCAGGGGCTTTCGACCCGGGGAAGAAGGCCGAGTTCGGCAAGCAGTCCCGACAACAGGTGAGCCATGACCCCACCCTGCGGCAAGACGACGCACACGTGGCGCGCACAGTGCAAGGACTCTCGCGCATCGATGTGCCGACTCGCAAACGACCAACGAGCTGCAGACCGGAGTGGTCCTACACGTCGCCCACGTCGATCCGCTCCGTGAGCTTCCAAGCTTCCGTATCGCCGCGAGGGTTCCGTCGGGCGGATGTCGGGTATGCCCCTGAACGTTTTGCGCCGCTAGCCCGGAGCGCGACGTCGGAAGGCGGCAGCCGAAACAGCTAGGTAGGCGAGTGAAGGGGCATACCCGGCAGCCGCCCCTCGCAACCGTCGCGCGCGCCTACGGCGCTTTGACCAGCGTCGCGGTGTAAAGCAACCGCGCGTTCGAGTAGTAGCACCCGTAGGTCTTGGTCTTGCCGACGCCCTGCTGGGGGTGGCCGCCCTGGATGTCTTCTTTGGAGACGCAGTGTTCGGGCAGGCGGCTGCCGCGCCAGGTGTTTTCGGCGGAGACTTCGAAGGCGAACATCGGCGCCCAGGTCGGGATCGTCAGCGCCACGACCTGGCCTTTGAGCACGGTCAGCGGGTGGTCGAGGGCGAAGATCGGGGTGCTGCCGAAGTAGGGGTTGAGGATCTCGATCGGGCTCTGACGGACGAGTTTGTACTGCGGCGGCTTGCTGCCTTCGATCGGCCGCAGGATCCCGATTCGCGCCTCCGACGGTTTGCCGAGGAATTCGTTGAAGAAGGCGACCTCGTTGGTCGTCGTGTCGGTTTCCTTGGTCGAGGGCCGGGAGAGGGTGATCGACCAGGCGACGATCTTGCCGTCGAAGGGCACCTCGAACGGTTTGGCGACGCCGTCGGCGACCGCCTGGAAGCCGGTTATGTGGCCCTCGACTTTGCAGGATTTGATCGGAACTTCGTTGACCATCTTGCCCGGGCACGATGCCTTCGGCATTTCCGCCGTCTGCCCCAGGGTGAGGACGCGCAGGGGCGCCGAATCGGCCTGGCCGGGCCAGAGCACGACTAGCGCCGCCAGCGCGACGGTAGCGAGCGTGGCGACGGCCCATTTGCGGCCCGATCCGGTTGTCAGGTGGCTGCGAGACATCGACAAAGCAACACAGGGCCTGGACCCCAGTTGCGCCCGGATAATGCCGCCCGCGCCGGGGGAATGCCCGCCGTGGGTGACGTTTGCACGATCCCGGCCAGAGGGCGACGGTAGGGTTTCGCCTCCAGATGGAGGCTGGCGAGCGCGCAGACGAGTTCATCCCGGCGGCCCTCGCCGCCTACGGCGTCGCCGCCGACGAGATCGAGCTGGCGGTGATGGGCGCCGCCCACGCGATGTTCTGGCCGGCGATCCTGGAGCTGCTCGAGCTCGACCCCGGCGACCTGGCGCCCGAGCGCGCTCCCGACCTCTCCGCCCCACCGGCGCCATGAGCGACAGCCCCCTCGACCTGACCCTGCGCGAGCAGGCGGCCGCGGTCGCCGCCGGCGAGGTCGCCGCGGCCGACCTGCTTGACGCGGCGCTGGCGCGGATCGAGCGGCGCAACCCGGCGCTGAACGCGGTCGTCGAGACCTTCCCGGAGCGCTCGCGGGAGATGCTCGCCGCCGCCCCGCCCGGCCCGCTGCACGGCGTCCCGGTCGTGATCAAGGACGAGTGGCCGCTGCCCTGGCGCGCGCAGCGCTTCGGCGCCGCCGAAATGCTCGCCCCCACCGCCCCCGGCGAGTCCGGTCCTTACCGCGCCCTGCGCGACGCGGGCGCGGTGATCGTCGGCGTCGGCAACATGCACGAGCTCGGCGCCAGCAGCACCGGCAACGTCTCCGTCTACGGCCCCGCCCACAACCCCTGGGACACCGAGCGCTGCCCCGGCGGCTCCTCCAGCGGACCGGCCGCGGCGGTCGCGGCCCGGCTCGTCGCCGGCGCGGTCGGCGCCGACGGGGTCGGCTCGATCCGCTACCCCGCCGCCTACTGCGGGCTGACCGGGCTGAAGCCGACCTTCGGCCGCGGCGCGATGGCCGGCCACCACATGGCCGACGTCTCGACCACGATCGTCTCCGGGCCGCTCTGCGCCGACGCCGCCGACGCGCGCCTGCTGGCCTCGGTCCTGTTCGGCGAGGAGCTGCCCGCCTCCGAGCCACGCGGCCTGCGGATCGGGATCGTCCGCGACTCGATCACCGACGACGTCACCGCCGGGGTCCGCGACGCCTGCGAGGCGGCGATCCGCGACCTCCTCACCGCGACCGGCTCCACCCTGGTCGAGGTCGACCTGCCCGACCTCGAGCCGGCGGCGCTGGCCACGGTCCTGATCGCCAACAGCGAGGGGCTGGCCGGCGTCAGCCCGACCCGGCTCAACCACCTCGACCCAAAGCTGAGCCCGATCGGCCGCGGCCTGCTCAAGTACCGGCTGCTGCTGCCGGCGATCGCCACGGTCAAGGCACACCAGGTGCGAACGTTGATGCGGCGGCGCCTGGCCACGATCCACGCCGACGTCGACCTGCTCGCCTGGCCGACCGTGCCGGCGCCGGCGCCGCCGCTGCAGGCGCCGCTCGTGGAGCTGCCCTCGGGAACGCTGACCGCCGACCAGGCCAACGTCCGCGGCGGCGCCCTCGCCAACCTCACCGGCGTGCCGGCGATCAGCGTCCCGGTCGGGCTCGACGGTGGCCTACCCGTGGCCCTGCAACTGCAGGCCGCTTGGGGCCGCGACGCGCTGTTGCTCGACGCGGCCGAGGCGCTGGAGCGGGCCAACGAGCGGCGCTGGGTGGGGGCGCTGCCGCCGCTGGCCCGCGAGGCCGAGACGAGCGGGGCCTAGGTGGCGGGCGAAGCGGCGATCGTGGTCGAGGGGTTGGAGCGCGCCTTCGGCGACGTGCTCGCCGTGCGCGGCATCGATCTCCACGTCGAGGAGGGCGAGATCTACGCCTTCCTCGGCCCCAACGGCGCCGGCAAGACGACGACGGTGCGGATGCTGACGACGCTGCTGCTGCCGACCGGCGGGCGCGCCCGGGTCGCCGGCCGCGACGTGGTCAAGGAGGCGCGGGCGGTGCGGGCCTCGATCGGGGTCGCCCTGCAGGAAGCGGCGCTCGACCCGCTGATGACCGGCCGCGAGCTGATCCGGCTGCAGGCGACGCTGCAGGGGATCCCGACCCGCGAGGGCCGCCGCCGCGCCGACGACCTGCTCGAGCGGGTCGACCTCAGCGCCGCCGCCGACCGCCGCGTCGGCACCTACTCCGGCGGCATGCAGCGCCGCCTCGATCTCGCCGCGGCGCTGGTCCACGAACCGCGGGTGCTGTTCCTCGACGAGCCGACCACCGGCCTGGACCCGGTCAGCCGCAAGACGATCTGGGAAGAGGTGCAGGCGCTGAACGACGACGGCACCACGGTCTTCCTCACCACCCAGTACCTGGAGGAGGCCGACCAGCTCGCCGACGACGTCGGCATCATCGACAGCGGGCGGATCGTCGCCGAAGGCACGCCGGAGGCGCTGAAGGGCGAAATCGGCAACCCCCACGTCCAGCTCCATCTCGCCGACGGCAACATCGCCGCGGCGGAGGCCGTCTTGGCGCCGCTCGGCCGGCTGCTGCCGCCAAAGGACGGCCGCTGCATCGAGGTCGAAGTGCAGGCGGGCGCCGCCGACATCCCCCGCATCGTCCGCGCCCTCGACGAGGCGGGAATCGCGGTCGAGTCGCTGGAGCTGGTCAAACCGACGCTCGACGACGTCTTCGTCGCCAAGACCGGCTACCACCTCGAGGAGGAGAGCGAGGAGAACGCCGAGCAGCCGCCGGTGAGCGCGTGAGCGCGCTGGCGACCAACGCGCGGGTGGTGCGGGCGCTGGGGATGCGCTCGGTGCGCCAGACCTTCCGCCGCCCACAGCTGATCGCGCCGATCATCGTCTTCCCCACCCTGCTGCTGGCGATCCAGACCGGCGGCGCCCACGCGGCGGTGAACCTGCCCGGCTTCCCGGAAGTGCAGAGCTTCCTCCAGTTCATGCTCGCCGGGGCGATGATGCAGGCGCTGATGCTGGCCGGCAACAGCGGCGGGATCGCGCTCGCGGTCGACATCGAGATGGGCTTCACCGACCGCCTCTTCGCGGCGCCGATCCCGCGCTTCGCGATCGTCCTCGGCCGGCTGGCGGGGACGGCGGCGCTGGGCCTGTTCGCGGCGCTCTGGTTCCTCGCGATCGGGCTCGTCTTCGGCGTCACGATCGAGGCCGGGGTCGCGGGGGCGCTGCTGGCGATCGTCCTCGTCACCGCCGCGGCGCTGGCGGTCGGCGGCCTCGGCGCCGCGATCGCCCTGCGCACCGGCAGCGCCAGCGTCGTCCAGGGCCTCTTCCCGCTGGTCCTCGTCGTCCTCTTCCTCTCCTCGGCCTTCTTCCCCCAGGAACTGATGATCGAGCCGGCGAAGACGATCGCCCAGTACAACCCGCTCAGCTTCGTCGTCGAAGGGATCCGGCAGCCGATGATCGCCGGCATCGACGCCACCGACACGCTCGACGCGGTGCTCGCGATCCTCGGCATCGTCGCCCTCGGGCTCGCCCTCTCCGCCCGCGCCCTGCGCCATCGCCTCAGGGTCGGCTGATGGAGTCGGCGAGCGTCACGACCTCTGCCGCGGCCCGGTTCGAGCTGCCGGCCTGGCGCGCCAACCTGGCGACGATCGCGGCGCTGATGGTCCGCGCCAAGAACGAGATCGTGCGGGTGCCGGGGGCGGCGATCCCGGGCGTGCTGGCGCCGACGATCTTCTTCCTCGGCCTCAACGGCGTCTTCGGCGCCCTGACCCAGCTGAACGGCTTCAGCACCGGCAGCTACGAGGCCTTCATCGTCCCGGTCAGCATGCTGCAGGGGGCCGGCTTCACCGGCGCCGCCGCCGGGGTCAACCTCGCCCGCGACATCGAACAGGGCTGGCTCGACCGCCTGCTCGTCTCCCCCGCGCCGCGCTGGGTCCTGCTCGCCGGCACCGTGCTGGCGGCCAGCGCCCGGGCGCTGATCCCGGCCACCTTCGTGCTGGCGATGGCGCTGGCGCTCGGCGCCTCCTGGCCCGGCCTCGACGGGCTGCTCATCACCTACCTGATGGTGGCGGCGATGGCCGCCGTCGCCGCCTGCTGGGGCTCGTTCCTGGCGCTGCGCTTCAAGAGCCAGTCGGCGGCGCCGCTGATGCAGGCGGGGATGATGGCGCTCGTCCTGCTCACCACCGCCTACGCGCCGCTGGCGCTGCTCGCACCCTGGCTGCAGGACGTGGCGCGGGTCAACCCGGTGACCAAGGTGATCGAAGCGGCGCGGCAGGGGTTCGTCGGCGCCGTCACCTGGGCCGACACCTGGCCCGGCCTGCTGGCACTGGCCGGGATGCTGGCGCTGCTCGGCTGGCTGGCCCTGCGCGAGATGCGGCGCACGGCGCGATGAGCGGCCGGCCGGCGGCGGAGTCGACGCTGGCGCTGGCCGAGCGGGTGCTGCGCTGGAACTGGGCCGAGGGCGAGCGCCAGGGCTTCCGCTACCGCTACACCCGCCCCAGCCCCGGCCGCTACCCCTGGCAGTGGTACTGGGACTCCTGCTTCGCGGCCATCGTCTGGCGCCGCTTCGACCGCGAGCGCGCGCGGGCCGAGCTGGAGACGCTGCTCGGCGCCCAGCGCGAGGACGGCTTCCTCGGCCACACGATCTTCTGGGGCGAGCCGGTCTCGCTGCTGCGGCTCGGCTTCTACAACGTCAGCTCGCGCGGCGCCCTGCAGACGGAGACGATCCAGCCGCCGCTGCTCGCCTGGGCCTGGCGGATCGCCGTCGGCGACCCCACCGCGGAGCCGCGGATCGCCGCCCAGGCGGACTGGCTCGTGGCCAACCGCGACCTCGAGGGCGACGGCCTGCTCTGGATCGTCCAGCCCGACGAGTCGGGGCTCGACGCCTCGCCCAAGTTCGAGCCGGTCTGGGGCCGGCGCGCCAACGGCCTCGGCTTCCCGCTGCTGGTGCGGCGCAACCGCAAGCTCGGCTTCGACGCGCGCCGCCTGCGCGACGCCGGGGCGCCGGTCCTCTGCGAGGTCACCGTCAACACCCTGTGGTCGCTCTCGCTGCAGGCGCTGGGCCGCCCCTCGGCGACGCCGGCGCTGGTCGAGCGACTCTGGGACGAGCGCCGCGGCCTCTTCGTCGACGAGGCACAGCCAGGTGGCCTGCGGCCGGAGCCGCTGACCTGGTCCTCGCTGGCGCCGCTGGCGCTGCCCGACCTGCCGGAGGCGATCGGCCGCCGCCTGGTCGAGGAGCACCTCCTGAACCGCGAGGAGTTCCTGACGCCGGTCGCACCGCCCTCCGTCGCTCTTTCGGAGCCGAGCTTCGAAGCGGGCGACGGTCGCCTGATCCGCCGCTACTGGCGCGGCCCGACCTGGGTCAACTCCGCCTGGCTCGTCTGGCTCGGGCTGCTCCGCCTCGGCTACGAGGAGGAGGCGAACCGGCTCGCCGACGGCGTCCTCACCGCCGCCGGCCGCGAAGGCCTGCGCGAGTACTACGAGCCGCACACCGGCAAAGGGATGGGCGCCAAGGACTTCGCCTGGTCGGCGCTGGTCGCCGAGCTGGCGGCGCCGGACGAAGCCGCGGCGAGCTCCTATTTGTAGCGGTAGGTGATCCGGCCTCGGTCGAGGTCGTAGGGGGACAACTCGATCTTGACCCGGTCGCCGGGAAGGATGCGGATGTAGTGGCGACGCATCTTGCCCGAGATGTGGCCGAGCACATCGTGACCGTTGTCGAGTTTGACCCGGAACATCGTGTTGGGGAGAGCCTCGGTGATCTCCCCCTCCATTTCGATCTTTTCCTCTTTGGCCATGCGGCCGGGAAGGGTAACAGCCGCGCCCTGCCGGACAGCCTCAGGCTTCCTCGGTGGTCCAGCCCGCCCAGCTGCGGGCGTACTCCAGCGCGCCCGCCCGGTCGCTCACCTCGCCGGCGTATTGGGCGGCCTCGAGCTCGGCCAGCAGCTCGCCGAGGCGCGGCCCGGCGTCGATCCCGAGCTCGGCCGCCAGCTCGTCGCCGCGCAGCAGCGGCGCCGGCGGCCCCTCGCGGCGCCAGTCGAGCGCGGCGGCGATCAGCTCCCGCGCCAGGGCCAGGTGCGCCTCGACCATCTCGGGGCTGGCGATCGGGCCGTGGCCGCGGGCGGAGAGGCGGTCGGCGATCGTCAGCAGGGTGACGTCGACGCCGACCGGTTCGGTCGCCCGCAGGTAGTCATGGACGCGCCGCGCCGGCAGCGGCGCCTCGGGGATCATGAAGCCGAGCCGCAGGTGATGGAGGGCGAGGCCCTGCAGGTGACGGGTCAGCCGCCGGCTCGCCCGCAGCCGCGAGCAGATCCCGGCGATCACCTCGGCCCCGACGCGGTCGTGGCCGCGAAAGCCGACGAAGCCATCGTGCTCGGCTCGCGTCGCCGGCTTGGCGATGTCGTGGAAGAGCGCGCCGAAGCGCAGCGCCGTCGCCCGGTCGGCCTCGTCGGCCAGCGGCTCGGCGAGCAGCGCCGCGACCTCCGCCGCGCGCTCGCCGGCGAAGCGCTCGAGGTCGCGTTCGACCTCGAGCGTGTGCTCGAGCACGGCCAGCGTGTGGCCGTGGACGTCGAGGTGGTGGTTGGGGCCCTGCTCGACGCCGCGCAGCGCCTCGACCTCGGGCAGGACGACGGCGGTCAGCGCCAGCTCGTCGAGCAGGGCGAGGCCGCGCAGCGGGTCGGGGCCGCCAATGAGCTGGCGCAGCTCGGCGAGCTGGCGCTCGCCGGCCGGCTCGGCGGCGCGGGCGCTGGCGGCGCGGGCGAGCTCGACCGTGACCGGCTCGATCTCCAGCCCCAGCCCGGCGGCGAGGCGCGCGGCGCGCAGCAGCCGCAGCGGGTCGTCCTCGAAGCTGTGCCGGCCGACCGCGCGCAGCGTGCGCCGCTCGAGGTCGGCGAGGCCTTCGTGGGGGTCGATCGCGGGGCCGGCGCCGAGCGGCACGGCGACGGCGCCGATCGTGAAGTCGCGCTCTGCCAGGTCGGCCTCGACCCCGTTCCCTTTCAGCGCCGTGACGTCGAGCTGCCAGCCGCGGCCCGGCGCGACCACGCGCCAGGTGCGGAACTCGGCCGAGAGCTCGAAGGCGTGCTCGCCGAGCGCCCGGGCGACCGCCTTCGCGGCGGCGCCCGGATCGCCGGCGACGGCGAGGTCGAGGTCAGCGACGGGGCGGCCGAGGACCACGTCGCGGACGGCGCCGCCGACCGCCCAGGCCTCCTCCCCCTCCAGCGCAGCGGCCGCCGCCGCGACCAGCGGCTCGGCCCGCACCGCGTCGGCCAGCGCCTCGCTCATGCCGCCCGGCGCGGCACCCGGGCGGAGATCGCGCAGGTCACCTCGTAGTTGATCGTCTGCAGGCGCGCCGCAACCTCCTCGGCGTAGATCCTGTCCTCGCCCTGGGCGCCGATCAGGACCGCCTCCTCGCCCGGCTGCACCTCGGTCTGCGGCCCGAGGTCGATCGTCAGGTTGTCCATCGAGACGGTGCCGACCAGCGGATAGCGATGGCCGCCGACGAGCACCTCGGCGTTGTTGGTGAGGGCGCGGCGCACGCCGTCGCCATAGCCGAGCGGGATCACCCCGACCCAGGTCTCCTCCGGCGCCGCCCAGCGCCGGCCGTAGCCGGCGGTCGTCCCCGCCGCGAAGCGCTTGACGTCGGCGACGTAGGAGCGCAGCGAGAGGGCCGGCGTCAGCCCCCGCTCGGCCGGGTCGCCCTGGAAGGGATCGAGGCCGTAGATCGCGACGCCGCAGCGGACCATGTCGAAATGGGCGCGGGGCTCGCGGAAGACGGCGGCGCTGTTGGCGGCATGGGCGGCGAGGCCGGGGAACTCCTGCCTGACCGCCGCGACGAACTCCTCGAAGCTCCTGAGCTGCTCCTCGAAGAACTCCGAGTCGGGTTCGTCGGCGGTGGCGAAATGGGTCCAGACGCCGGCCAGCTCGAGGTTGGGGTCGGCGTCGCAGGCGCGCACCAGCTCGAGCGCCTCGGCGGCGTCGGTGGTCCCCAGCCGCCCCATCCCGGTGTCGAGCTTGACGTGGACGCGGACCCGGTGGCCGTGGGCGCGGGCGCGGTCGGCCAGCGCCTGGCGGAAGCCCTCGCGCCAGAGCGCGACCTCGGAGCCGGCCGAGAGGACGATGTCGATCTCCTCCGCCGTCAACGAGCCCATCGTCAGCAGCGGTACGTGCTGGAAGCGGCGGCCGACCTGCTCGGCCTCGAGCGCGGTCGCGACCGCGAGGCGGCTGGCACCCCCGGCCAGCGCCGCGGCGGCGGCGCCGTCGGCACCGTGGCCATAGCCGTCGGCCTTGACCACCGCGCAGAGCTCGGCTCCCTCTTTGAGCTCGGCTTTGAGCCGCGCGCAATTGGCGCGAATCGCCTCGAAGTCGATCCGGGCGACCGCCCGCTCCATCGCTACTCCGCGGCGTCGACGAGCGCGGCCAGCGCGTCAGCCCTGGTCACCATGCCCGCCAACCGCCCGTCCTCGTCGACCACGGGCAGGTGGTTGTGATGCTTGTCGGCGATTTTCTTCGCCACCCGGTCGGCCGACTCATAGGTGTGAGCGACGACCGGGTCGGCGCTCATCAGGTCGCTGACCTTGGTCGCGAACGCTTTGTCGAGGCGCTTCTCGAAGCCCTTCATCGAGCCGATGAAGACGATGCCGCCCATGATTTCGAAGTAGTGCGGCAGGTGCAGGTCGGACTCCTCGTCGCTGAGCACGAGGTCTGACTCGCTGACGATGCCGATCACCTTGTTGTCGGCATCGACGACGGCGACGGCGCCATGGTCGGTCCGGGCGAGCAGCTCGATCGCGGCGCGAGCCTCGTCGTCGGGGCTGACGCCGGTGACGTCGGCGTCCATGATCTCGGCAGCGGTCTTCATCCGGATGGTGAGGTTATTCGACCGCCCCGGCGGGAAGCAGCCCCGCCGGGATCGAATCGATCACGTCGCTGGCGATCACCGACTCGGCGGCGCCGACCCGGGCGGCGGCGTCGCGGCCGGCACGGGCGTGGGCGAGCACGGCGGCGCAGGCGGCGGCGAAGGGCTCCAGCCCCCGCGCCAGCAGCGCCGCGGTGATGCCGGAGAGGACGTCGCCGCTGCCGGCGGTGGCCAGCGCCGGCGCCGGCAGCGCGTTGACCGCGAGCCGCTCGCCGTCGGTGACGATCGTGTCGTCGCCCTTGAGGACGACGACGGCGCCGGCCGCGACCGCGGCTTCGCGGGCGGCAGCGAGGCGGTGGGCCGAGATCTCCTCGGAGTCGCGCTCGAGCAGGCGGCCGAGCTCGCCGGCATGCGGGGTGAGGATCGTCGGCGCCGCACGGGCGGCGAGCAGGTCGAGCTGGCCGGCGACGGCACCCAGACCATCGGCGTCGATCACCAGTGGCGCCTCGATCCGGCCGACGACCTCGCGCACGAGCTCGACCGAGCCCGGATCGCGGCCGAGGCCGGGGCCAAGCACCCCGGCGGCGGCGCGCTCGAAGACGCCGAGCAGCGCCTTGGTCGAGGCCGGCGCCAGGCAGCCGTCGCCGCCGGGACAGGGAACCGACATCACCTCCGGCTGGGCGATCTCGAAGACGAGGTTGAGGTCGGCGGGGATCGCCACCGTCGCGTAGCCGGCACCGGCCCGGATCGCCGCCGTCGAGGACATCCGCACGGCGCCGGTCAGCCCGCGCGAGCCGCCGGCGATCGCCACCTGCCCCGAGCTGAACTTGGTCGAACGCGGCCCGCGGCGCGGCGCCAGGGACAGCACCGCCGGCGTGATCGCGCCGCCGGCCGGCTCGACCGGCGCGCCCGGCGGGATCCCGATCGCCGCCACCCGCAGCTCGCCCGTGTGCCACTTGCCCGGCGCGATCCGCTGCCCGAGCTTGGCGGCGTGGAAGCTGACGGTGAGATCGGCCTCCACGGCGACCCCCTCGATCTCTCCGGTCGAGGCGGAGACGCCCGAGGCGATGTCGCAGGCGACGACCGGGGCACCGCAACGGTTGATCGCCTCGATCGCCGCTGCCGCCGGTTCCCGCGGCGCGCCGGCGAAGCCGGTGCCGAAGATCGCGTCGATCACGGCCCCCGAGCCCGCCAACCACCCATCGAGGTCGGGCAGATCCTCCTCGAAGACCTCGAGGACCGCGGTCTCGAAGCCCATCGCGGCCAGTAGCTCGGCCGCGATCTTGCCGTCGCCACCGTTATTGCCCTTGCCGCAGAGGACCCGGACCGGCCCCTGCGGCGCCAGCCCCGCGACCGCCTCGGCCAGCGCGGTCGCCGCCGCCTGCATCAGCTGCGGCGATGGCACCCCCTGCTCCTCGATCGCCCAGCGATCGACCGCACGGATGCCCTCCGCGTCGAAGAGTGGATCAAGCCACGGCTCCATCGCCGCTGAGCCTAGACACTCGCGGGCCTTGGATCGGTTTTCCGAACGATGATTCATTGATATTTGCTAAGTATCACCGATCGTTGGGAGTTGATAGTTTTTAAATATCATGGTTTTCCAGGTCCCCGAGCTGCGTGAAGACGAATTGGCGGTCCTCGACCTCTTGGCCGAGCAGCGCCGCGCGCTGCGCGATCGCGTCGCCGAGCCGAAGCGCTGGTCGGGATCGCTGCGCCGGATGGCGTTCGCACGCGCCGTGCAGGGCTCGAACAGCATCGAGGGGTACAACGCCTCGCTCGACGACGTCGTCGCCGCCGTCGACGACGAGCCGACCCTCAACGCCGAGGAGGAGACCCAGCAGGCGCTCGCCGGCTACCGCGACGCGATGACCTACGTCCTGCAGATCGCCGACGACGACAGCCTCGAGATCGACGAGGGGCTGTTGAGGAGCCTCCACTTCATGATGCTCAAGTACGACCTGAGCAAGCACCCCGGCCGCTGGCGCCCGGGACCGATCTTCGTACACCGCGAAGCAACCGACGAGATCGTTTACACGGCCCCCGCGCAGGACGATGTCCCGGCGCTCATCGCAGAGATGCTGCGCAACCTGGAGGGCGACGGCACTCCGGTCGTCGTCAAGGCCGCGATGGCGCACCTGAACTTGACGATGATCCACCCCTTCAGCGACGGCAATGGACGCATGGCGCGCTGCCTACAGACCCTGATGCTCGCACGCGACCGGGTCATCGCCCCGGTCTTCTCGAGCATCGAAGAGTTCCTGGGCCGCAACACGGACGCCTACTACGCGGTGCTGGAGGACGTCGGCGCCGGGTCGTGGCATCCGCAGCGAGACGCCAGGCCCTGGATCCGCTTCTGCATGCGCGCCCACTACCTGCAGGCGACGACGACGATGCGCCGCCGGGAGGAGATCGAGCGGCTGTGGACCTCCTGCGCCGCCATCGCCGACACGAACCGGTTGCCGGAACGCTGCGCCGCCGGCCTGATGGACGCCGCGATCGGGCTCCGCATCCGACGTCAGACTTACCGCTCCTCTGCCCAGGCCGCGGTCGGCGAGGAGCTCAGCGACCTGACCGCCTCCCGCGACCTGAAAGCGATGGTCGAGGCCGAGTTGCTGGAGCCAGTCGGCGAGCGCCGCGCCCGCTACTACGTCGCCGGCGACACGCTTAACGCGCTGCGAGCCGAGGTTCGTGCCGACCGGCCGGCGAAATCCGACGAGGACCCGTTCCGGATCGTCCAGGAACGGCGTCAGCTGCGGCTCGCCTGAGCTATTCGGTCAGGCCGACGATGATCTTCGACGTCGTCAAGTCGCCGGAGCTGCCGGCGCCGATCGCCGCGTAGGCCATCTTGTCGAGGTAGGGCCGCGCTTCTTCGAAGCTGGCCTGTTCGTCGGCCGGAATCAGGTTTTCGATCAGGGCCAGCGCCGCGGGGCCGTCGACGAAGCCGCTGATCGGCGTGCCGCCGAGGGCTTCCTTGGCTTCCTTGAAGGCGGGGTCCTCGGCGAGGGTCGCGCTCTGGCCGGCGGTCAGCGCCTGGGTCGAGGCGGCGGCGCCGTAGGAGATCGCGATCCGGTCGCCCTGGGCGGCGACCACCACCGGCTTGGAGCCGAGTTCGGGGCTGCGGACCGAGAACCCGGTCGCCTTGCCGGAGAGGAAGGTGACGCCCGGCGTGCCGCTCACCCGCAGCAATTTGCCGATCTGGGCGACGAATTCCTGCGCTTCGGAGCCGCTGGTGGTGATCACCAGAGCGCCGGTGAGGTTGTTCTCGGTGTTGCCCTGGGCGAAGAGCCCGACTTCCTTGAACGAGCCGGCGAGCTTGTCGAGGTCGATCCCGATCGCGCTCATGACTTCCTTCAGTTCGCCCGGTTCGATCTCGCCGGGGACGCCCTGTTCGTCGATCGAGTCGATCGCCTGTTCGAGCTGCTTGCCGAAGTTGGCGGTGGCGAAGGCGGCGAACGAGCCCCCGGGCAGCGATTCGAGCAGCTTGCTGGCGTCGGCCGGTTCGCTTTCGCCAACGTTGGTGCTGACGTCGATCTCGATCTGGTCGGAGCCGGGGACGAGGCTGGCGACCGCCGTCGCGTCGGTGGGGTCGATGCCGGCGCTTTCGAGCAGCTGTTCGGTTTCGGCACCGCTGACGCCGCCCGAGCTCTCGAGCAGGCTGCCGACGTCGACGAAGACGTCGGCGAGGCTGCCTTCGCTGCCGTTCTCCATCGCGCTTTCGAAGTTCTCCTGGGCACCCAGCGCTTCGCCTTCGGATGCTTCGACCGCAGCCTTGAAGGCGGCTTCGTCTTCGGCGACGACGACGGCGTCGTCGATCATGCCGACCGCGTTGCCGTCTTCTTCGACCCAGAAGTCGGCGCCTTCGAAGGAAGCTTCCTCGGCCCCTTCGTCATGGTGGTTGTCGACGAATTCCTGGGCCGCACCGGAGTCGGTGGTTTCGATCGCGACGCCGTAGCCGGTGAAGTCGTTGCCGTCGAATTCCGGCAGGAAGACCGCGGCCTTTTCACCCAGCCACGGTTCGACTTCCTTTTCGAAGTCGACCGGTTCGCCCGAGTCGAGCGAGGACTGTTCGAGTTCTTCGACGATCAGGCCGCCGAGGTCTTCGACCCCGGCCAGCTTCTGCGCCAGCGCCTGGACGTTTTCGCTCAGCTCGCCTTCCGGCTGGATCGTGCCTTCGATGTAGACCGGCGTTTCCGCCGGGGCCAGGTCGGCGAGGGCACCGCCGCCGCCACCTCCCCCACCACAGGCCGAGACGAGGAGGGCGACGAGCGCCACGAGCAGCATCATTGGTACCAGACGGGTATTCATCGAGCGCGGCACTCTAGCGACTCGGTCACTCGACGGTGACGGTCTTGGCCAGATTGCGGGGCTGGTCGACGTTGAGGCCACGCGCGCGGGCGATGTCGTAGGCCAGCAGCTGCAGCGGCAGCACCGCGACGATCGGCTGCAGGATCCAGTCGGTGGCGGCCACCTCGATCGTCTCGTCGGCGACTTCACCGACCCGCTGGTCGCCGGCGGTGGCGATCGCGATCGTCTGGGCGCCGCGGGCGCGCACCTCCTCGACGTTGGAGAGCACCTTCTCCAGCACCGGGCTCTCGGTGACGACGCAGACGACCGGCGTCGATTCGTCGAGCAGCGCGATCGGGCCGTGCTTCATCTCCCCCGCCGCGTAGGCGTCGGTCGGGATGTAGGAGATCTCCTTCAGCTTCAGCGCCCCCTCGAGGCAGACCGGGAGGCCGATGTGGCGGCCGAGGTAGAGGAAGAAGTCCTGATCGGCATGGCGCTTGGCGACCGCCGCCACCGCGTCCTCGGTCGCGGCCAGCGTCTCCTCGATCTTCGACGGCAGCGCCTTCATTTCCGCGATCAGCTCGGCGATCCGCTCGGGGGGCAGCGTGCCGCGCAGCTCGGCGAGCCGCAGCCCCAGCAGGTACATCGCTGCCACCTGGGCGACGAAGGTCTTGGTCGCGGCGACACTGACCTCCATCCCGGCGCGGATGTAGAGGACGGCGTCGGCGTCGCGGGTCGCCTGGCTGCCCATGATGTTGGTGATCGCCAGTACCTTGGCGCCGGCCTCGCGCGCCAGCCGCATCGCCGCCAGCGTGTCGGCGGTCTCGCCCGACTGGGTCATCCCGATCACCAGGTCGCCGTGGCCGATCACCGGGTTGCGGTAGCGGTACTCGGAGGCGATGTCCATTTCGACCGGGACCCGCGCCCACTCCTCGATCGCGTAGCGACCGACGAGGCCCGCGTGGTAGGAGGTGCCGCAGGCGACGATCACGATGCGGCCGACGCCGCGCAGGTACTCGTCGTCGAGCGCCACGTCGGAGAGGTCGACGCCGTCGTCGCGAGGCAGGCGATCGGCGATCGTCTCGGCGACCGCGTCGGCCTGTTCGTGGATCTCCTTCAGCATGAAGGTCTCATAGCCGCCCTTCTCCGCCGCGTCCGCGTCCCAGGTGATCTCTTCCGCGGCGCGCTCGATCGGGTTGCCCTCGGCGTCGGTGATGCGAACGCCGTCGGCTTCGATTTCGACGATCTCGCCGTTTTCGATCGGCACCGCGATGCGGGTGTCGGCGAGGAAGGCCGGGATCGCCGAGGCGAGGAAGGTCTCCTGCTCGCCGACGCCGGCGACCAGCGGGCACTCGCGACGGGCGCCGAGCAGCCGGTCGGGCTCGTCGGCGTGCATGGCGACGAAGGCGTAGTGACCGCCCAGCTCCGCGTAGGAGGCGCGGACCGCGGCGGCGAGGTCGCCGTCGTAGTGGCTGGCGATCAGGTGGGCGACGACCTCGGCATCGGTCTCGGAGGTGAACTCCTCGCCCGCGGCCTGCAGCCGCTTGCGCAGCTCGGCGTGGTTCTCGACGATCCCGTTGAGAACGATGTTCACCTTGCCGGAGCTGTCGTTATGGGGGTGGGCGTTCTCCTCGGTGACGCGGCCGTGGGTCGCCCAGCGGGTGTGGGCGATGCCGGTCTCCGACAGCGGCAGGGGGCCGGCGCCGTTGGCGGCGCGGGCATCGATCGCCGCGCGCAGGTTGGCGAGGTTGCCGACGGCGTGCACGCTCTCGACCTCGTTTCCGTCCAGCACCGAGAGCCCAGCCGAGTCATAGCCGCGGTATTCGAGCTTTTCCAGCCCCGTGAGGAGCAGCTCCTGACAGGGGCGCCTGCCGACGTATCCGACGATTCCGCACATGGAAGGCGAGTAAGGGTAGACGGCCCGGGACGTCGGCTCTTCAGGCGAGCTCGGCGCGCACCAACTCGGCCAGGCGGGTGCAGACGGCGTCGGCCTCCTCGGCGCTCGGCGCCTCGACCATCACCCGGACCAGCGGCTCGGTCCCCGAGGGGCGCAGGAGAACGCGGCCACGGCCCTCGAGCGCCTCGTTCTCGCGCTCGACCGCGGCCCAGACCGCGGCGGCGTCGTTGACGGCCTCGCGGTCGGCGACCCTGACGTTGACCAGCGTCTGCGGCAGCTTCTCCATCGGCACCGCGTCGGCCAGCGGCGCGCCGGCCAGCTCGCGCATCGTCATCAGCGCCGCGGCGATGCCGTCGCCGGTGGCGACGAAGTCCGAGCAGATGATGTGGCCGGACTGCTCGCCGCCGAGCTGCCAACCGCGACGCAGCATCTCGTCGATCACGTAGCGGTCGCCGACCTTGGTCACGGCGACCTCGATCCCGGCCTCGTCCATCGCCCGGTGAAAGCCGAAGTTGGTCATCACGGTGACGACGACGCCGCCGGCGAGCTCGCCGCGGGCAGCCAGGCCGCGCGCCGCCAGCGCGATCAGCTCGTCGCCGTCGTGGACGCGGCCCGAGCCGTCGACGGCGAGGACGCGGTCGCCGTCGCCGTCGAAGGCGAAGCCGATCTCAGCCTCGGAGGCGGCGACCCGTTCGGCCAGCCGCTCGACGTGGGTCGAGCCGCAGCCGGCGTTGATGTTGCGACCGTCCGGCTCGACGCCGATCGTCTCGACCTCGGCGCCGAGGCGCTCGAAGATCGCCGGGGCGGCGCGGAAGGTGGCGCCGTTGGCGCAGTCGAGGACGACCCGGCGCCCGCTGAGGTCGAGCCGGAAGGCGGCCTGCAGCTCGCGCAGGTAATCCTCGAGGCCGCCGTTCAGCTCCTCGACGCGGCCGACCGACCCGCCGGCGGCCGGCTCCTCGAGCGCGGCTTCCATCTCTTCCTCGAGCTGGTCGCCGAGCTTCGTGCCCTGGCCGCTGAAGAACTTGATCCCGTTGTCGGCAAACGGGTTGTGAGAGGCGGAGACGACCGCCGCCAGGTCGAAGTCGAGCCGCCGCACGAGGATCGCCGCCGCCGGGGTCGGCAGCACGCCGCCGAGGAAGGCATCGCCGCCCGCAGCCGCCACACCGGCCGCCAGCGCCGCCTCCAGCATCGGCCCCGACTCGCGCGTGTCGCGCACGATCAGCACCTGCGGCCGCTGCGCCTCCAGGCACGAGGTCGCCGCCTTGCCGAGCGCCGTCGCCAGCTCGGCGGTCAGAAAGGTCCCGGCTTCGCCGCGAACCCCATCCG
>JBEHWY010000027.1:0-28873 GCA_048498975.1 Actinomycetota bacterium | reverse complement strand
GGGCGGGCCGGCGCACCTACCTGCCCACGGAGGGTGGCGAGCACCCTCCCCGCCACGCCTGTAGTCCCGGAGACGTTCGGTGAGCGGTTCTAGGCGGCGCGCAGCGCCGGCTTGGAGCCGTTGGCGTTGCCGTTGAGGAGGTCGAGGATGACCCCCTCGCGGAGGCCGCCCTTGCCGATCTGCAGAGGCTGGCCGAGCATCTCGGAGACCTTCTCGAGCAGGAGGACGCCGGTGACGAGGATGCGGACCCGCTGCGGGTCGAGCTCGAAGCGGCGCGCGACCTCGGCCGCCGGGTCGGCGGTGAGCACGCGAATGCCGCGCTCCAGCGTCTCGTACTCGAGCACGGCGCCGACCAGGCGCCGCAGCGAGGTGGCCGAGCCGCCGACGGCGACGGCCTGCGCGGGGTGTTCGACCTCGACGCCGGCGAAGATGTCGTCGATGCGGTCGCGGACCTTGCGGATCTCCGCCGCCGAGGGCGGGTCGGAAGCGATCAGCTCATCGGCGAGGACGCCGGAGCCGACCCGCCAAGACCGAACCGTCTGGGCGCCCCCCGGCACGGTGCCGAGGATCACCTCGGTCGAGCCGCCGCCGACGTCGACGACGCCGACCGTGCCCTCGACCGGATGGCCGAGCGTCTTGGTGGCGCCGACGAAGGAGAGCCTCCCCTCCTCCTCGTCGCTGAGGATCTCGACCGGGACGCCGGCCGCGGCGCCGATTGCCAGCGCCGCCTGGCGCCCGTTGGTCGCCTCGCGCACGGCGGCGGTGGCGACGGCGCGGATCTCTTCCGCGCCGAGCTCGCGCGCCAGCCGCACCTGGGTGGCGACCACCTGAGCGGTCTCTTCGATCTTCGCCGCTTCGATCGCGCCGGAGGCATCGATCGCCTTGTTGATGCGCGTGTAGGCGCGCTGCTCCATCACCTTCTTCAACTGCCCGTCGACGGGCTCGGCGACGAGCACGCGAGTGGTGTTGGAGCCGATATCTATGGCCGCGCAGAGCATCAGGGGAGTGGAAGCAATGTTGTCAAATGGGCCGGATCGGACCGGCCGCCTCAGTTTGGGTGCGAAGCGTCCTCGAACTCGCGGAAGAGTCCGGTGACGACGAAGGCGACCTGCTCGCCCACGTCGACCGCGTTGTCGGCGATCCGCTCGATCGCCCGCGCCGCCAGCAGCATCGTCATCGCCCACTCGCGGATGTCGGCGTCGTCGCCGAGCTCCAGGGCCAGCCGGAAGCAGTCGCGGTTGAGCTCGTCGACGACGTCGTCCTGGCGGACCAGATCACGCGCCATCTCGACGTTGCGGTCGGCGAAGGCGCGCTTGGCCTGGGCAATCAGCGAGCGCGTCTGGCTGCCCATGCCGAGGATCAGCTTCACCATCCCCTCGTCGGCGGGCGGCTCGTTGCCGGTCAGCGGGATCAGCTTGCAGATGTTCACGCACTGGTCGCCCATCCGCTCGACGTTCTTCAGCACGTGCAGCAGGGCCGAGATCAGGCGCAGGTCGGTCGCCACCGGCGACTGCGTCGCCAGCAGCGTGATCAGGCTCTGATGGACCTCCAGGTAGCGGCCGTCGATGCGGTCGTCGTCGGCGACGACGATCTGCGCCAGCTCGACGTCCTGGTGCTCGACCGCCTCCAGCGTCCGCTGCAGCGCAGCGCTCGCCATCACCAGGCCGTCGAGGGCGCTGGCCTCGAGCGTCTCCAGTTCCTGCTGGTATTCGTGGCGCGCTGACGATTCGGGCACGGTCCCTGCCTCCGCGATCAGCCGAAGCGACCGCTGACGTAGTCCTCGGTCGCTTTCTGGGTCGGGTTGGTGAAGATCGTCTCGGTCGCCCCCACCTCGACCAGCCGCCCGGGCTTGCCGGACTCTTCGAGGTTGAAGAAGGCGGTGACGTCGCTCGCCCGCGCCGCCTGCTGCATGTTGTGGGTGACGATGACGATCGTGAAGCGGCTCTTCAGTTCGCGGATCAGGTCCTCGACCGCCAGCGTCGCCACCGGGTCGAGCGCCGAGCAGGGCTCGTCCATCAGCAGCACCTCGGGCTCGACCGCGATCGCGCGGGCGATGCAGAGCCGCTGCTGCTGACCGCCGGAGAGGCCGGAGCCGGGCTTGTCGAGGCGGTCCTTGACCTCTTCCCAGAGGTTGGCGCCGCGCAGGCTGCGCTCGACGACCGCGTCCTTGTCGCTCTTGCGCATGCGACCGGAGTTGAGGTTGAGGCCGGCGGCGACGTTGTCGTAGATCGACATCGTCGGGAACGGGTTCGGCTGCTGGAAGACCATGCCGATCAGCCGGCGCACCCGCACCGGGTCGACGCCGTCGGCGTAGATGTCCTCGCCGTCGAGGGTGATCGTTCCCTTCACGCTCGCCCCCGGGGTCAGCTCGTGCATGCGGTTGAGCGAGCGCAGGAAGGTCGTCTTGCCGCAGCCGGAGGAGCCGATCAGCGCCGTCACCTTGTTCGGTGCGATCGTCATCGTCACGTCCTCGACGGCGTGGAAGTCGCCGTAGTAGAGGTTGACGTTCTGCACATCGATCGTCCGCGCCGGCGCGCCGGCGGCGGGCGCGGCGCTCGGCGGCGGCGCGGTGCCGGTGGCACCCGCGGGGGTCTCGGCCTGGCTGGCCACGCTCGCCTCCTCCTCGGTCCGCTTGGTTCCGGCTCCCAACATGGCTCTCAACCTTCTTCCTTCCACTGTCAGCGGATCTCGGTTTTGTAGCGACGGTAGACCAGGCGAGCGACCACGTTGAGGATCATCACGATAGCGATGAGGACCAGGGCCGCCGCCCAGGCGCGGTCGTAGGACGCCTGTTTCATCACGCCCGGCGAGCGGTACTCGTTGTAGGCGTAGACGGCGAGGTTCTGCATGCGGCCGTTGAACGGATCGCTGTTCAGCGAGTCGACGACGCCGGTGGTGACCAGCAGCGGCGCGGTCTCGCCGATGATCCGCGCGGTGGCGATCATGATCCCGGTGACGAGGCCGGCGAAGGCGGTCGGCAGCACCACCTTGGTGATCGTCTTCCACTTCGGCGTCCCCAGCGCGTAGGCCGCTTCGCGCAGGTGGTTGGGGACGATCTTCAAGACCTCCTCGGCCGAGCGAATCACGATCGGGATCATCAGCACCGCCAGTGCCGCCGAGCCCATCACGCCGAGGCGGATGCCGGGGCCGAGGAAGATCTCGAACAGGGCGTAGGCGAAGAGGCCGGCGACGATCGAGGGGATGCCGGTCATCACGTCGACGAAGAAGGTCAGCGCCCGGCGCAGCTTGCCGGTGCCGTACTCGTTCATGTAGATCGCCGCCATCAGCCCGATCGGGACCGAGATGAGGACGGCGACGCCGGTGATGACGAGGGTGCCGACGATCGCGTGGGCGGCGCCGCCGCCGCCGATCTTGCCGCGCGCATCCTCGGTGAAGAATTCGAGCGAGATCCCCGGGATGCCGCGCTTGACGACTTCGAAGATCAGCGAGGCAAGCGGAATCATCGCCAGCGCGAAGGCAGCGACGATCAGCATCGTCATCGTCCGGTCGACGGCGCGTCGCGGCCCCTCGATGATGCGCGACCAGGAGTAGATCCCGACGCAGGAGACGACGACCGCCAGCGCCAGGGTGAGAGCGACCGAGAACGAGCCGGCGGCCGCGAGGACGGCGCCGACCGTGACGAACGAGCCCGCGTACACCCCGTAGGGCGCCCACTTCGGCAAGACGCCGCCGGCGAGGCTCTGTTTGGGGCTGTGGCTGATCGCGGCCATCGCCTATTCCCCTTCGTTCTGGCGGGAGATGATCGCCCGCGCGACGAAGTTGGTGACGAGGGTGATCGCGAAGAGGACGAGGCCGGTCGCGATCAGCAGGTTGATCTTCAAGCCCGAGGACTCGGGGAAGTTGAGTGCGATGTTGGCGGCGATCGTCGAGGGGTTCGCCTGGCTGATCAGGTTGAAGCTGACGATGCCGGAGACGGAGAGGATGATCGTCACCGCCATCGTCTCGCCGAGGGCGCGACCGAGGCCGAGCATGGCACCGCTGATCACCGACGATTTGCCGAACGGCAGCACCGTCATCCGCAGCATCTCCCAGCGAGTGGCGCCCAGCGCCAGGGCGCCTTCCATGTGTTTGCGGGGGGCCTGCGCGAAGGCCTCGCGGGCGACGGCGGAGACGATCGGCAGGATCATCAACGCCAGCACCAGGCCGGCGACGAACATCGTCCGCCCCGTCGCCGAAGCGGGCCCCTCGAAGATCGGGATGAAGCCGAGGTTTTCTTCCAGCCACTTCATCACCGGCACCGCCGCGGGGCCGAGGACGAAGATCCCCCAGAGGCCGTAGATGATGCTCGGGATCGCCGCCAGCAGGTCGACCAGGAAGCCGAGCGTCAGCGCGATCCGGGCCGGCGCGATGTGGGTGATGAAGAGCGCGACCGCGACCGCCAGCGGGACCGCGATGACCGCCGCGACCGCGGCGGCGAGGACGGTGCCGAAGGCGAGCGGCGCGACGTAGTCGATGAACGTCTTGCCGCCGAGTTCCGCGGAGCTGGCGGTCAGCGCCGGCATCCCCTCGGCGACGAGGAAGATCGCGACCCCGGCCAACAGGGCCAGGATCGTCACCGCGGCGATTACCGCGATGTTGGAGAAGATGCGGTCACCGCGGCGGCGGCGCCCTCCGGACGCCGCCGCCAGCAGTTGACCAGCATTGGTCGTGGTGTCGACCGAGGACACTGCCCTTTAGCCTGCCTTGATCGCTTCCACAGCCGGCGTGATTTCTTTCGTCAGCGCCGAGGAGAGGGGAGCCGAGCCGGCGTTTTCGGCGGCGACTTCCTGCCCTTCAGGGCTGATGATGAATTCGAAGTAGGCCTTGACCACTTCGGCTTCCGACGCGGATCCGTACTGGGTGCAACCGAGCAGGTACGACGTGAGCACGATCGGGTAGGTGCCCTGGGCTTCGGTCTTGCGATCCAGCTTGAACGGGAACGTGAACTTGTCGGAGACGAGTTCTTTGTCGACCGAGGACTCCTCGAGGATCTTCGCCGCAGCTTCGGCGCTCGGTTCGACGTATTCGCTGCCGACCTTGATCTTGGCGATGCCGAGTTCGCCCGCCTGGCTGGCATCGGCATAGCCGATCGCGCCTTCGCCTGCGGAAACGGCTTCGACCACGCCGGACGTGCCCGAGGCGGCCTCGCCGCCCTTGACCGGCCAGTCGCCGCTGACTTCGTACTTCCAGATCGAGGGAGCGACCTCGGAGAGGTATTCGACGAAGTTCTCCGTCGTGCCCGACTCGTCGGAGCGATTGACCGGGGTAATCCGGGTGTCGGGGAGTTCGACGCCTGGGTTGCTCTTGGCGATCGCCGGATCGTTCCAGCTGGTGATTTCCTGGTTGAAGATCTTCGCCAGCGTTTCCGGTTCGAGCTGGAGTCCTTCGACTTCAGGCAGGTTGTAGATGACCGCGATCGGCGAGACGTAGTTCGGGATCTCGATCAGTTCGCCCGGTTCGCAGCGCTTGGCGGCCTTTTCGAGTTCGCCTTCGTCGGTCGAGAGCGCAGCGTCGCTGCCGGCGTAGGCAACGCCGCCGGAGATGAACTGTTCGCGCCCGCCGCCGGAGCCGACGGGGTCATAGGACATCGTCACGCCCGAGTTTTCACCCTCGAAGGTCGCGATCCAAGCTTCCTGCGCGGCCTGCTGCGCGGTCGAGCCGGCGCCGGCAACTTCGCCCGAGAGTTCGCTGCCGGACGATTCGCCACCGCCGCTGCTGCTGCCGCCCCCGCCGCCACACGCGGCGATCCCGAGCGCGAGAATTGCGGCCGAGACGAGTACCGCGATCCATCTAGTGCCAGACATCAGTCTCCCTTGGTTGTTGAACGAGTTTCGACGCCGAGGAGGTCGGCGTTAGTGCCAGGGTTCCAGCGGGTGACCGGGACCTTGTTACCTGCCTGTATCGGGGATGTAAAAAAGATGTAAAAGCGCTGTAACTGGAGGGCTCGCACCCGATCAGCCGTCCGGAGAAAAGCGGTAGCCGATCCCGTTGTGCGTGTGGATCAGCTGCATTCCCGGCAGCGCGGCGCCGAGCTTGGCGCGCAGGCGGCTGATGTAGACGTCGACCGAGCGGTCCTCGGGGCGCGGGTGGCTGCCCCAGACCTCGGCGAAGAGTTCCTCGCGGGTCATGATCCGCTGCGGGTGGGAGGCGAGCGTGACGAGCAGCTGAAGCTCCCGCATCGTCAAGCTGAGCGGGCGGCCGTCGACCAGGGCGGCATGCTCCTCCGGCCGGATTTCAAGCCGCCCGGCCGGCAGTTGCGAGGAGGCCCCAGATCCGATCGCCATGATCGGCGATCATGCCCGCGTTTGTGCCTGACGCCGTTATCCGGCGGTAAAGGTGCTGTGAACGACCTGTGAAGACGGCTCCGGAGCCGGGGCCACGGCGGCGCCCAGCAGCGGGTCGTCGACGGCTTCACCGACGGGCTCGGGATCGAAGCGGTAGCCGACCCCGAAGTGCGTGTGGATGTAGGCGAAGTTCGGCGAGCGCTTCTCCAGCTTCTGGCGCAGCTTGCGGATGAAGACGTCGACCGAGCGATCGCCGTGGGCCATCGCGTAGCCCCAGACCCGCTGGTAGATCGTCTCCCGCTCGAGGACCTGGCCGCGTGCCTCGGCGAGCAACTGCAGCAGCTCGAACTCGCGCCGGGTCAGGTCGAGGCTTTCGCCGCCGACGAAGGCCTGGAACTGGTCGGGCCGGATCTCGAGCTCGGCGGCGATCAGCGGCACCGACTCGGTTTCGTGACGGCCGCGGCGGCGGCGGCGCGAGACGGCTTCGATCCGCGCCATCGCCTCCTCGGGGTGGCAGGGCTTGGTGATCCAGTCGTCGGCGCCGAGGCGCAGCCCGCGCACCCGCTGGGCGACGGTCGAGCGGCTGGTGCAGACGATCACGCCGAGGTCGGGGAGCATCCCGCAGACGCGCTCGAGGTAGCCCCAGCCGTCCTCACCGAGGGTCGCCGGGTCGAGCAGCACCGCGTTCAGCTTCATCGCCACCAGGTCCTGCGGGGGAACCGCGCTGGCCGCCTGGCGCAACTGCCAACCGGCCGCCTCCGCGCGTTTGGCGAGGACGGTGACGAAACCGCTGTCCGTGTCGATCACCGCGAGCCTGATGTTCTGAGTTTGACTCACAGCTCGGCGGCACCGCGGCGGGGGGTGGACGGATGGACCGGCAAGACGCGGCGATTGTATGCGTAGGCAGATGCCCTAAAGCCGCAGTTCACAGGATTTTCACAGGTCCCGCGGCGGGAAATTGGGGGAAAAAGGCTCAAAAGGTGGCGGGTCTCAAGCCGGTGGCAATGATCAGGAGGATGGCTACTCCAGCAGCGTAGCGGTAGTAGACGAACGGCTTGTAACTAGTGGTGCGAACCAGGCGCAGGAGGAAGGAGATCGCGAGGTAGCCGGAGACGGCGGCGGCGATCGTGCCGACGACCATCGGACCGGCGACCCCCGAGGGCAGGCCTTCGTTGACGGCGCTGACGCCCTTGAACAGGGTGGCGCCGGCGACCGCCGGGATCAGCAGCAGGAAGGAGAAGCGGGCGGCGCCGTCGCGGTCGAGGCCGAGCCAGCGGCCGGCGGTGATCGTGATCCCCGAGCGCGAGGTGCCGGGTGCCAGCGCCAGCACCTGGGCGAGGCCGACGTACCAGCCGTCGCGCAGCCGCGTCTGCTGCAGGTTGCGGCGCTGCGGCATGCGGTCGGCGTAGGCGAGCAGAGCGCCGAAGACGATCAGCTGCAGGGCGATCATCCAGGGCTCGCCGAGGTGTTCGTCGATGAAGTCGGAGCCGAGGCCGCCGACGATCACGGCCGGGACGGTGCCGATCGCAATCGCGATCGAGAGCCGTTGCTCGTCGGTGCGGATCGCGCGCTGGCGCAGCGCCTGGATGAAGCCGCGGACGAGGAGCACGACCTCGCGGCGAAAGTAGCCGACGGCGGCGATCAAGGTGCCGGCGTGCAGGGCGACGTCGAAGGTCTTGTTGAACTGCGGGTTTTCGAGCAGGAACGTGTAGTCCTGCAACCAGGGGACGATGATGAGGTGGCCGGAGGACGAGATCGGGAGGAACTCGGTCAGCCCCTGGACGATCCCCAGCAGGAGGGCCTCGAGGTTCGACATCTGGCCGGCACTCTATGCGGAGGGGGCGACACGGGCCCGCCGCCCCCCGGTGCGGTAGATTGCCGGCCTGTGAAGCGAGTCGTCGCATCTCTGCTCTCGTGCCTGGCCCTGATGCTGGTCGCCGCCCCGGCGGCGCTGGCCGACAACGGCGTCGGGCTCGCCGGTCCGACCACCGACAAGACGGTCACCTTCTTCTGCTTCGGCGTGATGGGCTTCTTCGTCCTCCTCGTCGTCGTCATGAGCCTGATTCAGATCAGGCTCGACAAGCGCAAGGAAGAACGGAAGAGCACCCTGAAGCGGCTCTCCTAGCGCGCGCTAGGAAAGACGGAAGCCGCTCAGCAGGCGTTTCTCGGTCTCGCCCTCGACCTCGGCGACGACTTCGACGCGACCCTCGAGCGGGGTGCCGCGGATCTTGGTCGCGAGCAGGTCGTCGACCTGGAAGATGCCGGCCGAGTTGTTGAGCCGGATCTCGAGCCGCACCGGCCGCTCCTCCCCGGCCTCGATCCGGACCTCGTCGATCGCCGCGGCCGAGATCGAGTGGATGCCCTCGTGGCCGGCCTCGAGCGGCAGTCGCGTCCGCCCCTGCGCCATGTCGAGCGCGTCGGCGACGCGGACGACGCCGGCCTCCAGCGTGTACGGCTCGCCGCGGCGGCGGTGGCCGATGATCGCGTGCAGGATCTCGGAGGCGACGACGGTCCGCTCCGGCTCTTTGTAGGCGCCGGCGAGGAGGCGGTCGAGGGCGCCGCCGGCGAGGAACAGCGAGTAGGTCTCGTGGTCGGCGCGGTGGATCGACATGCCGACGTCGTGCAGCAGGGCGCCGCCGGCGACGACCACCTCGGCGTCGCGCTCGCGCATCCCGTGGTCGGTGACCATCGCCGGCTCGACCCCGGCTTTGGCCAGCAGCCGCAGCAGCCGCAGGGCGATGTTGAGCACGATCTGCATGTGGACCCAGGAGTGGTCGGACATGCCGAGCCGCTCGGCGTGGACCTGGGCCATGTACCACCAGGCGCGCACCTGGTCGTCGGAGTTGATCGCATCGAGGAAGGACTCGAGCTTGCGGTTGCCGCGGGTCGGCGCCCGCACGTTCGCCTCGGCAATCGCCTCTTTCGGCGGCTTGCGGTCCGGGCCCTCGGGCGCCGGCGCGGGAACCTTGTCCTCAGCGGGCACGCCGTGATCGTAGGCGAGCCGCCGGGCGTGTCGAGTTTGTCAACCCAGGGTTGACCAACTCGACACGCCCGCCGCGCAGCTCAGCCGCAGACCGGCCAGGGGCTGGAGCCGGAGCGCTCGTAGAGCAGCGCCGCGCGGTAGTCCTGCTCGGCCTCCGGGGCGGCGGCCGGGTCGCCCTGCCCGCCGACCGATTCCCAGGTGCCGTAGTCGAACTGGTATTTGCCGCGGTAGCTGCCATCGGAGGAGACGACGGTCGGGTCCCCCCCGGACTCGCAGGCGGCGATCGATTCCAGCGTCTCGATCGAGACGCCGCCGGGCAGCTCGGCGAACCGTTCGCGCTGTTCGCGCTTGCGCTTGGCGACTTCCGCCTCGTGCCTGGCCGCGATCCGCGCGACGGCGACGTCGACCGACCGCTGGAAGCTCGCGACCGGCTGCTGCATCGGCGCCAGCGCAAGCCGCGCATCGGCGACGCCAATCTGCGCTTCGCCGTCACCCGGGTCGGTCGCAGCCACCGCCGTCACCGGGAAAGCCATGGCCAGGACAAGAAGGGGAAGAAAATATGTGCGTTTCATGAGCAGCGCGTAAGGCTCTCGTGAAACTCACCGCCAATGTGTGGCCCTCATCACACAGGAAAACTTGTGCAGTCATCGTCGCGGCTGCAAACCAGGCATGATCCGCGCGTGACCGAACATCAGACTTCGCGCCTCCTCCTTGCCTGCCCGGACCGGCCGGGGCTGATCGCGACGGTCAGTGGCTTCCTCGCCGAGGCGGGGTTGAACATCGTCGACGTCGACCAGCACTCGACCGCGGAGGGGCGGTTCTTCATGCGGATGGTGTTCGACCCGGCGGCGGAGGGCGAGCGGGCGGCGTTGGAGCAGCGGTTCGCGCGGGAGGTGGCGACGCCGTTTGAGATGGAGCATCGGTTCGCGGACTCGGCCGAAAGCAAGCGGGTGGCGATCATGGTCTCGCGGGAGGACCACTGCCTCTCGGACCTGCTCTGGCGCTGGCGCAACCGCGAGCTCGGCGGCGATCTGGTCGCCGTTATCTCCAACCACCCCGACCACGCCGAGCAGGTCGCCTCGGTCGGGGTCCCCTACCACCACGTGCCGGTCGAGGCGGGCGACAAGGCGGCGGCCGAGCGGCGGATCCTCGAGCTGGTCGGCGACGTCGACCTGCTCGTCCTCGCCCGCTACATGCAGATCCTCTCCCCCGACTTCCTCACCGCCCTGGCGGGGCCGGCAATCAACATCCACCACAGCTTCCTGCCTGCCTTCGTCGGCGCCGACCCCTACCACCGCGCCCACGAGCGCGGGGTGAAGCTGATCGGCGCCACCGCGCACTACGTCACCGCCGAGCTCGACGCCGGCCCGATCATCGACCAGGACGTGACCCGGGTCAGCCACCGCGACGAGATCGAGGACCTGGTGCGGATCGGGCGCGACATCGAGCGGCTGGTCCTGGCGCGGGCGGTCACCGCCCACCTCGACGACCGCGTCCTGCTCGACGGCGACCGCACCGTCGTCTTCTAGACCGGCGCCGCCGCTCGGGAGGACGGACTGGCTGGGCAGCCAGTCGGCACGCTAACCTCTACACCGAATGGAGCAAGCGACCCTCCCCCAGGCCCGCTCCTCCGGCCGCCCGACGCCGGCGCCGCCCGGCCCGAGCGCGCCCGCCATCGTGCAGGCCGGCCGCTACCTGCGCAACCCGCTCGGCTTCCTCGCCGCCAGCCAGCGCCGCTACGGCGACGTCTTCGCGATCCGCTTCCCGACCTTCGGCCGCATCGTCTACGTCGCCCGGCCGGACATCGTCAAAGAGGTCTTCACCGGGCCGCCCGCGGTCTTCCACGCCGGCGAGGCGAACGCGACCGTGCTGGAGCCGGCGCTCGGCCCCAACTCGGTCCTCACCCTCGATGACGCGCCGCACATGCGCCAGCGCAAACTGCTGCTGCCGCCGTTCCACGGCGAGCGGGTGCAGCGCTACGGCGATCTGATCGTCGAGATGACGCGGGCCGAGATGGAGAGCTGGCCGGTCGGCGAGCCGTTCGCGATGCGGCCGCACACGCAGCGGATCACCCTGGCGGTGATCATGCGGGCCGTCTTCGGCGTCCACGACCAGGCGCGCCTGGACCGCTTCGAAGGCCTGATCGACGAGTTCGCCAGGCGGGTGGGGACGATCACCGCCTTCCCCTTCACCCGTCGCGACCTCGGCCGCTTCAGCCCCTGGGGGCGCTTCGTGCGCTCGCGGGCGCGTCTCGACGAGTTCATCTACGAGGAGATCGCGCTGCGGCGGGCCGAACCCGGCCACGAGGAGCGCGACGACGTGCTCTCGCTGCTGCTCGGCGCCCGCGACGAGGACGGCGAGCCGATGAGCGACGAGGAACTGCGCGACGAGATGGTGACGGTGCTGGGCGCCGGCCACGAGACGACCGCGACCGGGCTCGCCTGGGCGGTCGAGCGGCTGGTCCGCAACCCCGACGTGCTGGCGCGGCTGCGGGAGTCGATCGCCGCCGGGGAGGACGACTACCTGAACGCGACCGTGAAGGAGACGCTGCGGGCGCGGCCGGTGATCGTCGACGTCGCCCGCAGGCTGACCGCCCCGGCGCGGGTCGGCGGCTACGAGCTGGCGGCGGGGACCTTCGTGCTGCCGGCGATCGCCGCGCTGCATTACCGCGAGGACGTCTTCCCCGAGCCCGAGCGGTTCAAGCCCGAGCGCTTCCTCGACGGCAAGACCGACAACTACGCCTGGATCCCCTTCGGCGGCGGCATCCGCCGCTGCATCGGCGCCGCCTTCGCCGAATACGAGATGCGGACGATCCTGCGCGAGTTCGTCACCCACGCCGACCTGCGACCGGTCGACGCCAAGGACGAGGCGGTGCGCGTCCGCAACATCACGCTGGTGCCGGCGAAGGGCGCCCGCGTGATCATGCGCGGCGCCCCGGCCTAAGCCGGCTCCGCCGCTGTCTCCTGCGCTTCCTCCCACTCCGCGTAGAGCGCTTCGATCTTCTCCTTCGCCTTCGCGTGGCGCTCGCCGGCGCGCTCGGCGCGGCCGGGGCTGGCCCAGGCGGCGGGATCGGCCAGCTCGTCCTCGATCTCGCGCAGCTCGGCCTCGGCCCGCTCGATCTGCTGCTCGAGCTTGGCGGCGCGGCGGGCGGCCTTCTGCGCCGGCTTGGTCGCGCTGTACTTGCCGCCGCCGTTGCCGGAGGACTTGGCCGCCGCCGTCGCCGCCGCGGCGCGTTCGTCCTCACGCCGCTGGTACTCGGCCCAGCCGCCGTCGAAGCTGGTGAGGTGGCCGTCGGCGCAGACGAGGGTGCGCGAGCCGACCGCCTCGAGCAGGGCGCGGTCATGGGAGATCAGCAGCACCGCGCCCTCGAACTCGGTCAGCGCGTCCTCGAGCGCCTCGCGGCTCTCGATGTCGAGGTGGTTGGTGGGCTCGTCGAGGATCAGCACGTTGGCGCCGGAGGCGACGAGGATCGCCAGCGAGAGCCGCCGCTGCTCGCCGCCGGAGATGTCGGAGAGCTGCTTTTCGACGTCCTCGCCGGAGAAGAGGAAGCCGCCGAGCAGGGCGCGCGCCTTCGGTCCGGTGAGGCCGGTCTCGCGCTGGGCGGCGTCGAGCACGGTCCCCTCCCCCGCCGCGGTCTCGGCGTGCTGGGAGAGGTAGCCGAGCTTCACGTTGTGGCCGCTGCGGACGCTGCCGGCGGCGGGCTCGCGGCGCCCGGCGAGGGTGTCGATCAGCGTCGTCTTGCCGCTGCCGTTGGCGCCGACGAGGACGACGTGCTCGCCGCGTTCGAGTTCCATCTCGGCCTTCTCCAGGAGGACGCGGCCGGGCACCTCGATGCGGCCACCGACGAGTTTGAGGACGACGCGGCCGGGCCGCTCGGGGGGCTTGAAGGAGAAGCGCAGGCGGCGCGTGTCGCGGCGTTCGGCGACCGGGCCCTGGCGCTTTTTGCGCTCGATCTGTTTCACCCGCGACTGGGCCTGGCGCGCCTTGGTCGCCTTGTAGCGGAAGCGCTCGACGAAGCGCTCCATCCGCTCGATCTCCGCCTGCTGGCGCTCGATCGCCTTGCCGAGCGCGATCTGGCGCGCCGCCTGCTCCTGGCGCCAGGCGTGCCAGGGGCCGGCGAAGAAGCGCGCCCGCTGCGCCTCCAGCTCCAGCACCGAGGTGCCGACCGCCTCCAGGAACCAGCGGTCGTGGGCGACGAGGACGACGGCGGCATCGAGGTCGACGAGGTAGTTCTCGAGCCACTCCAGCGAGGGAATGTCGAGATGGTTGGTGGGCTCGTCGAGCAGCAGCAGGTCCGGCTTTGCCGCCAGCGCCCGCGCCAGCGAGACGCGGGTCAGCTCGCCGCCGCTGAAGGTCGAGAGCGGGCGGTCGGCGTGCTCGGGGCCGAAGCCGAGGCCGCGCAGAACCGCGAGGACGTCGTCGCGCCAGCGGTAGCCGCCACCGGCTTCCAGGCGCGCCTGGGCGGCGGCGTAGGCGGCCATCGTCTCCTCCCCCACGTCGCCCTTCGCCATCTCGGCCTCGAGCCGCTCGAGCTCGGCCTCGGTGTCGAGCAGGTCGGTGCGGGCCGAGAAGACGTACTCGCCGAGGTTGGTGTCCGATTCGCGCGGCGGCCGCTGGTCGTGGAGGGCGACGCGGGCGCCGCGCTGGAGGCTGAGCGAGCCGGAGTCGGGCGCCAGCTCGCCGGCGAGAACCCGCAGCAGCGTCGACTTGCCGGCCCCGTTGCGGCCGGACAGGGTCATCCGGTCGCCCGGCTCGAGCTTGAAGGAGACCTCCTCGAAGAGGAGCTTGCCGCCGACGTAGACGTCGAGCGAAGTTGCGGTGGCGATCGCCATCGGTCGAGCGTAGCCTGAAGGCGATGGGAGGCCCGTTGCGACACCTCGGCGAGCTGGCGAAGGCGCGGGCGACGCGGCGCTCCTCCGAGCGCGCCGACGGCCAGGCGCTGGGCGAGCTGGAGGCGCGAGCGCCGGCGCTGCCAACGGGGCTGGAGCTGGAATGGCTCGGCGTCTCCGGCTACCGGCTGACCTACGAGGGGAGGACGCTTTTCATCGATCCCTACCTCTCGCGGGTGCCGTTCCGCGACCTGGTGCTGCGGCGGACGGCGCTGCCCGACCCGACGATGGTCGAGCGCTTCGTGCGGGCGCCGGGCGAGACCGTCGGCGTCCTCGTCGGCCACACCCACTTCGACCACGCCGTCGACGCACCGGCGCTGGCGCAGCGGCTGGGCTGCAAGGCCTACGGCTCGGCCTCACTGGTCAACCTGATGGCGCTGCACGGGCTGGCCGAGCGGGCGGTCGAGGTCGAGCCCTACAAGACCTACGAGCTGGGCCCGTTCGAGGTCAGCTTCACCCCGAGCCTGCACTCGAAGCTGCTGCTCGGCCTCGCCGTCCCCTACGACGGCGAACTGAGCTGCGATCACCTCGACGGGCTCTGCCCCGGCGCCTACCGCTGCGGCCAGGTCTGGGGCATCTCGATCGCCGTCGCCGGCGTCCGCTTCTACCACCAGGGCAGCGCCAACCTGATCGACGACGCCGTCCGCGAGCGCGACGTCGACTTCTTCCTCGCCGGCGTCGCCGGCCGCAGCTTCACCGACCGCTACTGGCAGCGGATCCTCACCCGCCTGCAGCCGCGCGCCGTGATCCCGACCCACTACGACAACTTCTTCCGCCCCCTCGGCGAGAACCTCGAGTTCGTCGCCAACGTCCAACTCGCGGCGCTCCCCGACGAGATCGCCGCCGTCAGCCGCGAAATCAAGATCGCCGCCCTCCCCCGCGCGGACCTCGTCTAGCAGTGCTTGGCGGCGATCTGCTGGACGGTGCCCATCGTGCGCATGGTGCCGGCACCGAGGGCGCGATCGAGCGCCTTGAGGTCGAGGTCGGAGTCGCTGATGCCGCCGCTGGGGAGCCAGTAGAGCTCGCGGCCCTCGATCGCGAGGCGATCCTCGTCGGTGGCCAGGCCCAGCGCCTCGCGCTGCGCCGCCGCGCGCGGCTTCGCGGCCAGGAACTGGACCTGCAGCTTGCCCTTCGAGGCGGCGACCAGATCCGGGTCGAACGGCTCGTGGGAGGCGACCACCGCCAGCTCCTCGATGCTGCGCAGGAAGACCGGCACGTCGTAGCCGAGCCGCGCGTCGAGCTCGTCTTCCACCCGCGTCGCCAGCTTCGACTCCGCCTCGCCGCCCTCAGCGGCAAAGATCACGTTGCCGCTGGCGCGGAAGGTCGCCACCTCATCGAACCCCATCGCCTCGAAGTGCCCGCGCAGGTCGTCGTTGGTGATCCGCCGTCCACCCAGGTTCATTCCCCGCAGGAAGGCCACGTAGCGCTCCACCGGGGCAGGGTAGTTCCTGCGTCCAGCGCCTATTCAGTCTGGGGCGCGCCATAGGTCCGGATGATCCCTATCGGACCCTTCGACACTCCATAGCTTTCGCTGCCAGAGAAGTCAATAATGTCGAGGTTTCCTTCCTTCGGGATCTTCTTCGCGATCGAGACTGGAACGTCGAAAACGACAGTGCCGGTCTGGGTGGCTTCCGGCTGGATCGCTTCGCCTTGCCACATGAAGGAAGATTCAAGCGGCCCATTCTCGGCGTCAAAATCCTCCGTGTACTGGTTTTCGTTGACGACGAGAGTGACCTGCTGCTGGTTGGAATCGAACGCGGTGGGACTGTGCAGCTTGTTCTTGACCTTTAGGGTGAAGATTACGAAGGTCCCACTTGCGGATTCCGCTGAGAATTCGCCTGCGATCGAGTCGGTGACTTCTTCACCAATCAGGGTGGCGTCGAGCTCCGGGAGGCGCAGCGTCGAATCGCGATTGACGACAACGAACGTTTCAGCCCCCTCCTTGCAGGTTCCCTCGCGCATCTCTTCGGAGTTGATGCCGAGTTCATCGCATTCGCCCACTTCGGTCGAATCGGTACTTGCTACCTCGTTGGTTTCGGAACCGGTTTCTTCGGGCCCGACAGAAGGCGGTGCGGCGACTACCTGGGTGGCGGTCGTATCGCCGCCAGCCCCTGAGAACAGGGCAGCACCCAGGCCGAGTCCCGCGGCAAAGAGTGCAATACCGCCGATAGCTTTCAAAGCCCAAGCCGGAATGCGAACCGTCAACTGACACCCCCAGAGTGTTGGCCAGAGGCGCGAGCATATCCGGTCTCAATACCGGCAGCGTTCCAGGATAGGACATCGATGTCGGACGGCCAATCGACTTCGCCGGATCGCAGCCCGGGGATGCCATCGCGCTGATCGAACCCTCCCCCTCAGATCTATCGAGGAGGAGGGTTCGAGCGCTTTGCGAGAGTGGAGGCGCCGAGATTCGAACTCGGATCCGCGGACGCTGTGCGAGGGTGTCTACAGGTTTAGCTGGCGCTTGATTCTCGTCTCCCGGGGTCCGCGCCAGCGGGCACTACGGGAGATAGAGCCCCTTTGATGTCCCTAGGCGGTCAGGGCGATCCGCCTGGGTGAGCCCGCTTTCTGAAGCCGGCGCCCCTTCCCGCGGGCGGGGAAGGACCGACTCTCACAGCGCTTAGTTTCTAGCTAAGCGGCGAGGGCGAACTCATGGTCCGCACGTATTGGTTTGTGCCGGGGTTTAACGAGGCCTCCGGCAACCTCGACCTGCAACCGTTCGCACGAATCGACCACGTCGAAGCCTGTCGCCCCCGTGCGGATTGCGCTTTGAATTGTACGTTGTCGGGAATGGGGGCCGGGTGAGGGACTCCAAGCAGGTCTTCGACGCGGTCGTGCTTGGCGCCGGGCCGGCTGGCGAGGTCTGCGCCGGGAGGCTCGCCGACGGTGGCTGGCGGGTCGCGATCGTCGAGCAGGAGCTGGTCGGCGGCGAGTGCTCCTACTACGCCTGCATGCCGTCGAAGGCGCTGCTGCGACCGGCCGACGTGCTGGGCGAGGCGCGGCGCATCCCCGGCGTCCCCGTCGACGCCGACGGCGAGCTGGACCCGGCGGCTGTCCTTGCCCGGCGCGACGAGGTGATCCACGGCGGCGACGACAGCGCCCAGCTGCCGTGGCTGCGCGAACGCGGGATCGAGCTCTTCCGCGGCGCCGGCCGCTTCCTCTCCGAGCGTGAGCTGGCGGTGGGCGAGGAGCGGCTGCGGGCCGAGCGGGCGATCGTCGTCGCCACCGGCTCGGGAGCGGCGATGCCGCCGCTCGACGGCCTCGGTTCGGTCCGCGCCTGGAACAACCGCGACGCGACCACCGCCGAGCGGGTGCCGACGAGCATGGTCGTGCTCGGCGGCGGGCCGGTCGGCTGCGAGCTGGCCCAGGCCTGGGCCTCACTGGGGACGAAGGTGACGCTGGTCGAGGGCGGCGAGCGCCTGCTCGGGCGCGAGGAGCCGTTTGCCGGCGAGGAAGTGGCGGCGGCGCTGCGCGGCCGCTTCGGCGTCGACGTCCGCCTCGGCACCCAGGCCGAGCGCGTGCGACCCGGCGGCGAGGGGATCGTGGTCGAGCTGCGCGACGGCGGCGCAGTCGAAACCGAGGAGCTGCTCGTCGCCGTCGGCCGCACCCCCCGCACCGCCGCGCTCGGGCTCGAAGCCGCCGGGGTGCAACCGGGCGAGCACGGCTTCCTCGAGACCGACGAGCGGATGCGGGTCGGCGGTCGCGAGTGCCTCTACGCGATCGGCGACGTCAACGGCCGCACCCTCTTCACCCACGTCGGCAAGTATCAGGCCTGGATCGCGAGCGAGAACCTGCTCGGCCGCCCGGTCGAGGCGGCCGCCGAAGCGCTCGGGCCGCCGCGCGTGACCTTCACCGACCCGCAGGTCGCGGCGGTCGGCAGGAGCCTGGCGCAGGCGCTGGAGGCGGGCATCGACGCCCGCGCCGTCGACACCGCCACCGACGGCACGCCCGGCGCCAGCTTCCAGGGCAAGGGGACCGGCGGCACCTCCCGTCTGGTCATCGACCGCGCCCGGCAGACGATCGTCGGCGCCACCTTCACCGGCTTCGAGACCGCGGAGATGCTGCAGGCGGCGACGGTCGCGATCGTCGCCGAGCTGCCGCTCTCACGGCTGCGGCATGCCGTCGCCCCCTTCCCCAGCCGCAGCGAGCTCTGGCTGAAGCTGCTCGAGGCCTGGGAAGCGGGCGGCTGAGGCTCAGACGGTCGAGCGCGACTTCAGGTCGGCGAGCAGATCGTGCGGGAAGCCGGCGACCTGGTCGAGGTCGTCGACTGACTTGAAGCCGCCGAGCCGCTCGCGATGGGCGAGCAGACGCGTCGCCTGCGTCACCGAGAGGTTCTGCGCCCGCAGTTGCTCGAAGGTGACCGCGTTGAGGTTGACCTGGGGCCCCTGCGGAGCACCTGCGGCAGCCGGAGGCGGACCGGGCGGGGGCGGCGCCTGGATCGGGGTCGGGACAGGTTCCGGCGCGGGCGGCGGGGTCGGCTCCGCGGCCGGCGCCAGCGGCGGCTCGGGAGCCGGCGGCGGTGGCGGTGGCGGCGGGGTCGGCGGCGGGGCCGGCGGCGGGGTCGGTTCCGGCGCCGGAGGTGGCGGCGGCGGGGTCGGCTAGGGAGCCGGCGGGACTGGCGGAGTCGGCGGCGTCGGCGCAGGTGCCGGGGGCGGCGGCGGAGTCGGAGGCGCGGGCTCAGGGGCCGGCGGGGGCGGCGGCCCGGGCTGCTCGAACGCCGGCGCCGCGGGAGGCGGCGGGGGCGGCGCCTGCTGGGGAACCGCCGCGACAGGCGGCGGTGCGGCGGGCGGGACGGCCTGGAAGGCGCCGGTCTCACCGCTGCCGACCGCCTGGACGATGGCCTGCTCGGCTTCTTCGGCGCGGCGCTCGGCTTCGCGAGCGCGAGCTTCCGCGGCGGCGACGTTCTGCTGCATCTCCTGCAGTCGCTGGGCCCGCGCCTCTTCCTCGGCGCGCAGGCCTTCGAGGCGCTTCGCCTCGGCGGCGCGCGCTTCGGCGGCCTTGGTCCGCTCCTCGATCTCCTTCAGCCGCTGCTCGGCTTCGGCGATCGAGCGCTGGTGCGCTTCGCCTTCTTCGCGGATCCGCTGCTCGGCGGTCTGCAGGTCGACGGGCGGTGCCGTGGCGGGGGACGGCGCCTGCTGTTGCAGGGCCTCGGCGGCACTGATGCGGCTCTCCGCCTCACCGCGGATCCGCTGCTCCTCGGCGCGAATTTCCTCGACCTTGTCGCGAACGCGCTGTTCGGCGGCGGCGGCGTCGTACTCGGTCGGCGAAGGCGTCACCGCGGCGCCCACCGGGGGCGGCGGGATCTCGGTCCCGGCGGGAGGCGGCGGCGCAGCCGCGGGCGGGGCCGGCGGCGCAGGGGTGGCGGCGGCAGCCGCACCGGCGGCAGCGGCCGCAGCCGGTGGCACCGACGGCGAGGCCTCGACCGGCTGCCCAGACTGAGCCTGCTGCAGCGCCCGTTCGTTGGCGGCGCGGGCGGCGGCCAGTCGCTGCTCGGCCAGAGCGGCCTCCTGCTTCTGCTTGCCGCCGCCGTACTTGATTCCGAAGAAGCTCTTCTGCTTGGCCCCGTCGCCGCCTTTGGCGGCACGCTCTTCCTTGCGCCGCTTCATCTCCTCCTTGCGCTGGGCTCGTTTCGCGTTGCGTTCGCTCTGCTGCTTTTCGCGTTCGCGTTTGCGCTGCTCGCGAGCGGTCTCCGGAGATTTTCTCGCGGCCACACCCGGAGGCGGCTGGCTGGCCGACGGCGGCGCCTGGGGCGGCGGCGCCTGGGAGGCGGCAGCGGGCACGGCGGCCATCTCGGCGGTCGGCTGGCCGCCGGGCGGCGGCACGGCGGCCGGGGCGCTGGGCGGCGCAGCCGGGGCGGCCGCGGCCTCGGCGCCGCTTGCCGGCGGCGCGACCGCCGCGGGCGCTGCCGCGGCTTCCTTCTCGGCTTTTTCGCGCTCCCGCCGGCGGGTCACGTTGACCAGCAGCAGGAGCAGCAGGATCGCCGCGAGCAGGGCGGCGATGAAGACGCCGGTGTGGTCGCTGACGTAGTTGCTGACGTTTTCGGGGAAGGAGTCTGCGAGCAGGAATTTTTCGGCCATAGGTCCTTCATCGTTGCATCTGAGGCGGCTGATGCAACCCTGAATGGACGCTTGCGCCGGACCGACGTTCGAATCGCCCCGGACCCGCGATCAGCGCATCCGGCCCTTGAACTCCCGCTCGACTTCGCGGCGCACATCGCGATCGGCCATCTCGCGGCGGCGGTCGCGGCCCTCCTTGCCCCGGGCGAGCGCCAGCTCGACCTTCGCCCGCGGCCCCTTGAAGTAGATCCGGACCGGAACCAGAGTCAGCCCTTTCTGGGCCGTTTTGCCGACCAGACGCTCGATCTCGGCCTTGTGCAGAAGGAGTTTGCGCGGCCGTTCGGCTTCGTGCGCGTCGACGCTGGCGAACTCGTAGGGCGGGATGTGGAGCTTGCGCAGCCAGACCTCGCCCTTGTCGACGACCGCGTAGGCATCGGTCATCTGCGCTTTGCCGCCGCGCAGCGCCTTCACCTCCGAGCCGGTGAGGACGATGCCGGCCTCGAATTTCTCGACCAGCTCGAATTTGTGCCGGGCGCGGCGGTTGGTGACGACGTCGCCGGAAGCCGGCGCCCGCTGCTTCTTCTGCTTCTTCGCCACGTCTCTTCTCCTCAGCCCTCGACCAGCTCCAGGTCACAGCGCCCGCGCGCGGTGTCGACGCCGGTCACCCGCACCTTCACAGGATCGCCGAGTCGCAGCGTACGACCGCCGCTGCCGCGGCCGACCAGCGCCATCTCGGCACGGTCCAGCTCATAGCGCTCGCCCGGGAGCCGGCGGGCGGGCAGCATCCCCTCGTAGACGTCGCCGAGCTCACCGCCGAAGGCGACGAAGGCCCCGGCCCGGATCACGCCGGAGATCTCGCCCTCGAAGCTGGCGTCGAGGCCGCGCTCGCCGAGCTCGCGCTCGAGCAGATAGGCGGCGCAGACGTCGTCGGCATCGCGCTCGATCTGCGCCGACTCACGCTCACGGGCCGAGCACTCGGCCGCGACCTCGCGCGCCTCGCGCGCCGTCGGTGCCGCCTCCCCCTCCCCCAGGGCCGCCAGCAGCGCCCGGTGCACGAGCAGGTCCGGGTAGCGCCGGATCGGCGAGGTGAAGTGGGTGTACGCCTCGCTGCCGAGCCCCGCGTGGCCGGTGTTGCGCTCGCTGTAGTAGGCCTGTTTCAGCGATCTGAGCACGAGGGAGGTATACGCCTCGCGGCCGTGCCCGCGCCGTGCGGCCTCGCGCCGTGCCAGGCGGCTCGCCTCGGCCGCCAGCTCCCCGGCGCCGCGCGGCGCCAGGCCGCGGCCGAGCGGCGGCGTCGGCACGTCGAGCGCGGCGAGCTGCTCCAGCAGGTGTTCGACGCGGGGCGGGTCGGGCTGCGGGTGCACCCGGTAGACCGCCGGCACGCGCCGGGCGGCGAGCAGCCGCGCCACCTGCTCGTTGGTCATCACCATCAGCCGCTCGATCAGCCGGTGGGCCTCGGTCTGGGCGACGCCGTGGGCGCCGGTGACATGCCCCTTGGCGTCGAAGCGGAACTCGGGCTCGAAGGACTCGACGTCGAGGCTCGTCGTGCCGCGGTGCTCGCCGAGGGTGGCGGCGACGTCGCGGGCGGCGGCGAGCGGTTCGGCGACCTGCTCCGGCGCCTTGACACGGCCGGCGAAGATCGCGTCGAGCTGGTCGTAGTCGAGGCGCGCGTCGGAGCGGATGCGGCTGCGGTAGAAGCGCGAGGAGCGCGGCTGGCCGTCCTCGCCGAGCTCGATCTCGGCCGTCACCGCCAGCCGCTGCACCCCAGGAGCCAGGCTGCAGGCGTCGCTGGAGAGCGCGTGCGGCAGCATCGGCTCGACCGCGCCCGGGACGTAGGTGCTGTTGGCGCGGCGGCGCGCCTCGAGGTCGAGCGGGGAGCCGGGCCGGACGTGGGCGGCGACGTCGGCGATGTGGACCCAGACGCGGGCGCGGGCGCCCTCGCGCTGGGCGGAGACGGCGTCGTCGAAGTCGCGCGCGGTGGCGGGGTCGACGGTGAAGGTCGCGAGGTCGGTGAGGTCGCGGCGGCCGGCGCCGGCCTCCTCCTCGGCCCGCTCCGCAGCCCTCCCCGCCTCGACCTCGAGCGCCGCCTTGAAGCCGCGGAAGCCGAGCCGCTCGCGCAGCATCGTTTCGACCGCCTCGCGGGCGGTCGGCGCTGGCCGGTGGCGGCCGCGGCGCTGGCCGCGGCCCCTCAACCTCCGACCTGACCCGCGAGCACTTCCAACGCCCGCTGCTTGGCCTCGTCGGGCGCGGTTTCGGGGTCGTCGGCGACCTTGACGTCGGGGTGGATGCCTTTCGTGCGGGCCAGGTTTTCCCCGTCCGGCGTGAAGTATTCGCCGACCGTCAGCTTCAGGGCGCCGCCGTTGGCGAGGTCTTTCTCCTCCTGGAAGACGCCCTTGCCGTAGGAGCGGGTGCCGACCGTGGTGGCGTCGCCGTCGTCGGCCAGCGCCGCGGTCAGGATCTCGGCCGCCGAGGCGGTGTTGCGGTCGATCAGGACGACCAGCGGCAGCTCGCTGACCTGGCCGCCGTCGGTCTTGTGGACCGATTCGCCCTGGGTGCGCGATTTGGTCGAGACCACGACTTCGCCCTCGGGGAGGAAGACGGCGGCGCTCTGCACCGCCTCGTCGAGCAGACCGCCCGGGTTGCCGCGCAGGTCGAGGACGATCCCTTCCGCCCCTTCGCCTTCGGCCTTTTCCACGCCCCTGGCGAGCTGCGCATGGGCTTCTTCGCTGAAGCTCAGCATGCGGACGTAGCCGAGCTCGTGACCGTTCACCGTCTTCACCTGGCTGCTGACGTTGGGCAGCACTACCTCGGCCCGGGTCAGCGTCTCCTCGCGCACCTTGCCGGTCTTCGCGTCGAGCACGCCGATCGTCACCTGCGTCCCTTCCGGCCCTTTGATCTTCGCCACCGCGGCTTCGCTGTCGACGCTGGCGATCGACTCGCCGTCGACCGAGACGATCGTGTCACCGGCGACGATCCCGGCCTTCGCGGCCGGCGAGCCGGGGAAGACGGTGGCGACGTGCAGGCCCTTCTTCACCGGCACGATCGAGAGCCCGATCCCGGAGAAATGACCTTCGATCTGCTCGTTGAACGCGGCCAGGCTCTGCGGCGAGAAGTAATCGGAGAAGCGGTCGCCGTAGCGCTGCCGCAGTCCCCTCACCATGCCCTGCAGCGAGGAGTTCTGCAGCTCGGTGTCGCCGACCGAGCGCCAGTAGGTGTCCTGGATCACTTCGGCCGCTTCCGCGGTCAGGCCCGAGGGCTCGGCGACGAACCGTTCGCGCAGGAACTGGGGCAGCTTCGAGGGATGGCCGCCGAGCCAGAGGCCGACGCCGAGGGCGACGACCAGGGCCACGGCAAACGCCACGGCACCGCGAGTCCTCACACGTGCCTCAGACCTTGAGGAAGCGGCGCAGCGTCAGACCGGAGCCGAGCGTGGAGACGATGACCGCGGCGACCAGGAGGAGGCCCACCAGCTCGGGGAAGTTGACGGCGGCGTCGTTCTGCGCTTCGAGGAAGTGGAAGGTCTTGCTCAGCGGGTCGACGATGGTGATCTTGCCCAGCCACAGGATCAGTATGGCTACCAGACCGCCCGCGGCGCCGACCACCACGCCCTCGAGCATGAACGGCCAGCGGATGAACCAGCGGGTGGCGCCGACCAGCCGCATCACCTCGACCTCACGGCGGCGGGTGTAGATCGAGAGCCGGATCGTGTTGCCGATCAGCATCAGCGAGGCGGCGATCAGCAGCGCCGTGATCACCGTCAGGACGATCTTCAGCGCGCTCGTCACCTGCTCGATCTTCTGCGTTTCCTGCTCGCGGCTGAATTCTTCGCCGAGGATCGGGTAGGCCGAGGCCTGCGCGCCCCCGTCGGGGTAGATCACGAGCTTGACCGAGGTCAGGTTGGCGGCGTCGTCGGGGAAGATGCGGAAGCTCTGCGGCAGCGGGTTGGAGCGCAGCTGCGAGGTCAGCTCTTCGCTCTTCTCTTTGCCGAGTGATTCTTTGAGTTCCGCCATCGCCTCGGATTTGGTGATGTATTCGACCCGATCGACGTGGGGAACCTGCTCCAGTTCGCCTTTCGTCTTGACGATTTCGGCGCGGGTGGCGTCGGGGAAGATTTCGGCCTGGAAGTTGAGCTCGCCGCGGACCTGGTCGCTCTTGGCCTGGGCCGTCTGGAAGATCGGGATCAGAACGCCGAGCAGGACGACGGTCACCGCCGTGGTGACGATCGCGGCCAGGCTCGGGGCGGCGTTGCGGCGCATCGCGCGCGTCGCCTCCTGGATGAAGAAGATCAGGCGTCCCATGGGTGGCTAGACGAGGTGCTCGTGGTCGTGGCCGTTGGTGCGCTGCTCGCCCTGCACGCCGACCCCCATCTCGGCCCGCATCCGCAGCCCGAACTCGGAGGTCGACTCCTCGGTGTAGCCGCCGGAGACCTCGTCGCGGACGACGCGGCCCTCGTAGAGCTCGATCACGCGGCGCCGCATGTTGTCGACCATCTCGCGGTCGTGGGTGACGACGACGACGGTCGTGCCGGTCTTGTTGATCCGGTACAGCAGCTGCATGACGCCGATCGAGGTGACCGGGTCGAGGTTGCCGCTGGGCTCGTCGGCGAGCAGCAGCGGCGGGTGGTTGACGAAGGCGCGGGCGACGGAGACGCGCTGCTGCTCGCCGCCGGAGAGCTGATCGGGGTAGCTGTGCAGCTTGGTCGAGAGGCCGACGAGGCGCAGCGTCTGCGGCACCTGCTCGCGGATTTCGGCGCGGCTGGCGCCGATCACCTGCAGGGCGTAGGCGACGTTGTCGTAGACGGTGCGGTCGGGGAGCAGCTTGAAGTCCTGGAAGACGGTGCCGATGTTGCGCCGCAGCTGCGGGATCTTCTTCTCCGACAGGGCGCCGATGTCGCGGCCGGCGATCTTCACCTGGCCCTCGGTCGCAGTCAGCTCGCGGATCAGCATCTTGATCAGCGTCGACTTGCCGCAGCCGGTCGGGCCGACGAGGAAGACGAACTCGCCGCGGCCGATCGCCAGCGAAACCCGGTCGAGGGCCATGTGGCCACCGGGGTAGACCTTGGTGACGTCGTTGAGCTCGATGATCGGCGCCCGCCGAGGACGGGGGCGGCCGGATTGCTCATCGCGGGGTGGGTTCTTCTTTGATCTCGCCATTACGGGTGGTGCCTTCTCCGAAGACAGGGTGACTCCTTCGAGGTTCCGACACCGCAAGAACGCGCCCAAACCACGTTGGCGGAATGCTAGCGGATTGTTAGCGGATGCTCATGCATCTGGATTTCGGAGAGATTCCCGTGGAGGGGTGGGGTGTCCCCCTTCACTCGCCTACCTACGTGGATCGGCTACCGCCTTCCGAGATGCGAGCTCTCGCGTAGCGGCGCAAAACGTTCAGGGGGACACCCCACCCCTCCTCCCGGAAGCTCGGCAAAGTCCACGAGGTGTGCGGCTTCCGTGAGCCGCGAAGCTTCCGGGAGATCGCGAACTCCCCTCTCTCGGTTGCTACGGGTAGACGGTCTCGCCGGTGTCGCGGTCGACTATCGAGATGGCGACGGCGGGGCAGGCCTCGGCGGCCTCGAGCAGCAGGGCCTCGGGGCCGGTGCCGATCACCACGGCGACGTCGTCGAGCCGGAATACCTCGGGGGCGACTTCGACGCAGTCGCCGTGGGCGCTGCACTCGTCGGGGTCGACGATTGCTTGAAAGCTCATGCGAGCTCCTCCTCTCTGGCGACGGCGTCGCGGCCGCCGCCCTCGATCAACTTGCGAAGCCTGGGGATGGCGCGCGGGCAGCCGACGGCGAGGCCGGCGACGGGGCGGCCGGCGCTGGTGAAGAGCGCCTCGAAGTCGCGGCCGGCCGGGTCGCCCTCGACGGCGACGGCGTCGGCGCGGTGGGGGTGGCCGACCGACTGGATGCGAACGCCGTACTGGTCGCTCCAGAAGCTCGGCAGCGGCGGCACGCCGGGGTACTCGCCGAGCATCGCCCGCGCCGCCGCGGCGCCCTGCCAGGCGGCGGCGTCCCAGTGCTCGGTGCGTCCGTGCTCGCCGAAGCGTGGGTCGAAGGGGATGCTGACGTCGCCGGCCGCGTAGACGCCCGGCAGGCCGGTCCGGCCGCAGGTGTCGACGCGGACGCCGCGCTCGTCGAGACCGCTGCCGCGCAACCAGCCGGCGGCGGGGGCGGTGCCGATGCCGACGACGACCACGTCGCAGCCGAGGCGGCGGCCGTCGGCGAGGACCAGCTCCTCCACCCTCTCCCCTCCGCGCGCGCCCTCCAGCATCGCGCCGCAGAGCATCCGCACGCCCTCTTCGGCGTGCAGGTCCGCGAACCAGCCGCCGAGCTCCTCGCCGAGGATCGGCGCCAGCGGCGTCGCCAGCGCCTCGACGATCGTCACCTCGACCCCGAGCCGGCGGGCGGTCGCCGCCACCTCCTGGCCGATGAAGCCGGCGCCGACGATCGCCAGCCGCGAACCCGGCCGCAGTTCGGCTCGCAGGGCGCGGGCGTCGGCGAGCGTGCGCAGGGCGTGGACGTTGGCGTGGTGGAGGAAGGGCAGCCGCCGTGGCGCACCGCCGGTCGCGATCAGCAGCTGGCCGTAGCGCAGCCGCTCGCCGCCGGCGAGGGCGAGCTCGCGGCGCTCGGGGTCGAGCGCCTCGGCTCGGGCGCCGAGCAGCAGCTCGACGGCGTTCTCGGCGTACCAGTCGGCGGGCCGGAAGGCGACCGAGTCGTCGCTCGCCGCCCCCGCCAGCACGCCCTTGGAGAGCGGCGGCCGGTCGTAGGGCGGCTCCTGCTCGGCGCAGACCATCCGCAGCGGGCCGTCGTAGCCGCGACGCCGCAGGGTCTCGGCGGTTCGCTGGGACGCGAGCCCGCCGCCGACGAGGACGATTCCGGGGTCTTTCATCAGGCCTCCTCGAGGACCGGGGTCGGGGAAAGCGGACGAGACGCGTGCTTCGGTCGCGGCGCCCGCGCCCGGGCCTGTTTCTTGGCCCGGGCCGAGAGCACGCGGTAGACGAAGAGGCCGCCGATCACCGGCGTGGTCAGGATCACCCACCAGCGGAACCAGACCGCGGTGGCGTCGGTGCCGGCCCCGATCGCGTGGACCAGGCCGAGCACATAGACCAGGATCGTCGCCCGGTGCGCCTTGCGCCAGAGCCGAGCCCCGACCCGCTTGCGCACGTAGTAGCTGAGACCGAGCAGGGCGGCGAGGTAGCCGCCGATCACGCCGAGGCCGGTGAAGGCGGTCTTGAAGCTCATCGCGAACGGCACCGCGATGCCGCTGACGCCGGGGTGCAGCCAGGGGTCGCCGAGCAGGGCGATGCCGTGGACGGCGATCGCGACGAGGCCGGCCAGCGCCGTCTGCTCGTGGATCGCCAGCAGCTTCTTGGAGAGGCCGGGGCGGCGCATCACCTTGCCCGCCATCGCCAGGCCGAGACCGACGGAGACGGTGACGAGGACGAGGGCGACGAGGCCCGAGGCGCGGCTCGCCAGCCACCAGCCGTGGGTCTGCAGCGTTTCGGTGAGGGTGGCGCTCATCGCCAGCCTCCGGCGCCGGCCAGGTCGGGGATGCGAATCGTCGGTGCCACCGCCAGCGGCCCGACGGCCTCGACGCGCCCGGAGTCATGGACGAGGAGGCCGCCGTGGGCGGCGAGCGCCTCGCGGCCTCCCTCCGGCCCCGAGAGCAGCGCCAGCTTCGAGAGCGTCTCCGCTTCGAGCGCGGTGTCGCCGAGCGCGGTGGCGCCGATCAATCCGGTCCAGGCGGGCTCGCCGCTGGCCGGGTCGAGCAGGTGGTGCAGGTAGCGGCCGGACTCCTCGCGCCAGATGCGGACGTTGAGGCCGGAGGTGGCGACGCCGCCGAAGCCGAGCCGCAGGACGTGGACGCGCTCGCCGCTGAGCGGGTGTTCGACGTAGACCTCGTAGGGGTTGGCGAGGGCATCGGCGCCGCCGATCCGGATGTCGCCGCCGCAGTCGACGATGAAGCGCGGGTAGCCGCGCAGGCTGGCGGCGAGGAGGTCGGCGCAGAGGCCCTTGCCGGTGCCGCCGGTGTCGAAGCGCAGCCCCGGCGGGCGCACGACCTCGCCGGCCTGCTCGTCGATCCGCAGCTGACGCCAGCGCGAGCCGGGGTTGGGCCGGGCCGGGCGCCGCGGCGGTGCCGCCGCCAGCGCCTCGGTCAGCGGGGCGCCGGCGAGGCCGGCGCGCGAGCTGCGGTAACCGGTCGCCTCGATCTCGCCCACCAGGGTCGGGTCGACGAGGCCGTCGCTGCGCCGCGCCGCCTCGATCCCGGCGGCGACGGCGCGCAGCATCAACGGCGAGACCGGCACCCGCTCGCGCTCGTCGGCGTTGAGCGCGCAGAGCTCGCTGTCGGGCTTGAAGCGGGAGAGCGCCGCGTCGAACTCGTGGACGAAGCGCTCGGCGCCCGCCGCCGCCTCGGCGGCCGGCGGCAGCTCGGAGCTCTCGCCGGGCTCGCGGATCAGGAGCCGGACGTGGCTGCCCATCGCGTCGAAGGTGATGTCGTGTTCGTTCATGGCTTTCCTGTCAGGAGGCGGAGGTGGTGACGGGTTCGGTGGCGGCGGCCAGGGTGGCGCTGCTTTCCGGGCCGGCGACGACGGTGTTGGCGCCGGGGCTGGGGACGACGGTCGTCACCACCCGGCGCTTGATCACCTTGTGGACCTCGACCGG
>JBEHWY010000026.1:0-29209 GCA_048498975.1 Actinomycetota bacterium | reverse complement strand
GGTGCTCGCCGCCCTACCTGCCCAGAGAGGGTGGCGAGCACCCTCCCCGCCACGCTCGGTTCTTCGGCGGCGGGGGTTAGCGCGGCGCCGCGCCGCCGCGCCCGTTCAGACGGTCCAGGTGTCGCCGCTGCGCAGGAGGCCGTCGACGTCGGCCATGGTGGCGGCGGTGTGGGCGGCTTCGAGCTCGCTCTGGCGCTCGGAGCCGTAGACGGGGCGCTCGACGTCGCGGAAGACGCCGATCGGGGTCGGGCCGGTGGGGCTGTCGGCGAGGCGGGCGAGGGCGGTCGCGTGGCTGGGGTCCTCGACGTGGGCGTCGTGGACGACGAGGCCGCGCTCGCCGGCGTCGGCGACGTCGACCACTTCGAGGCCGCCGTCGCCCGAGCGGACGACGCCCTTCTCGAGGTCTTCGCCGAAGCGGATCGGCTGGCCGTGCTCGAGCCGGATTTGGTTGTGGGCGCCGGCCTTGCCGCGGACGGCGTCGAAGGCGCCGTCGTTGAAGACGTTGCAGTTCTGGTAGATCTCGACGATCGCGGCGCCGGGGTGCTCGGCCGCGGCCTTCAGCGTGTCGCGCACGTGCTGCTTCTCGACGTCGATCGTGCGGGCGACGAAGGAGGCGTCGGCGCCGAGCGCCAGCGCCAGCGGGTTGAACGGGTGGTCCTCGGAGCCAAACGGCGTCGACTTGGTGACCTTGCCGGTCTCCGAGGTGGGGGAGTACTGGCCCTTGGTCAGCCCGTAGATCTGGTTGTTGAAGAGCAGGATCTTGATCGGCACGTTGCGGCGCAGGGCGTGGATCAGGTGGTTGCCGCCGATCGAGAGCGAGTCGCCGTCGCCGGAGACGACCCAGACCGAGAGGTCCTCGCGGGCGGTCGCGATCCCGGTCGCCAGCGCCGGGGCGCGGCCATGGATGCCGTGCATCCCGTAGGTGTCCATGTAGTAGACGAAGCGGCCGGCGCAGCCGATGCCGCTGATGAAGACCGTCTTCTCCGGCGGCACGCCGAGCTCCGGCATCACCGTCTGCACCGAGTTGAGGATCGCGTAGTCGCCGCAGCCCGGGCACCAGCGGGTTTCCTGGCCGGACTGGAAGTCGGCCTTGGTCAGGGTCGCCGCGCCGCCGTTCTCACTCATGCCCCAGCACCTCCAGGATCGCCTGCTCGAGCTCCTCGGCCAGGATCGGCAGGCCCTCGACCTTGTTGTAGCCGACCGCGTCGACCAGGAACTTGTCGCGCACGAGGCTCAGTAGCTGGCCCGTGTTCAGCTCCGGCACCAGCACCTTCGGGAAGGCCTTGACGACCTCGCCGGTGTTGGCCGGCATCGGTTCGAGCTGGCGCAGGTGCGCGGTCGCGACCGGGATCCCGCGGGCGCGCACCCGGCGGGCGGCGGCGCCGATCACGCCCTGCGTCGAGCCCCAGCCGAGCAGCAGCAGCTCGGCGCCCTCGTCGGCCTCGACGGCCAGCGGCGGCAGTTCCGCGGACAGCTTCTCCAGCTTCTCCGCCCGCAGCTTCGTCATCAGCGCGTGGTTGGCGGGGTCGTAGGAGACCTTGCCCGAGCCGTGCTCCTTCTCGAGGCCGCCGAGGCGGTGCTGCAGGCCCGGCGTGCCGGGGATCGCCCAGGGGCGGGCGCCGCGCTCGTCGCGCAGGTAGGGGAGGAACTCGTCGCCGGCGTTGGGGCCCTCGGCGAAGGCCGGGTCGATCTCCGGCAGCGCCTGCACGTCGGGCAGGCGCCAGGGCTCGGAGGAGTTCATCAGGAAGGTGTCGGCGAGCAGGATCACCGGCGTGCGGTAGGTGACTGCGATCCGCACCGCCTCGATCGCCGAGTCGAAGCAGTCGGCCGGCGTCGAGGCGGCGATCACCGGCAGCGGCGACTCGCCGTGGCGGCCGTGGATCGCCATCAGCAGGTCGGACTGTTCGGTTTTGGTCGGCAGCCCGGTCGAGGGGCCGGAGCGCTGGACGTCGATCACGACCAGCGGCAGCTCGACCATCTGCGCCAGGGCGATCGTCTCCGCCTTCAGGTCCATGCCGGGGCCGCTGGTCGAGGTGACGCCGAGCTTGCCGCCGAAGGAGGCGCCGAGCGCCATGTTGGCGGCGGCGAGCTCGTCCTCGGCCTGCACGGTGCGGACGCCGAAGCGGTTGTGGCGGGCGAGGTGGTGGAGCAGTTCGGAGGCCGGCGTGATCGGATAGCTGGCGAAGAAGAGCTGCAGGCCGCTGCGCACGCTGGCGGCGATCAGGCCCATCGCGAGCGCGTTGGCGCCGTTGATGTTGCGGTACTCGCCCGAGTCCAGCGGCGCCGGCGCGACCTCGATCGGCGTCGCCTCGATCTCGGTCGTGTCGCCGAAGTTGTAGCCGGCTTTGAAGGCGGCGATGTTGCCGGCGAGGATCGCCGGGCGGCTGGCGAATTTGGTCTCCAGCCAGGCGATCGTCTCCTTGCGCGGCCGCCCGTAGAGCCAGGAGATCAGGCCCAGCGCGAAGAGGTTCTTGGTCCGCTGCGCCTCGGCCGGTTTGAGGCCGTCGATGCCCTCGGTCGCCCGCGTCGTCAGCGTCGTCATCGGCACCTTGAAGACCTGGTAGTCGTCGACGCTGCCGTCCTCGAGCGGGTTGGACTCATAGCCGGCCTTGCGCAGGTTGGCGGCGGTGAAGGCGTCCTCGTTGACGATCAGCGTGCCGCCCGCCTGCAGCGCCCCGAGGTGGGCTTTGACCGCCGCCGGGTTCATCGCCACCAGGGTGTTCGGGTGGTCGCCGGGAGTGAGGATGTCGCGCGAGGCGAAGTGGATCTGGAAGGCGGAGACGCCGCCGGGGGTGCCGGCCGGGGCGCGGATCTCAGCCGGGAAGTCGGGCAGCGTCGAGAGGTCGTTGCCGACGTGCGCGGTGGCGGCGGTGAAGCGGTCGCCGACCAGCTGCATGCCATCGCCAGAGTCGCCCGCAAAGCGGACGATCACGGTCTCCGGTTTCTTCGACGTCGCAGTCACGATTCGGCTTGGTCCCTCCCGCCAGGCCGGTTGTATACAAGGTATCGATCTGCGCCGACGTAAGCGTTCTGGCGAACCCCCCTGTTTGGGGACTTCTCCAGGCGTCGCCGGGATGGCCCTGTGGGGCCGGGCTCGCCCTCTGTCGAGCCCTCAGGTGAACTGGATGACGCTGCGGATCCCATCCTGGGCCTCCATCAGCTCGAAGCCGCGATTGACTTCGTCGAGGGTGAGGTGGTGCGAGATGAAGGGGGCGACGTCGATCTCGCCGGCGAGGTAGCGGTCGACGAGCTGCGGCACCTGGTCGCGGCCCTTGACGCCGCCGAAGGAGGAGCCGGCGATGCGGCGGCCGGTGATCAGCAGGCGGGGGACGACGTCGAGCGTCTCGCCCTTGCCGGCGACGCCGGCGACGGTGCAAAGGCCCCAGGCCATCCGCGCCGCTTCGACCGCCTGCTTCATCACGCCGACCAGGCCGGTCGCCTCGAAGGTGTAGTCGGCGCCGAAGCCGTCGGTCATCTCGAGGATCTGATCGACCGTGTCGGGGCCGCCGATCATCGTCTGCGTCGCGCCCTGACCCTTGGCCAGCTCGAGCCGGTCCTCGGAGAGGTCGACGCAGACGATCCGCTCGGCGCCCTGCAGGCGGCAGCCGGCGACGGCGCCGAGACCGACCATGCCGGCGCCGAAGACGACGCAGGTGGTGCCCGGTTGCACTTTGGCCGTGTTCATCGCCGCGCCGAGCCCGGTCGAGAGGCCGCAGGCAAACAGCGCGATGTGCTCGAAGGGCGCCTCCGGGTTGACCTTGGCCAAGGCGATCTCCGGCATCACCGTGTACTCGGCGAAGGTCGAGCAGCCCATGAAGTGGCGGATCTCCTCGCCGCCGCGCGAGAGCCGCACCGTCCCGTCGGGCAGGTGGCCGAGGTTCTGCTCGGCGCGGATCGCCATGCAGAGGTTGGTGCGCGGGTCGACGCAGTGGACGCACTCGCGGCACTGCGGCGAGAAGAGAGTGACGACGTGGTCGCCGGGGGCGAGGTCGGCGACGCCCTCGCCGACCTTCTCGACGACGCCGGCACCCTCGTGCCCGAGCACCGCCGGCGCGTAGCCGGAGGGATCGGCGCCGGAGGCGGTGTACATGTCGGTGTGGCAGACGCCGCAGGCGTGCAGCCGCACCAGCACCTCGCCCGCGCGCGGCTCGGCCAGCTCGACGTTCTGCACGACGAGCGGCGCCCCGAACTCCTCCAAGACCGCGGCCCTGATCTCCACGAACCCAAGGTACACCGTGCCGCAACCGCGCCGCCAGGTTGCGGCGACGTTGCAGCGGTAGGTTTGTACCGACGGTCCAAGCACGACCGAAGGGAGACTCCATGACGATCACCGGGACCGACTTCATCGGCATCCCCTCGACCGACCCCGAGCGCTCGCGCGCCTTCTACGTCGAGACGCTGGGCCTGCGGCCCGACGAGCACGGCCGCTTCGAGTTCTGGGCGGGGAGCACCTGCTTCGGGATCTGGGAGCCGGCGAAAATCGGCTTTCCGTTCGCGCCGCAGAAAAACGCGCATCCGGCGCTGCACGTCGACGACGTCGCCGCCGCCCGGGCCGAGCTCGAAGCCAAGGGGGTCGAGTTCCTCGGCGAGACCTTCGACACCGGCGTCTGCCACATGGCGCTGTTCACCGACCCCGACGGCAACGACCTGATGCTCCACCACCGCTACGCGCCCTACGAGGACTGAGAAATGAACGATCTCCCAATCCAGTCATTCACGCCGCAGTTCCGCGGCGGCGAGGGCTCGCCGCTGGTCTGCCTGCACGGCTTCACCGACACCTGGCGCACCTGGGAGCTGGTGCTGCCGGCGCTGGAGACCGAGCACGACGTCCTCGCCCCGACCCTCTTCGCCCACGCCGGCGGCCCGCCGCTGGAGGGCGAGATCAGCGACGAGTCGATCGCCGACGCGGTCGAGGCGGCGATGGACGCCGCCGGCTTCGAGACCGCCCACATCGTCGGCAACTCGCTCGGCGGCTACATCGCCCTGCAGCTCGCCGAGCGGGGCCGGGCGAAGTCGGCGCTCGCTCTCGCCCCGGCCGGTGGCTGGCCGCTGCACGACGCGTCGCTGCAGCAGGTGCTCGACTACTTCATCGGCATTTACGAGCAGCTGCTGCCGATGGCCGGCCAGGCGCAGCAGATCGTCAGCACCCCCGAGGGGCGGCGGCTGGCGACGGCGCTGATCGCGACCAACTACGAGCACATCCCGGCGGAGCTGATCGCCCACCAGATCGTCGGCGTCACCCGCTGCGAGGTGAAGCCGCTGATCGAGTACGCCAGCCGCGAGGGCTTCCACCTCGAGCCGGAGCGGATCGGGTGCCCGGTGCGGATCGTCTGGGGCACCGCCGACCAGATCCTGCCCTGGCCGGGCTACGCGACCCGCTACCGCGAGGAGTGGCTGCCGAACGCAGATTTCGTCGAGCTCGACGGCATCGGCCACTGCCCGCAGCTCGACGTCCCCACCGAGACCGCGCAGCTGATCCTCGACTTCACCCGCTGAGGTTCCGCGGCAGCCGCGAGAGGACCGGGAGGGCGACCTCGAAGCAGGCGCCGCCGAGGCGGCCGGCGCGAGCCTCGATCCGGCCCGAGTGGGCCTCGACGATCGCCCGCGAGATCGCCAGGCCGAGGCCGGCGCCGGCGACGTGCTGGGCTTTCGACTCCTCGCTGCGGTAGAGGCGGTCGAACAGGTGCGGCAGCTCGCTCGCCTCGAGCCCATGGCCGGAGTCGTCGACGGTCAGCCTCGCCTCGCCTTCGATCGCGCGCAGCTCGACCTCGATCAGGCCGCCGGGCGGCGTGAACTTGATCGCGTTGGTGAGCAGGTTGGCGAAGACCTGGGCGAGGCGGTCGGGGTCGCCCATCACCGCCAGCGGCCCGCTGGTCGCCACCGCCAGCGACAGCTCCGCCGCTTCGGCGTCGGGCCGCACGTTCTCGGCCTCCTCGGCGACCAGCTCGCAGAGGTCGATCGCCTGCTTGCGGAACTCGAACTCGCCGGCCTCGATCTGGGCGATGTTGAGCAGGTCCTCGACCAGCCGCAGCTGGCGGGCGGCGTTGCGTTCGATCACCTCGACGTGCTGGCGCAGCGGCTCGGCCGGGCCGCCGGCGTCGGCGCGCAGCAGCGCCGTGTAGCCGAGGATCGAGGTCAGCGGCGTGCGCAGCTCGTGGGAGATCGAGCCGAGGAACTCGCTCTTGGCCCGCTCCAGCTCGGCCGCCGCCTCGCGCGCCCGCCGCTCGTCGGTGACGTCCTGCTGCACGGTGAGCCAGATCACCCCGTACTTGGGGTGGTCGAAGGTCGTCGTCGTCGTCCGGCACCAGATCGGCGAGCCGTCGCGGCGCAGCCGCCGCCCCTCATAGGTCGCGGTGCCCTTGTTGCGCAGGATGCCTTCCACCTCGGCCCGCTCGGCCAGCTCCTCCTCGCTGAGGTCCGGCGCCCGCATCACTTCGAGCGCGTCGCGGCCGTTCAGCTCCCCGGGCCCGTAGCCGAGCATCCGCTCCAGCGCCGGGTTGGCGTAGACGATCCGCATGTCGGTGGTGGTCACCAGCGCGACCCCCTCGGCCATGTTGGCGATCACCTCACCGCGCAGCTCGAACGCCTTCTCGATCTCGATCCGCTCGGCCGCTTCGCGGACGCTGCAGAAGACCTCTTCGGCGCCGCCCCGGCCCGGCAGCGACCACTGCAGCCAGACCCAGGCGCCGGCCTCGGTCTGCCAGCGGCAGCGAAAGCTGCCGGGTGTGCCGGTGTCGCGCACGCGGGCGATTTCGCCGAGCGTCACCCGGCGGTCGTCGGGGTGGACGAAGTCGGCCAGCGGCCGGGCCATCAGCCGCTCCTCGCTCCAGCCCAGCACCTCCTCCCAGCGCCCGTCGAACTGGTCGAGGTGGTCGTCGGGGTCGACGGCGCAGATCAGGTCGCGGCTGAGCTCGGCGACCGCAGCGGCCCGCGAGAGGTCGAACTCCATCCGTTTGCGCAGCGAGATGTCCTGCACGTGGACGATGTAGTGGGAGGGGTTGTCGTCGCTGTCGCGGTCGAGTGAGACCGAGACCAGCGCCCAGGTCGACTCTCCGTCGGAGCGGATGTAGCGCTTCTCGAGCTGGTAGTCGCCGGCTTCGCCGCGCAGCAGTCGTTCGTCGCCCTCGTAGGTGGCCTCGAGGTCGTCGGGATGGGTGAAGTCGGCGAACCGCATCTCGCGCAGCTGCTCCTCGCTGTAGCCGAGCAGGCGGGCGAAGGCGGCGTTGGCGCGAATCGTGTGGCCTTCGAGGTCGACGATCGCCATCCCCAGCGCGGCGTGGCGGAAGGCGGTCTCGAACTGGCGCTGGGCCTCGCTGCGCTCGCGCTCGAGCTGGCGGCGCTCTGTCAGGTCGGTGAACCAGCAGATCCGGTACATCAGGTTGCCGTCGTCGTCGTGCGCCGCCATCACCTCGCCGGCGACGCGGAAGAGGAGGCCGTCGTCGAGGCGGACGTGGTCGGACTCGAGCGAGATGAAGCCGGAGGCGTCGAGGTTGGCGGCCAGCTGCGGCAGCCGCGCGGCGCCCTCCGGGGTCAGAGAATCGTCGATCGGTTTGCCGATGAAGTCGGCGATCTCACCGCCGTGCATCGCGGCGTACGCCGGGTTGACGGCGACGACGTTGCGGGTGCCGGGCTCGATGATCGCGATGCCGCGGGTCGTGCTCGCGAAGCTGAGCGCAAAGAGCTTCCGCAGCTCTGCCGGGTCGATGCCCGACGCGTAGTCGAAGACCTCCAACTCTCCTTCCGACCTCCCGATCGGGTATCCCTTTGGACTGTGTCAACGCCGACCGTACTCGTGGTCGAGGACGATCCCGACATTCGCAGCCTTGTCGTCGCCCTCGCCGGACGCTCCGGAATCAGCGGCCTCGAGGCCGCTGACGGGCGCAGCGGCATCCGCGCTTTTTTCGAGCACCGGCCCGACCTGGTCGTGCTCGACATCGGCCTGCCGGAGCTCGACGGCTGGCAGGTGCTGGAGCGGATTCGTGAGCTGAGCGAGGCCCCGGTCCTCGTCCTCACCGCCGCCGGCGGCAAGCGCGACACGCTGCGCGGGCTCGACGGCGGCGCCGACGACTACGTCACCAAGCCGTTCGATCCCGACGAATTGATGGCGCGGATCCGGGCGCTGCTGCGCCGGCGACCGGTGGAGAAGCCGAGCCTCGACGTCCTCACCGACGGTCTGATCAGTCTCGACGAAGGCCAGCGGCGGGTCGAAATCGGCGACCGCGAGGTGCAGCTGACGCCGACCGAGTTCAAGCTGCTGGCGACGCTGATGCGCAACCGCGACCAGGTGGTGACGCTGGACCAGCTGTTGGAGCTGGTCTGGGGCAACGCCGCCGCCGATCCGAAGCAGGTCCGCCTCTACGTCAGCTACCTGCGGCGCAAACTGGGCGACGTCGGCGGCATCGACCCGATCGAGACCGTGCGCGGGTTCGGCTACCGCTTTCGGCCTGCAAGTTCTCTCCCAGAACCGCCGGTCTGACCTAGAACAAACGGCCGCTCAGGCGGCTTTTTCTTCACTCATGCGGGATTCAGACAGGGATCTCGCACCGCTCCTGCACGTCGCTCCGACGCAGAGTCGCGGCCCGATCCGGGCCCCTCAAACGAGCGACTCCACCCAAGGAGGGAGCAGTGAACACCCCAACCAAGGTCCTCTTGACCGTCCTCTGCGTCGGCGCCCTGGGCAGCCTCGCGGCGGCCGGCGTCTTCGGCGCCTTCAGCGCCACGACCACCAACGCCGGCAACACGATCACCGCCGGCTCGGTGACGATCGGCGACAACGACGCCGGGGCGGCGATGTACTCGCTGACCAACGCCAAACCGGGCGAAAGCGTCAGCAAATGCATCAAGGTCACCTACACCGGCAGCCTCGACTCCGATGTCCACCTCTACATGACGAGCTCGATCGGCTCGCTGGGGCAGTACGTCGACCTGACGATCACCCCCGGCACGCAGTCGAGCTCGACCTTCCCGAGCTGCACCGGCTTCACCCCTGACGCCGGCGGCGCGCTCTACTCGGGAACGCTGGCCAACTTCGCCAGCGCCAAAGGCACCTACGCCAACGGGATCGTCGACAACCCGGGCACCAGCGCCAGCAAGTGGACGACCAACGACGCCGTCGTCTACCAGTTCACGGCGACCCTGCAGAGCTCCGCTCCGGAAGCCGCGCAGGGCCAGACGACCGGCTCCCACACGTTCACCTGGGAGGCCCGCAACCAGTAGCCCCCAGCCCCGCTGGGTGGAGCAACGCTCACGATGACCCTCGACCAGTACAGGGACCGGATCGCTCGCGTGCTCGCGGCCGCGATCGGGGCGGCGCTCGTCATCGCTCTGATCGCGGCCTCGCAGCCGGCGGGCGGGCACGGCGGCGTGCTGCCCGCCTCGCTGCGCTTCCTCGCCGCGCAGGATCCGGTGGTCGAAGTCGAGCCGGCGGCGCCGCGGACGGTGCTCGAAAGCTCCTCGCTGCGGCCTGGCGGTCGCGCTGCGGGGACGCTGCGGCTGCGCAACCAGACCGGCAGCGCGCTCGCCGTCGGCCTCCGCGCCGAGCCGTCCTCGACGGCGCTCGACGGGCTGGTCGAGGTGCGGGTCAGGGCCGTGGGCGAGACCCTCGCCGACACGACGCTGCAGGCCCTGCGACAGGGGACCCCGGGCCGGGTGCGGCTGGCGCCCGGGGCCGCGACCGTGCTGCACGTGGTTGCGATCCTGCCCGCCGAAGTCAGCACCGGGTACGAGGGGCGGACCGTCTCGGTCGGGCTCGTCCCCGAGTACGGGAGCGGCTCGTGAGGCTGCCGCTGTCCCTGACCCCCCGCCGCGCCGGCATCTTCGCCCTCTGGCTCTGTCTCGGGGCGCTGTTCGCGACGCTGCTCGCCGCGACGCTGCCGCTGGCGCTCGGCGACCGCTCCTTCACGATGCGCTCGGGCTCGATGACGCCGTCGATCGAAACCGGCGACGTCGTCGTCACCGAACCGATCCCGCCGCTCGGCGCCCGGGTCGGCGACGTCGTCACCTTCGTCGACCCCGAAGGCAGCGGCAAGCTCTTCTCCCACCGCGTGCAGTCGATCCGGCCGACCGGCGAGGTCGTCCACTTCGTCACCCGCGGCGACGCCAACACCGCGGTCGAGCGCTGGAGCGTGCCGGCCGACGGCAGCGTCGGCCGCGTCCTCTACACGGTGCCCAAGGTCGGCTACGCGCTGGTCTGGACCGGGACGCCGGCGGGGCGGATCGCGCTGATCGCGATCCCGGCCCTGCTGCTCTGCTGGACCGGGCTGGCGTGGATCTGGCGCCGGCCGCCCGAGCCGGAGGAGGAGGCGGTCGCGCATGAGTAGGCGCGCGGTCCAGATCTCCTGCCTCACCGCGCTCTCGGTCGGGCTCGCCTCGGCCCTCGCCGGCGGCGCGATCTGGGGTTCGTTCTCGAAAGCCGCAGCGAGCTCGGGGAACACGATCACCGCCGCTACCGACTTCGTCGCCCCGGAAGTGACGGCGACTACGATCGCGAAGACCGCCGGCGGCAACTCCGGCCTGATCAAGAAAGGCGGCACCTACTTCGTCTACGCCAACGTCGCCGACAGCGGCAACCCGGCCAGCGGCGTCTCCTCGGTCACCGCCAACGTCAACTCGATCACCTCCGGCCAGACCGCGGCCACCCTCGGCGCCGGCACCTTCACCGTCGACGGCGACACCTACAACCGTCGCAGCGCCTCGCTGACCGCGGGCTCGAGCCTCGCCGCCGGCACCTACGGCTACTCGCTGACGCTGAAAGACACCGCCGGCAACAGCGGCACCGAAAGCGGCTTCACCGTCCTCGTCGACAACACCGCGATGACGGCTGCCGACATCCAGACCGCCAACGGCGGCAGCATCGTCGGCCGGGCCGAGATCGGCGACAAAATCACCTACACCTACAGCGAGGAACCCGACCCCAACTCGATCGTCTCCGGCTGGGACGGCAGCTCGACCGATGTCGTCGTCCGCCTCAACAACGCCACCAACGACACGGTGACGATCTTCAACTCGACCAACAAAACGCAGCTGCCGCTGGGCACGATCAGCCTCGGCCGCAGCGACTACACCAGCTCCAATCGGACCTTCGGCGCCAGTGGCACCGCCTCGACGATGGAGCTGAGCGGCAACCAGATCTTCATCGTCCTCGGCACCCAGTCGGGGGCGGCGACGACCGCCGCCTCCACCGGGACGATGAGCTGGACGCCGTCGTCGACCGTCACCGACCTCGCCGGCAACGCGATGTCGACGACGGCGAAATCCGAGAGCGGCAGCGCCGACAAGGACTTCTGATGACGCTCGCGCAGACAAGGGCACTGGGCGGCTGGCTGCTGGTCGCGCTCGGCGTCGCGGCGCTGGCGCTGTTCGTCTCCGGCCTCGACCGGGCGGCGGCGAGGCCGCTGCGGGCGAGCGCTTCGGGCGCGATGCGGATCGCCGACTCCAGCGGGGAAGCGGCGATCCTCACGGCCGCCGACCTGGCGCCCGGCGAGACCGTGCGCGGCAGCGTCGCGGTCGGCGACACCGGCAGCTCCCCGGCGGCGCTCAGCCTGGCGACCCTGGCGCTGCGCGAAGGTGGCGGCGGCAGTCCGCTGGCCGCGGCGCTGTGGCTGACCGTGCGCGACGTCACCGGCAACGCCGAGGCGATCGTCTACGCGGGGCCGTTCGCCGGCCTGGAAGCGGCGCGGGTCGGCACCCTCGGCCCCGGCGAGACGCGCGAATACGTCTTCGAAGCGACCCTGCCCGAGAGCGGCGCGGTAACCGACCCGGGGCTGGCGGGGGCCTGGGCCAGCGCCGACTACAGCTGGCGCCTGAGCGGCGCGGTTCTCGCCCCCTGCGCGACCGGACTCGAGGGCACCGGCGACGGCGACCGCGTCGTCGGCACCGTCGGCGGCGACCGGATCAGCGGTGGCAGCGGCGCCGACGTCGTCTACGGCGGTGCCCGCGACGACTGCATCAGCGGTGGCCCGGGCCGAGACCGACTGTTCGGCAACCGCGGCGAGGACACGATCATCGCCCGCGACGGCTATCCCGACCTGGTCGTCTGCGGCCTCGGCGCCGGCGACGTCGCCGTCGTCGACCCCTCCGACCGGGTTTACGGCTGCGAGACGGCGCGCGAAACCTACGCGCCCCGCCACGCGCGCCAGTAGGCGCGGATGCGGCGGCGGAAGGCGTTCGGCTTCTCGGCGTAGATCCGCGCTGCCAGCGCCAGCGCCCGCCCCAGCAGTTCCTCCTGGCGCTCGGCGACGAGGTCCGCGATGCCCTCGCGGAAGCCGAGCACGCCACCGCGCCACTGCAGGTCGGCGGCGAGTACGGCGAGGTCGTGGTGGTCGCCGAGCAGTTCGGCCAGTGTGTGGACTTCTTCGACCGTCGCGTCGAGCGGTCCCGGCCAGGCTTCGGCGACGATTCGCAGCTGGTACCAGAGGTCCTTGGCTCGTTTGCGCAGCTCGTGCACGCCGGCGTCGGAGGGGCCGGCGCTGACCGCCGCCAGCTCGTCGCGGCCTTCGCCGTAGCCGTCGGTCAACCCCGCCTCGACCAGCTTCCAGGACTCCTCGTGCAGCGGCCAGGAAGCGATCTGCCCGGCGCCCTCCTCGATCAGCGCCAGCGCCTCCTCGAGGTGGGGGCCGGCCTCGCCGCCGGCGGCGCCGGCGACCCGGTCGCGGTCGCTCTCCAGCAGTCGTTGCCAGGCGTCGGCCGGAGCGGCCGGCAGGCGGGGGTCGGGGGGTTCGCGCAGCGCCGCCAGTGTCGCCAGCTTGACCTCGGCGTCGCGGCTCTCGGAGAGCAGCCGGCCGGCCTCGCGGTAGCGGGCGTTTTCGCGCTTGAAGAGCTTGTTGCCGAGTTCGGGGCGGACCAGGCGCAGCAGCGCCCGCAGCTTCTTCAGGTCTTTGCGGGCGCCGTGGATCGCCTCGGCGAGCTCGCCGTCCTCTGCCCGGCGCAGCCGCCGCGCTGCTTTGTCGGCGCGCCCGCGGGCGATCCTGCGCACCCCCTCGACCGTGCCCTCGTCACTGCGCAGGCGATAGCTCGTATCCGACACCTCCGAAAGCGTAGCCCGGCGCGGTTGCGAGAATGGCGCGGATGCAACGCAAGCTGAGCGTCGGCGACACCCTTGGCGAGGTCTTCTCGATCTACGGCGCCCGGGCCGGAGTGCTGCTGCCGCTCGCCTTCTGGCTCTTCCTCGTCGTCGCCATCGTCAGCGGCATCGTCGACAAGAACGTCTCGCTGCTCTGGATCGAGATCGTCGTCGCCTTCGTCGTCGCCACCCTCTACCAGGGGATGGTCGTCGGCCTCGTCCGCGACGTCCACGCCGGGCGCGCGGAGTCCTCCGTCGGCGAGTTGTTCCAGGTCGCGATGCCGGTGGTCCTGCCGCTGCTCGGCGCCGGCCTGCTCTACGGCGTCGGGGTCGCCTTCGGCCTCTTCGCGCTGATCGTGCCGGGCCTCTTCCTGCTCACGATCTGGGCGGTGATCGCGCCGGTGATCGTGATCGAGCGCAGCCCCGTCCTCGATGCCTTCCGCCGCTCCCGGGAGCTGGTCCGCGGCAACGGCTGGCCCGTCTTCGGGGTCGTGCTCACCGCCTTCCTGATCGCCGCCGCCGGCGGCTTCGTCTTCGACGGCATCGCCGAATCGATCGCCGACGGCCCGATCGTCCGCATCGTCTTCAGCGCCCTCGCCTCGACCGTCACCGCGCCGATCACCGCCCTCGCCGCCAGCGTCCTCTACTACCGCCTGCTGGCCCTGCGCGGCGGCCCGGCGCCGCCCGCGCCGCCGCCCGCGCCCTGATTTCGTCGAGACCGCGAAAAGGCGCCATATAGGCGCCGAATCGCAGTCTCGTCAGATCTCGACGTCGGTGGGGACGCCGAGGTCGAGCCAGCGGAAGGCGTCGCGGACTTCGGCGGGGGCGCTGGCCAGCGCCTGCTCGACGGCGGCGCGGTTCTCGCGGAAGTGCTTCCAGCCCTCGTAGTGGATCGGGATCGCGGTGTGGGGGAGGAGGGCGCCGCAGAGATCGACCGCCTCGGCGCCGGTCATCGTGTAGCGGAGGGGGCCGGAGACGGGGAAGCGGACGCCGCCGAGGTGCAGCAGCGCGGTGCCGACGTCGACGCGGTCGGCGACTTCGCGGACGCCGCCGTAGAGGACGGTGTCGCCGGAGATCCACAGCGCTCCGTGCTGCTGGCCCTCCCAGGAGAGGGCGAAGCCGACGACCTCGCCGACGATCGGGTGGCTCAGCGGCGGCCCGTGGCGGCAGGGGGTGGCGGTGACGACGATCGAGGGCTTGCCCGGCGCGTCTAGCGAGGTCTGCTCCCAGGCGGCGAGGCCGCGCAGGTCGGGGCCGCCGGCGCCGCCGGTCACCGTCGGGTCGGCCGCCAGTCGCTTCGCTCCCGGCTCGGTCGTCACCACGCGGTGGACGCCGGCCAGCAGCGCCCGCCCGGCGGCGTCGAGGTTGTCCTCGTGGTGGTCGTGGGAGAGGAGGACGGCGTCGATCGGCCCGACCTCCGCGGCGGAGAGCGTCGGCGCGCTCAATTTCTCCGACCCCGTCCCCCAGCCGAACCGGTAGCGCCCGCCCGCCGGGTCGAAGGTCGGATCGGTGAGCAACCGCCAGCCGCCGAACTCGAGCAGCACCGTCGGCCCGCCGATGTGCGTGATCCGCGCCTCCACAGCGCGAAGCCTATGCGGGCGTGAGCAGCGCGGCAACCGCCCGCGCCAGCGCGCGGCCGCGCTCGGTCAGGGCGTACTCGGTGTGGGGGGGACGGCCGGGGACCAGCGTGCGCTCGACGACCCCGGCCGCCTCGAGCTGGTCGAGGCGCTCCGAGAGCGTCGTCGGCGAGACGCCGGGCAGCGACTGGCGGAACTCGTTGAAGCGGGTGGCGCCGCTGGAGCAGGCGTAGATCGTCGCCATCGTCCAGCGCCGCTCCAGCAGCCCGGCCGCCGCGCGGAGCTCCGGCGGCACGGGCTTGCAGCTGCGACAGCGGGGCGACATCGGGCGCCCAGCCTAGGCGACGGCTACGTCGGCACCGGCCTCGACCGGCTCCAGGGCCAGCTCCAGCACCTCGCCGACGCTCATCACCGGGTGGAAGGTCATCTGCTCGCGGACCTCCTCCGGCACCTCGTCGAGGTCGCCGCGGTTGCGCTCGGGCAGGATCACCTCGGTCAGCCCCGCCGCGTGGGCGGCCAGCACCTTCTGCTTGAGGCCGCCGATCGGCAGCACCCGGCCCTGCAGCGTCACCTCGCCGGTCATCCCGACGGTGTGTTTGACGGGCCGCCCGGTCAGCAGTGAGACCAATGCGGTCGTCATCGCCGTGCCGGCGCTGGGACCGTCCTTGGGGATCGCCCCGGCGGGGACGTGGAGGTGGAACTCACGCTGGAAGCGGTCCTCCTCGATGCCGAGCTGCTCGCGGTGCGAGCGCACATAGGAGAGCGCGATCCGCGCCGACTCCTTCATCACGTCACCGAGCTGGCCGGTCAGGACCAGGCCCTTGTCGCCGTCCATCGCGGTCGCCTCGATGAAGAGGACGTCGCCGCCGGTGCCGGTCACCGCCAGGCCGGTCGAGACGCCGGGGATCGCCGTCCGCTCGACCGACTCCTGGAAGAACTTCTGGCGACCGAGCGCCGCCCGCAGCGCCTCGCCGTCGAGCACGATCGGCTTCTCCGTCTCGCCGGAGGCGATCCGCGTCGCCGCTCCGCGCAGCAGCTTGCCCAGTTCGCGCTCGAGCTGGCGCACGCCGGCCTCGCGGGTGTACTCGGAGATGACCGCGCGCAGGACCTCGTCGGCGACCGCGACCTCCTCGGCCTGCAGCCCGTTGCGCTTCAACTGCCGCGGCAGCAGGTAGCCCTTGGCGATCGCCAGCTTCTCCTCGGTCGTGTAGCCGTCGAAGGCGATGATCTCCATCCGGTCCAGCAGCGGCGCCGGGATCGTGTCGAGCAGGTTCGCGGTGGCGATGAAGACGACCTGGGAGAGGTCGAGCTCGACGTCGAGGTAGTGGTCGCGGAACGAGTTGTTCTGGGCTGGGTCGAGCACCTCCAGCAGGGCGGCCGAGGGGTCGCCGCGCCAGTCGGCGCCGACCTTGTCGACCTCGTCCAGCAGGATCACCGGGTTCATCGTCCCGGCGTCGCGCAGGGCGCGGACGATCCGCCCCGGCAGGGCGCCGATGTAGGTGCGCCGGTGGCCGCGGATCTCGGCCTCGTCGTGCAGGCCGCCGAGGCTGATGCGGACGAACTCGCGCCCGAGACTGTTGGCGATCGACTCGCCGATCGAGGTCTTGCCGGTGCCGGGAGGGCCGACCAGGGTGAGGATCGTGCCGTTGGCGCGGCTGTCGTCGTCGACCCCGCGCTCCTCGCGCAGCTTGCGGACGGCGACGAACTCGGTGATCCGCCGCTTCACGTCATCGAGGCCGGCGTGGTCGGAGTCGAGCACCTCGCGGGTGTGCACCGGGTCCAGCCGCTCCTCGGAGCGCTTGCTCCACGGCACCGCGATCAGCCAGTCGAGGTAGGTGCGGATCACCGAGGACTCGGGCGACTGCTCGCCCTGGCGCTCGAGCCGGCGCAGCTCCTTTTCGGCCTGCTCCTCGACCGCCTCCGGCATCTCCGCCTCGGCAATCTTCACCTCGTACTCGGCGATCAGGTCCTCCTCGTCCTCGCCGAGCTCCTTGCGGATCGACTCCATCTGTTTGCGCAGGAAGTACTCGCGCTGCTGCTTCTGGGCGCCGGACTCGACGTCCTCGCGGATCTTGGAGCGGACCTGGAGCTCGGTCAGGCGCTCGCGCTGCAGCTCGACCGCCAGCTCGAGCCGGGCGGTGACGTCGATCGTCTCCAGCAGCTTCAGCTTGCCGTCGTAGGGAATGTCGGGGGAGAGGCCGGAGGTGTCGGCCAGCGCGCCGGGCTCGTCGATCGAGCGCAGGAAGGCGGCGATCCGCCCGTCGTCGCCGCGCAGCTCGAGGATCTCCTCGACCACGGCGCGGTACTCGCGGCTGAGCTCGACCGTGTGCTCGTCGTCGGGGTGGCCGTCGCGGATCTCCTGGACCTCGACCCGCAGCTCCTCGTCGGACCCACCCACCTGGGCGGCGCCGGCCAGCCCGCGGTGCAGGCCGACCACGGTGGCGACCGGGTGGCCGCGCCGGGAGACGCCGTGCTCGATCACCTCGGCGACGACGCCGACGCGGCCGTACTCGCCCTCGTGGCGGGGGATGAGGAAGACCCGCTCCTCCTCGCCGACGTCGATCGGCAGGGTCGCGGTGACGGTGGGGAAGACGATCGCGTCGTCGAGAGCTATCAGCCTATAAGTCATAACCAGATCCACTTTCCGTAGTTAGTCCTCCACAGGATAGCGCCCCCCAATCCCAACCTCAAACCGCGCCGGCAGAACGCGGGGCCGACGGGCCGATTTGACGTCTAGCGGTGGACAAATCGGCCCGTCGGCCCCTGGGGCCTGGGGTCCGGTACGGTTCCCGGCCATGGATCAAGAGCGCGCTAAAGAGCTGTTGGCGGCCGAGCGGGCGCAGGTGGAAGCGGATCTCGCTGCCGCCCGCCGCGGTGGGCCGGAAGAGAGCGACGAGCGTCGGGAGCCCGGCGACTTCGACTCCGAGGGCCTCTATCAGGACGAGCTCGACGCCGGCCTGCTCGAAGACCTCAAACGTCGCCTCGAGGCGGTCGAGCGCGCCGAAGAGCGCCTCGCCGCCGGCACCTACGGCCTCTCCGTGCGCAGCGGCGACCCGATCCCCGACGCCCGCCTGGAAGCCAACCCGACCGCCGAGCTGACGGTCCAGGAGGCCGAAGGCGGAGCCTAGCTCCGGCCGCCCCGCGCGGCCGGCGTAAGTGGAGGGCCCGCGGGCCCTCCACCTGACCTACCTCGGCTAGGAGCCGAGCAGCTTCGCCTTCTGGGCGGCGAACTCCTCCTCGGTGAGGATGCCCTGCTCTTTCAGCTCGCCGAGCTGCTTGAGCTGGTCGATCACCGAGCCCTCGCCGGCGGCGGGCGCCGCTGCGGCCGGGGCCGGCGGGGGAGGGGCCTGCTGCTGCTGCTGCGCGTACTGCTGTTCTTCCTGCTGGGCCCAGCGCGACTCCTGGCGCCGGCGGACGCGGCCGCTGACGGCGGTCGCGGTGCCGGCGACGACGGCGGTGCGGGCCACACCTCTCAATAGTCCTGGCATCTCAGCTCTCCTCTCTGGCTCTAGGCCTCGGCCGCGTCGAGGGCGGCCATCAGGTCTTCGACGGGGATGCGGCCGCTGGCGACGAGCTGGCCACCGGAGCGGCGCACGGCGGCGGCGAACGGCGCCGCCCAGGCGTTCTCGTAGACGAGCACCGCCGCCGAGGTGCCGGGCTCGAGCACGTCGGCCGCGGCCTGCACGTCCTCCTCGCCGATCAGCCCCGAGGAGGCGCCCTCGAAGACCGCCAGCTCGGCGACCTCGCCGCCGAGGTCGGCCAGCTCGAGGCCGGCGACGTTGCCGTCCTCGTCCTTGGTGATGAAGGTCAGGTCGATGATGCGGATCAGGCCGCGATCGACCAGGTCGATCAGGTGCGGGGCGGCCTCGCCATTGGGCTGGCGGCCGGGCCACTCGACCACGACGTAGTCGATCGGCCCCATCTCGTTGAGGTCCTCGGCGCTCAAGCGGGGTCCTTTCCGTGTTGGTTGGGTGGGAATCTCGAAGCGGTTAGCGCTCCGATTATCCGCCTCCCGGCGATCCGGCGAAATCATCACAACGGGGTGAACTTTGCCGCGCCCCGGAGGGGGTACGCTCGCGCCATGACTAACGCGCGCAGCTCCCACGAAGAGGCGATGTTCTACGGCAACCGGTTCCTGGTCGAAGACGCACCGGACGGGCCCTTCCCGAAGTCGGGGATGTCGTCGCTGGACGCGATGCGCCTGGTCGGCGAGGAACTGGCGCTCGAGGGCGACCCCAACCGCAACCTGGCGACCTTCGTCACCACCTGGATGGAGCCGGAGGCCCAGCGGCTGATCGCCGAGAACCTCTACCGCAACTTCATCGACCACGCCGAGTACCCGATCTCGGCCGAGATCGAGCAGCGCTGCATCCGCATGCTCGCCGACCTCTACCACGCCCCCGGCGAGACGACCGGCGCCCGCACCCAGGGCTCCTCGGAGGCGATCATGCTCGGTGCCCTCTCGCTGAAGTGGAAATGGAAGGAGCGCCGCGAAGCGGACGGCAAGTCGGTCGACAAGCCGAACCTCGTCTTCGGCGGCGACGTCCACGTCGTCTGGGAGAAGTTCTGCCGCTACTTCGACGTCGAACCGCGGATCGTCCCTCTGCAGAAGGGCAAGTACGTGATCGGGCCCGAGGACGTCGAGCCCCACGTCGACGAGAACACGATCGGCGTCGCCGCCGTCCTCGGCACCACCTTCACCGGCCACGCCGACGACATCGTCGGCATCAACAACTTCCTGCTGGAGCTCAAAGGCAAGGGGCTGGACGTGCCGATGCACGTCGACGCCGCCTCGGGCGGCTTCGTCTGGCCCTTCCTCTACCCGCACTCGGAGTGGGACTTCCGGCTCGAGCAGGTGCGCTCGATCAACGTCTCCGGCCACAAGTTCGGGCTCGTCTACCCGGGGATCGGCTGGCTCGTCTTCCGCGAGAAGAGCGACCTCGCCGAGGACCTCGTCTTCTACGAGAACTACCTCGGCAAAACCGACGCCACTTTCACCCTCAACTTCTCGACCGGCGCCTCGATGGTGCTGGCCCAGTACTACAACTTCGTCCGCCTCGGGCGCGAGGGCTACGGCTACGTGATGGGGGCGATGGAGCAGAACGCGCGCGCCCTTGCCGACAAGCTCAAGGCCTGCGGCGAGTTCGAGCTGATCGGCGACGAGGAGGAGCAGCTGCCGCTGGTCGCCTTCAAGCTGGCCGAAGGCAAGAGCTACGACGAGTTCGACGTCTCCTGGCAGCTCTCGGCCGAGCGCGGCTGGATGCTCCCCGCCTACACGATGCCGCCCGACGCCGAAGAGGTGAAAGTGATGCGGGCGCTGGTCAAGGAGACGCTGAGCCGCGCCCAGATCGACCGCCTCGCCGTCGACATCGAACAGGCCTGCGCGACGCTGGAGAAGAAGGGCGGCGCCCACGAGTCCGAGCGCCACAAGATGAAGATGACGCCCGGCTACTGAGGCGGGCTGTCGGGCGCGGCGCCGCGGGGCGCCGCGCTTCCCGGCCACCAGGCGCGGTCGCCGAGGCGGTAGGTGATCGCCGGGATCAGCAGGGCGCGGACGATGAAGGTGTCGAGGAGGACGCCGATCGCGACCGTGGCGCCGATCTGGACCAGCTCCTCCAGCGGCAGCAGGGTGAGGGTGGCGAAGGTGCCGGCGAGGATCAGGCCGGCGCCGGTGACGACGCCGCCGGTGTTGACGAGGGCGGCGAGGATGCCCTCGCGGGTGCCGTGCGCGGACGCCTCTTCGCGCGCCCGCGTCATCAGGAAGATGTTGTAGTCGACGCCGAGCGCGACGAGGAAGATGAACGCCATCAGCACCAGGTTGAAGGCGACCCCTTCGCTGCTGAGCTGGGAGAAGAGGAAGGTGCAGAGGCCGAGCGTCGCGCCGAAGGAGAGGACGACGGTGGCCAGCAGGTAGGCGGGCGCGGCGAGCGCGCGCAGGACCGCGACGAGGATCAGGCCGACGACGAGGAGGACGAGCGGGATCACGATCCTGGTGTCGCGCGCGTTGGTCTGCTCGATGTCGTAGTTCTCGGCCGGGATGCCGCCGAGCAGGCCGCTCGGCGCCAGCTCGTGGAGGCGTTCGCGGATCCCCTCCACCTCCGCCGCGGCGTCGCCCGAGTAGGGGTTGCCCTTGAGCACGATCACGACCACCGACTTCGGCGAGCCGGTGGCGCTGGCCGGCACCGGCAGCACCAGCTTCACCTCGCGCAGCTCTTCCATCCCGGCCGCCACCCGGCGCAGGTCGCGGTCTTCGACCACCGCCGCCAGCGGCGAGGCGATCCCGGGCGGGAAGTGTTCTTCGAGCACCTTGGTGCCGCGGCTGGAGTCGGTCGGCTTGGTCTCGCCCTGGCCGAACCCGATCGTGCCGTGGTGGCTGAGGTTGCCGACCGCCAGCACCAGCAGGCCGGCGGTGATGAGGAGGATCAGCACCCGCGCCCGGCGCCGCACGAACTCCGCGACGCGCTCCCAGACCCCCGCCTGCTCCCCATCGCGCGGTTCCTTTGTTGCGCCTGGGGCGACAAGGGCACCGCGGGATCGGCGGGAGAGCCAGAAGGCGCGCGGGCCGAGCGCGGCGAGCAGCGCCGGCAGCAGGGTGAAGGCGGCGGCGAGCATCGTCGCGATGCCGATCGCGAGGATCGGGCCGAGCCAGTGGGTCGACTCGAGGTTGGCGACGAGGAGGACGAGCATCGCCGCGATCACGGTGCCGCCCGAGGCGCCGATCGCCGGCATGCTCTCGCGCAGCGCCAGCGGCAGCGCCGCGGCCGCCGGCCGGCCGCGGTCGAGCTCCTCGCGGTAGCGGTGGACGAGCAGCAGCGAGTAGTCGGTGCCGGCGCCGAAGATCAGCACCAGCAGCAGCATCGTCCCCTCCGAGTTGGCCGTGATCCAGCCGGCGTCGATCAGTAGATAGGCGAGGCCGGTCGCGACCAGGTAGGCGGCGCCGACGACCAGCAGCGGCAGCAGCGCCAGCAGTGGCGCCCGGTAGACGAGCAGGAGCAGCAGCAGGACCAGGCTCAGGGTCGCCACCAGCAGCGTGTCGCTGGCTTCGTCGGCGACCTGCTCGAGGTCGGCGGCGATCCCGGCCGGCCCGGTGACGTAGGCGTTGATCCCCGTCGGCGTGTGCTTGGCGAGGTATTCGCGGATCCGCTGAACGCCGCCGGTGACGGCGCCGCGGTCGGCGGCGTTCAGCGCCAGCACGACCAGCGCCGCTTCGCCGTCGCGGGAGAGCGGCCCGACGCCGCGGGCGATCGTCGCCACTTCGCCGAGCGACTCGCTGGCGTCGGCCGAAAACGGATCGATGATCGGCGTCGCGCCGGTGATCGCCAGCGCGTTGAGCCCGTCGCCGATCCGCCCGATCGCCCGCAGGTCGGCTTCGCTCAGCCCGCCCGGCCGGTTGAACACGATCACCGCCGGCACCTCTTCGGCGACGCCCCCGTTGGCCTTCTCGCCGCCGGTGTCGAGCGCCTCGATCGCCTGCGTCGATTCCGAGTCGGCGGGGAGGAAGCTGGCCTGCCCGGCGGCGGTGACGTCGGCGATCCGCGAGTGCCCGAACCAGCCCGCCGCGCCGAGCACGACCCAAACGGCGATCGTCAGCCAGCGCCCGCGCGGACCGGTGACGGCGGCGGCGAGGCGCTCGCTCACGGCTGGGGGCGTTCGGCGGTCCGCACGGGCGGAAGCCTAGATGAGCGGTTCCACGCCGGGGGGGCGCCGGGGAGGGTGCTCGCCACCCTCCGTGGGCAGGTAGGGCGGCGAGCACCCTCCCCTCCCTGAAGGCGAGGCGCGCCGGTCGCGTGGCTGAGCTTCGTGGCGGATAGCGCCACAAAGCTCAACCACACTCCGCTCTTCTCAGCGCTCGACACATTGACCCCACCAGAGGCTGGTCAATGTGTCGAGCGCTTGCCTTCGCACCAACCTCCCAGCCCCGCAGCCGGACGGTTCGCCGACCCTCCCGCCGGGTAGCCTCGCCCCATGCCGACCTGGATCGCCAGCAAAGCCGTCCCCGCGATCTGGAAGCGGATTCCCTGGCGCACCGTCTGGGCGATCTCCCTCTGGCTCGCCAACAAGGGCCGCGACCGCGTCCAGCAGAACCTCACCGAGCGCGAACAGTCCGAATTCTGGTCGCTGGTGAAGAAGTCGAAGGGCAAACCAAGCAACCTCGCCCAGCGCGACCGCACGCGGATGAAGAACATCGTCGGCAAGGCGATCCGGGGAACCTAGACGCGTAGGACGCCAGGGACCTTGGCGGCGGCCGGGAAGGGACTCGTGAGGACGCACTTCTCTCCGGTATGCGGAGACAAATGCAGCCTCACGGGACGGGCCGCCTTTGGACCCCGCGCGCCGACCTCGGGGGAAATCGCTCGTCAGGCGGACTTCGGCTTCCGCGGCGGGGGAGAGCGGAAGTAGATGATCTCGACCTTGACGTGCATGTCCTCGGTCTCGCCCTCCACCCGCCGCTTCACGCAGTTGTCCTGGATATCGAAGAGGCTGTACATCGTCTTTTCCAGCAGCTCGTTGATTTCAGTCCAACCCTCGGCGTCAACGACCATCGGCGACCGGCTGAGATGGTTGTCGTCGGGGTCGTAAAACGTCCCGTGGGTCATGGCCTCGGCGATGTCGCTTGAGATGTGACGCATGATCGAGCTGGTCACGTCCATTTTTTCTTTCGGGCCGAATTGCGCCCAGGCGTCGTCAGTGAAGTAGGACCGTTGCGTCGCGCGGTAGAAGTGCTCGACCACCCTGCCTCCGCCGGCGGCCTCCTCGCGGACCAGCTCGATGCATCCAAGCTGGAGCAGCTGATTGACGTGATAGGTCACGTTGTTGATCGGTTCATGCAGCTCGGCGGCGATTTCCTTCGGTGAGGCGGTCCGCTCGAAGAGGACCGCCATCGCGTGTACTCGGGTCGGATGTGACATCGCTGCCGCGAGCCTCGCGTCCAGGAAAGGGGGGCGCGTCTCTGCCATGTCGTCTCATTCCTCCAATCCGCTGACCTGGGAACGCTGAACTATTTAATCGGATAACTCAGCGCTTCTTCCGTGCAGTCGGTTTCGTCCTCGCTCGACTGTCTCGATTGAAAGAGCAAATTCCAGTAAAGCTAGCCCGTTGTTGACGGCTGGCTCGCCGGCCCGTCCCGGCAGCTGGATGGCCTTCCGAGACATGGGGAGGAGGTGCGATATGAGCACGGCTCGAATCGAGGGTCTGATGCCTTCGCAGGCGATTAAGAAGGGAACCTGAGTCGCTGTCGGTGCGCCCTGGACTGCCGCAAGAGCCGAATGGCCGCGGTAGTCCAGGGCGGCAGCAGGGGGCTAATGCTCAGATTAATTTTCTCGCTCGACCGCTTCTTCCCACAACCGAAGAGCTATGCGCAAAGATCGCCGAACAATGGCCGAGCGCAAATCAGACAAGATCGACACCGAACTGGTGCGGGCGCTCTCCCATCCGCTGCGGGTGGAAATCCTCCAGGTCCTGAACGAGCGGGACGCGAGCCCCAACGAGCTGATGGACGTGCTCGAAGCGCCATTGGGAAACGTCGCGTACCACACGCGGGTGCTCGAGAAATGTGGTTGCGTCGAGGAGGTCGGGACGGCGCAGCGGCGCGGGGCGGTGGAGCACTACTTCCGCGCGGTGCCGCGTTCCTACATCGGCCATCAGGAGTGGCGCAAGGTGCCGCGCTCGGTGCGCTCGGAGGTCTCCGGTGCGTCTTTCGACAGCTTCCTGACGCGGGTCGTCGACGCGATGGCGGCGGGGACGATCGACGATCGTGACGACACCACCTTCAGCTGGATGTCGATCGCGGTCGACGAGGTCGGCTGGGTGCAGGCCGCCGAGGTGCTCGACGAAGCGATCGCGCGGCTGGAGACGTTGCACGCGCAGAGCCGCAGCCGGCTGCAGATGACCGGCGGCGAAGCGACGCCGATGATCGTCGGCCTCGCCGCCTTCGAGGCGGCGTCTCAGAGCTCGCGGCCGTAGCGGTCGCTGAAGCGGACGATGTCGTCGAGGTGCGGCGTCGAGACCTCGAGCACGGTCGAGTCCTCGAGCGCTTCGATCGAGTGCACGACGCCCGGCCGGTTGCGCCATGAGGCGCCCGGCTCGATCACCCGCTCCTGCAAATCGTCGGCGGCCGGCCCCTGCATGATCAGCACCCGCCCCGAGAGCAGGTAGGAGGTCTCGTCCTTCTCGTGGTGCATCTGAACCGAGAGCCGCTGGCCCGCGTCGACGACCAGGAGTTTGCCGGCGTAGTGGTCGGTCTGCGCCCACCAGACCTCATGGCCCCAGGGCTTGTCGACACGCGACTGGGGATCGCTGCCGTCCGGAACCGGGTGGGCGGAGGGGTCGGACAAGTGCAGCAGTCTAGGGCCCTGCGAAAAGCCCAAGGGAACCTCGCCCAATAGGATCGCGCGATGAAGCCCGTGACGGTCTCGGTGACGGTGGCGCGCCCGCGCGAGGAGGTCTTCGACTTCATCGACGTCCTCGCCAACCACGAGACCTACATGGACCACATGTTCGTCGACTGGAAGTTCTCCGGGCCCAGGCGCGGCGCGGGCGCCAAGGCGAAGGCGCGGGTCTCGGCCCCGGCCTCGCGCGAGATCGCCGAGTTCGAGGTGGTCGAGTCCGAGCGGCCGGTGCGCACGGTCGAGGAAGGCCACAGCGCCCACGGCAAGCGCCACACGCGTGGCACCTACCTGCTCGCCGAGCGCGCCGACGGCGGCACCGACGTCAGCTTCGAGCTCGCCTGGCTGCAGGCGCCACGCTCCGAACGAATGCTGCCGCCGCTGACGCGCGCCTTCCTGCGCCGCGCGCTCGGCAAAGGCATGAGGCGACTCGCCAAGCAGCTCGAAGAGGATTGAGCGCCGCCGCGCGCCCAGCCTCTATGTTGCGCGGATGAACGACGACTGGAGAGTGCAGATCGACGCCGCCGACGAGGGCGAGGCCCTGCTGCTCGTCGAAGGGCTCGGCGGCCCCGGCCCCGGGCACACGCTGGGCACCGCCTTCGGCGAAAAGGTGATCGTCTCGCGCGAAGGGGCGGTGGTCTTCCTCTACGCCGGCACGCGTGAGCAGGCGGAAGCGGCTCGCCACCTGGCCGAGAAGCTGGCCAAGGAGAAGGACTGGAGCATCGACGTCAACCTCGCCCGCTGGCATCACGAATCCGAGCAGTGGGAGGACCCCGACGAGCCGCTGCCGAGCACCGCGGCCGAGCGGGCCGCCGAGCACGAGGAGCTGGTCGAGACCGAGAGGGCCGAAGTTGCCGCCGGGGCGACCCCGCAATGGGAGGTCCGGGTCGACCTGCCCTCGCATCGGGACGCGGTCCGCTTCGCCGACCTGCTCGAGGCCGAGGAAGTGCCGGCGGTGCAGCGCTGGAAGTACCTGGTCGTCGGCGCCGCCGACGAAGACACCGCCAAGGCGCTCGCCACGCGGCTCGAAGGCGAGGCGCCGGCGGGCAGCGAGGTGACGGTCGAGGGCAACGAGCGCGCCGTCTACGAGGAGCAGCCGCCGAACCCGTTCGCGATCTTCGGCGGGCTCGGCGGGTAGCCGACGATGCCCGACCCCGCCGCCGACCGGTCAGCGGACGGGGAGTCCGCGGCGGCCGGCCGCGAGGACCTGGTGGAGCTGCTGGCGCGGCGGGCGCTGACCGAGGACGCCGCCCGCCCCGACGCCGTCGCCCGCCGCCACGAGGCCGGCGCCCGCACCGCGCGCGAGAACGTCGCCGACCTGGTCGACCCCGGCTCCTTCGTCGAGTACGGCCGCTTCGCGATCGCCGCCCAGCGCGGCCGCCGCGAGGTCCAGGACCTGATCGAGCGCACGCCGGCCGACGGCCTGCTCGCCGGCACCGCCCGCGTCAACGGCGACCTGGTCGGCCCCGAGCGCGCCGCCTGCGCCGTCCTCTCCTACGACTACACGGTCCTGGCCGGGACCCAGGGCGCCCTCGGCCACAAGAAGAAGGACCGCCTGTTCGAGCTGATCGAGCGGCTGCGACTGCCCACCGTGTTCTTCGCCGAGGGCGGCGGCGGCCGGCCGGGCGACACCGACTACCCGGTCGTCTCGGCGCTGGAGACGCGCGCCTTCGCACTCTGGGCGCGACTCTCGGGGCTGGTGCCGCGGATCGCCGTCGTCGCCGGCCGCTGCTTCGCCGGCAACGCGGTGATCGCCGGCTGCTCCGACCTGATCGTCGGCGTCGAGGGCTCCTCGCTGGGGATGGGCGGCCCGGCGATGATCGAGGGTGGTGGCCTGGGCCGCGTCCACCCCGACGAGGTCGGCCCGCTCGAGGTCCAGGCCGCGAACGGTGTGGTCGATGTCGTCGCCGCCGACGAAGCCGAGGCGACGGCGACCGCGCGCCGGCTGCTCTCCTACTTCCAGGGTGCGACCGCGCCCGGCCCGGCGCCCGACCAGACCCGGCTGCGCGAGCTCGTCCCCGAGCGCGCCCGCCGCGCCTACAAGGTGGCGCCGATCGTCGAGACGCTCGCCGACGAGGGCTCGGTCACCTTCCTGCGCGAGCGCTTCGCGCCGGAGATGGTGACGGCGCTGGCGCGGATCGAGGGGCGCCCGGTCGGCATCGTCGCCAACGACACCCGCCACATGGCTGGCGCGATCACCAGCGACGCCTCCGACAAGGCGGCGCGGCTGCTGGCGCTTTGCGACGCCTTCGGGTTGCCGGTGATCTCGCTGGTCGACACGCCGGGCTTCATGGTCGGCCCCGACGCCGAGGCGACCGGCCTCGTCCGCCACGCCTCACGGCTGCTCGTCGCCGGCGGCGCGCTGCGGGTGCCGCTGGTGGCGGTGATCCTGCGCCGCGGCTACGGGCTCGGCGCCCAGGCGATGACCGGCGGCAGCCTGCACGAGCCGCTGCTGACCGTCGCCTGGCCCAGCGCCCACCTCGGGCCGATGGGGCTGGAAGGGGCGGTGCGGCTGGCGCTGCGCAAGGAGCTGGAGGCGATCGCCGACGAGGAGGAGCGCGAGCGCCGCGTGCGCGAGCTGACCGCCGCCGCCGAAGACAACGCCAAGGCGCTGAACGCGGCGGCCCTGTTCGAGCTCGACGACGTGATCGACCCGGCCGAGACCCGCGCCCTCATCGCCCACACCCTCGCCACCGCCGCCGCAGCCCCCAACCCCCCGCGCGCCCCCCGCCCCGTCGACACCTGGTGACCCCGGGGGCCGACGGGCCGATTTCGGGTGAATATCACCCGAAATCGTCCCGTCGGCGGGGGAAGTTCATGCGCGTGTAAGGGGAGCGTGGGAGACTCGGCGCGTGGCCGAGTCGCTCGCACCGCTGCCGGGGGGATTTGGCGCGACCGTGCACTCGCTGCACCGGGTCGCAGAGGAGATCGTCGCGCCGGCGCGCAAGCCGGATAACGAGATCGCCCTGGAGCCGCTGCCCGGCGGCTTCGGCACGCCGGAGTTCGAGTTCGACGGTGCCCGCCAGCGGGTGCGGGTCGAGGGCGATGAGCTGGTTCGCGAGGTGGACGGGGGGGCGCGGCGGACGCCGCTCGGCTCGCTCGCGCACGCGGCGAGCGTCGTCGCCGACCTGCTGCCCGACGGCGGCGCCGGTCTCAGTGAGGAGCCGCTGACGGTCCACCGCGACGCCGCCCTTGCTCTCGCCGCCTGGTACGCCTTCGGTGCCGACGTGCTCGCCCGCTTCCGCGGCGAGGCCAGCTACGCCGAGGCGGCGAGCGACCCGGTCCTCTGGCCCGAGCACTTCGACCTCGCGATCGAGCTCGGCAACGAAGCCGCCGGCCACCGCGCCACCTACGGCTTCTCACCCGGCGACGAGCACCACCGCCGGCCCTATGCCTACGTCGCCCCCTGGGTGGCGCAGTCGCGGGACGACACCTGGAACGCCCGCGGCTTCGGCGGCGCCGAGCTCGGCTACGTCGAACTGCAGCTCAGCGAGGACCCGTGGTTCGACGCCCTCGGCTTCCTACGCTCGCGACGCGACGCGCTGGCAGCGACTTGACCCACGACGGGAGGAGAGAGAAGTGACCGACTACTCGGACCTGAAGGCGCTGTTCGTCAACTGCACGCTGAAGCGCAGCCCCGAGGTCTCCAACACCGAGGGCCTGATGAAGATCTCGGAAGAGATCATGCGCGCCAACGGCGTCGTCGTCGACAGCATCCGCGCGATCGACCACCAGATCGCCACCGGCGTCTGGCCCGACATGACCGAGCACGGCCAGTACGCCTACTACGGCCGCGTCGGCGGTTGCCTGGTGACCGGCAACGAGGACGGGATCAAGCACTGCGCGATGAACACCCTGTACTCGCTGCAGCACCTCGGCTACACGATCCCGCCCCAGGCCGACGCCGGCTGGATCGGCGAGGCCGGACCCGGTCCGTCCTATCTCGACGAGGGCTCGGGCGGCCCGGAGAACGACTTCACCAACCGCAACACCACCTTCGCCGCCTGGAACATGATGCACCTGGCGCGGATGCTGAAGGACGCCGGCGGCATCCCCGCCCACGGCAACCAGCGCACCGAGTGGGACGCCGGCTGCCGCTTCGACTTCCCCAACCCCGAGTACCGCTCCTAACCCCGCTCGTGGGAGGGGGGGGGGGGGGGGGGGGGGGGGGAAGGGGGAAGGAGAAG
>JBEHWY010000025.1:0-29856 GCA_048498975.1 Actinomycetota bacterium | reverse complement strand
GGTGACGATCCTGCCGGCGGCCGGATGAGCCCCGCACGCTCGCCTCGAAGTCGCCATCGCCCCCGCGCCCGGCCGCAGCCGCGGCGCGGCGGCGCTCGACCAGCCGGCCGCGCAGCGCCGCCGCCAGGCCGGCGACGTTCCGCTCCCGCGCGGGGCTCATCCGGCCGCCGGCAGGATCGTCACCTGCCGGGCAAAGCTCTGGGCGGAGATCAGGCGCAGCGCCTGCGGCCGGGTGAGGCCGAGAGTGGCGGCGACGCGCCCGCCGGGTCCTTCGCCTTCGACGCCGGCGCCGAGCGCCAGCAGCGGCACGCCGGCGGCGGCGACGTAGGTGCGACCGCTACCGCTCCCCGTGGGTTCGGCGGTGACGACGACGTCGACCTTGGCGCCGACCGGGGAGCCACCGCCGACCAGCAGGGCGTCGGCGCCGCTGACGGCGATCTCGACCGGGCGGCGACCGCCATCGAGGGCCAGCCCTTCGCCCTCTCCCGGCTCGGGGCGGCGCAACTGCGCAGCGAGCAGGTAAGAGCCGGCGGGAACCGCTGCCGTCGGCGCGAGACCGGCCGCTTCGGCCGGGTCGCGGAGCGCCCCGGGTGGCACGAACCGAACCGGGACGCGGCGGACGACGAGGCCCTCGGCGGGATCGATCGGCTTGCCCGCGTCCAGTTCGTCGGCGGCGACCAGCACGGGCCGCAGCGCGCCGTAGCCGCGCGCGACGCTCTTGCCGTAGCCGTCGGCGACCGCGGCCGCCGCAACCGCGGCGAGCAACGCCGCGAGCCCGAAGCCGAGCGCCCGCCGCCGGCGCCTCACGCCCGCTCCCCGCCGTCCAGCAGCGGCAGCTCAAGCACCGCCTCGGTCCCCTCGCCGCGCGGCCGCAGCCTCAACTTGCCGCCGTGGCGATCGGCGACGCGGCGCACGACACGCAACCCGTGCCCGCGACGGCAGCGGCCGCCGAGCCGTGCCAGCGCCGAGGCCAGCCGCCGCGGCGCTTCCCTCCACCCCCTGCGCGCGAGAGCGTCCCGCCGCGCCAGCCCGTTGCCGCGGTCGTGGACCGAGACGCGCACCGTGCAGCCCTCGCCCAGCGCCGCGGCGACGACGACCTCCGCCCCGCCGTGCTCGATCGCGTTGACGATCAGGTTGTCGAGCGCCCGCTCGAGCTCACCCCGCTCGCCGCGCACCCTGGCGTTGGGAGCCGCACCGAGGGCCAGCGAGCCGCCCGCGCGCTCCGCGGCCCGACGCCAGCGGCTCGCCGCCGCCGCCAGCAGCTGCGGCAGGCTGATCGCCTCCGGCGCCGCCGGCACCGTCTCGCCGTTGATCTCACGCTCGAGTCGCGCCAACGCCGCCGCGGTCTGCCGCGAGAGGTCGTCGTGCCCGGGCGCGGCCGGGAACGAGAGAACCAACGATTGCAGCGGCCGCCGCAGCTCGTGCAGGGCCTCGTTCAGCGCCATCCGGCGGCGCCCGGCGGACAGGCCCCGGGCGGTGAGCGCCGTCGCCAGCGACAGCGCCAGCGGCCAGCCGTCGGCAATCCGCACCAGCTCCGCCAGCATCAGACCGTCTCCATCCACTTGAAACCCATGGCCGAACCAATGGTTCCCGGGCTCCGATTCTCCCCCCGGCATCTGTTCCGTTTTGCTTCACCGATCGGCGCAGCTGCACCGCAGCGCTCAGCCTTCTTCACTCCTTTATCCAGCTACTGCCGCCGGATCGACCGAGCGTTTTGGGATACTTGACAAGCCAATCTCGCTGGAAACAACCGTTTCCAGCCGCATTGAACCTCAACAGCCACCTACCTGACCACAACACCGGAGGAAGACCCTTGGCTGCCAAAACCCGCACCTCTCCGGAGGGCATAACTCAACAACTCGCGAAGGCGCTCGCCCACCCGCTGCGCGTTCGCATCCTCTCGTCCCTGCAGAAAGGGATCTCTAGCCCGAACCAGCTCGCTCAGGAACTTGGTGAGCCGCTCGGCAACGTCAGCTACCACGTCAAGACGCTGCTCGAATACGACTGCGTCGAGCTGGTCAAAACCGAGCCTCGCCGCGGCGCCGTCGAGCACTTCTACCGCGCCACCGAGCGGGCCTTCTTCAGCGATGCCGACTGGAAGAAGATCCCGGCCTCGGCCCGCAAGGGGATCAACGGCGTCGTGCTCGAGGGCATCGGCCAGGACGTGACCGCAGCGATGATCGCCGGCACGATCGACAAGCGCACCGACTCGCACATCAGCCGCAGCTCGCTGCTGCTCGACGAGCAGGGTTGGAACGAGGTCGCCAAGCTCCTCGCCGACACGCTCAACCGGGCGACGGAAATCCAGGAGGAGTCCGCCAGCCGCCTGGCCGAAGAGAAGACCGAGCCGGTCCAGAGCTCGCTCGCGATTCTCCACTTCGAAGCGCCGAGCAAGTCCTCGAAGTAACGCGGTAACCGCGGCGCCACCGTCCGGCAAGGGGTCGGCCGGCCGGTGGCAAGCCGCTCTCCACCGTCGTCACTCAGGATCAGTTCGCGCACGGCCTTGAGTTGTGGGCGCCGATGGTTACCCTGTCGGGTCAGATGCAGATCGGGAACGGGGGCCGAGATCTGAAGCCGGGGTCGACCATCAAGCGCACGCTGACCTTGGGCTGGCTGCTGATTGCGGCCCTGCTGTCGACGCCGGCGGGAGCCCTGGCCCTGGGTGCGCCGGGAGAGATCGACCCCACCTTCCACGGCGGCAAACCGGTGCTGGTGGATCTCGCCAAGACCGTTCCCCACCTGACCGACTTCTACAACCTGCTCGTCGACGGCTCCGGCAGGATCGTCGTCGCCGGCCAGACCTCGGACGCCGGCGGCCATCCCGCGGTCGCGCTGGCTCGCTTCTCCGCGGACGGGGCGACCGACTCCGGGTTCGGCGAAGGCGGCTCGCGCGTCATCCAGCTCGGCACCGCGCCCTACACCTACTCGACCGCCCAGAGCCTGTTCCTCGTCCCCGGGCGCTACGTCGGCTTCGGCGTCTCCAGGAACGTCAACGAACGCTTCGACCAAAGTGCCTACGTGATCGGCGAGAACGGCTTCGGCGACCCCGGTTTCGGCAACGCCGGCCTGGCGTCGGTCGCCTGGCCGCCGTCTCCCGAAGAAGGGTCGACCGCCGCCGCCGCGGCGGCGCCAGACGGAACCGTCTACGTCAGCGGCACCACCAACGAAGGCTCGACCCACGCGACGGAGGTCACGAAGTTCACGCCGCAGGGCAAATGGGGAGAAAACTTCCCGGGATTCATCGGCACCTTCACCAAAAGGTTCGGCGAACCGGCCGGCGCCGAATCGACCGGCGGGCCGATCGCCACCCTGCCCGACGGCAGCATCCTGATCGCGGGCAATGCGGCGCTGATCGGCGGCGGCAACGGCCTGCTGCTCGCCCACCTCTCCTCCGGTGGCGCCCTCGACGGCTCCTTCGGCCAGCACGCCGGCTACAGCATCATCGACGCCTCCGACCCGGGCTCGCCGGCGTCGTTCTCCTATGCCGACGACATCCTGGTCGGCCCCGACGGCGAAATCTACGTTGTCGGCAACACCTACGACGCGGCCGAAACACAGGAGCTGATGATCGCCCGCTTCACCCCGACCGGCGGGCTCGACTTCACCTTCGGCTCCGGCGGCATCAAACGGATCCAGCTCGCAAGCGCGGGCAAACGCTCGTGGGGCAGCGACCTCGCGCTTCAGCCCGACGGCAGGATCGTCGTCCTCGCCCAGGTCGAGGGCTTGCCGCGCACGCGCATCCTGCGCCTGCGCCAGGACGGCAGCCTCGATCCGAGCTTCGGCAACGGCGGCATCGTCACCCCCGACCTCGGCGGCGAAGAGACGGCGCTGAGCGCAGCGGCGATCGTCGGCAGCCGCCTACTCGTCTCCGGGTCGGTCAAGGACGTCGGGCAGTACTCCGGCGCCGTCGCCGCCTACCTGCTCGAAGCGCTTCCCGACCCGCCGGTCCCGAACAAGGGCACTCTCCGCCTGCGCAAGAAGAGCCTCGGCGTCGACCGCAAGGGCCGCGTCCGCGTCCCCCTCTCCTGCTCCGCCGCCGGCCCCTGCCGCGGCAAGATCACGCTGATCTCCGCGACCGGCAAGGCGACGATCTCCAAGGTGAAGAAGGCCACCACCTACGCCAAGGCCAGCTACTCGCTCGCCGCCGGAGCGAAGAAGACCGTGACGCTGAAGCTGGGCAAGAAGCTCCGCGCCCGCGCCCGCGCCAAAGCCGGCCTCCGGGCGCGCCTGGCCGTCGTCCCCCAGGGCGGCGGCGCCAAGACCTTCCGCGTCAAGCTCCACCGCAAGTAGCTGGACTTACGGCCTGGCTGCCGTTCACGCGTCGAGCAATTCGTAGCCGATGCCCCAGCGCAGGGGGTCGATGGTGAGTTCTCCCACCTTGCTGTGGCCTTCGCGGCGGCCGGTGCGGCGGCGCAGGACGGCGCCGATGCGGGCCTTCAGCTCCGGATAACTGAACGGCTTGCCTTTGGATGAATTGTTTGGGCCGATCCCAATGGGCCGGGAGGGCGATTGAGGCTCAAGGCGCTGCTGCTTCTCGCGCAGAGCAGGAGCGGCGACCCAGGACAGGAAGCTCAGCGCACAGTCCTTCAAGCGCCATCGGGTTCTCACCGTACTCCCAATTGTCGAAGTGCCTCTCGCTATGGGCCACGAGAGCCAAGCTACTCCGAAATCTGGGCCGAGGGCATCCGTAGCACGCCCACCTCCCTCTGGGGCGCGATTCGCCTCGATCATGCGCACTCCACGACCACCAGCCCGTATCGATTGTCGTCCGGTAGCTCCGAGAGTCGGATCCACTCAGCGTCGGCGCTCGATTGAGGCCGTAGAAGCTCGGTCCCCTCCGAATACAGGGCGATCAGATCCTTCTTGCCCACCGGGTACAGCAGCGCGCCCCAGTCGAGCTGCGTGCCCTTCACGCCCTCGCCTCTGAAGTGATCGATCAGCTGCCATCCGCCAGGTCCATCTGGTGGAAGCTCGCCGAGCCTGTCGACGTGATCGCACCAGCGATCTCCCCACTCGCTCCATCGCTCGTCACCATGCAGCCGAAGCAGCTCAATCGCGAACTCCGTCATCGTCGCGGAGACTAGAGGTAGCCTCAGCGCGTGAGCGTTGTGCTCGGCGTCCTCGGATCGGCGGCTCCCCTTGGCCGGGTCCTCTTGAGCTGCGTCGTCGGAGCCTTCGAGGAGACGCCTTGGATCGGCTATGTATTTGGCACGTTCCTGGGATTGATCCTTCTCGTCGCCCTGCTCATGTCGATCGTCTTCGCCCCGATTGACCTCTACCGCCGCGACGACATCGGGCTGGCCAAGAAGCTGCTGTGGGTGGCAGCGTTCGTCGTCTCAGCCGGGCTCATGCTGATTGTCTACGGCGCGGTCCGGTATTCGAGAACCGATGGGCATCCCGGCTGATAGAAAGAGACCGGTCGCACGCGGGGCTTGCTGCGACTGAATGCGGTCCCGCGGCGTTGATAGGGCTAGGTCGCCGTTCCCTTGTGGGGTCCCCACTGGGCAACCGCCGCCACGTCCCGCAGGGGGTTGCCCTTGCAGACGCCGGCGAGCGCTTTCCCGATCACCCCCGCGGGCTCAAGCCGCGTCCTGTGCAAGGCCAGATAGGTCGGAAGCTCACCTGGCGAGACTCCCAGCTTGGCGCCCGTCAGATCCGCGTCTGAAAGGTCCGCGCCGGTTAGATTCGCATCCTCGAGATCCTCACCAGACAGGTCCTTGCCACTGAGATCGCACCCGGACAGATCCGCGCCAGCCGCTATGGCCCCGCACCTGTCCCCCCACACCCCGGTGGTAGCGGCGAGCACCGGCGACGACACGAGCGCACCGATCCCAAGCACGAGCCCGGTAGTCGCCATGCCCTTGCCTCTCCCCCGGGCTGCGATCCTCTTCTTCGCGACGACTCCGAACACGATCGCGAGGTGAGTAGCTACTCGGCGAGGGCGGTCGTACTCGGCGCCCTCCGTTCATCAGCTACTCACCCTGTCACTCCGCGTGTTCGATTTCCCGTTTGGCCGCCTCGAGGAAGTTCCGAGCACCCCCACCCGTCGGGAAGCGATGCTTATCGAGCACCGCCGTGATCGGCTCCAGAGCTGGTTCGCCGATCTCAACGAGGGCGTGGCTGCAGTGGCTCTGCAGGTCGAAGTTGGTCTCGTCGAGGATGATCTTGATCAGGGGCTCGATCGCGCGCCGGCTCCTCAACCTGGCCAGGTCGTTGATCGCCTCGGCCAGTTGCGACGGATTGGCGCTCGCGCCCTGATGCAGGACCCTGAGTGCCGATTGCGCCCGCGCCTCGTCGGTCGTCCCACGCGGGTCCCCGAGCCTCTTCAGCGCATCCGCCGCGAGGGCGCGGACCTCGCTGTTTCGGTCGTCGAGGAAGGGGACGAGCGGCTCGACCGCCCTCGCGTCCCCCTGCCTCTCGAGCGCCGTCACCGCCATGTGGCGGACGTCGGCGTTGTCGTCGGCGAGTGCGGTGATCCAGGTCTCGATCACCGTGTCCGGACCGCCGAGATTGAGGATCGCCGACTCGACCCCGGTCACGGCCGCGTGCTTGAACCAGGCGCCGGGCTCAAACTGCCCGCTGGTCGGGATCCGCTCGGGCTTGCCGAAATCTCGCGCGTCCAGGGCTGCAGCGCGGGGAAGCACCGCCTGCAGCGGCCCCAGGGCTCGCGGGTCATCCAGTCCGCCGAGCGCCTCTGCCGCTGCCCTCAGCACCTCGGGCTCCTCGCTTCCGAGCGCCGCGATCCAGAGATCAACGGTCTGCCGTCCCCCGACTTCGCCGATCGCCTCGATGGCCACCTCGCGGACCTCGGGGTCCCGGTCCTCAAGTGCGCCCTCCAGGTACCTCAGCGCGCTGGGGTCTCCCAGCTCCCCCAGCGCCCTCGCCGCCATCTGGCGGAGCTCGGGGGGCTGACCTTTGAGGGCCCCGCCGAGGGGCTCCACCGCCTGAGGGTCGGCGAGCTTCCCGAGCGCCTGAATCGCGGCGGACCGCACGTCCGGCTTACGGCTGTCGAGCGCCGCGATCCAGACCTCGACTGCCTTTGGTCCCCGGAGCTCCTTGAGGCGGCCCGCGGCGATTCGCGCCACATCGGAGTTCTTGTCGTCGAGAGCACCGCGCAGGGTCTCGGCCACGGCTTCGTCGAGGTCGAGCCGGCCCAGAGCCCGGACCGCTCGGATGCGCGCATCGGCATCCGGGTCTTCGAGTGCGGCCTCGAACGCCCGCATCGCGGGTTGCTCGAGCCCCAGCTCCGTGAGGGCCTCCGCCACGCCGACGCGCAGGTTCGCATCCGCGTCCTCCTCCGCGGCCGCCCAGGCCTCCAGCACCGCTTGCTCGCCACCCAGGGCGAAGAGCGCGCCGAGGATGGCGGCGAGAAGCTCATCGGTGGGCGCTCCGGTCCCTGGCGGCACAACCAGCGCAGGGGCAAGGCTCTCTTTCACGGCTCGCGCGTCGCCAAGCTCGCCGAGCGCCTCGGCCATCACTATCAGCACCTGCGTGTCGGCCTCTCCGTTGAAAGCGTCAACTAGGCGCTCCACCGCGCGGGCATCACCGAGCTTCGCCAGGCTCGCCGCCACCCGTTCCCGCACCGGCGGAGACGCGTCACCGAGCGAGTCCGCGAGCGGCTCAACCGCGCGGACGTCGCCGAGCTCTCCCAGCGCGTCGGCTGCCCGCATGCGTACGTAGTCGTCCTTGTGGCCCAGCGCCTTGTTCAGCGCCTTGACATCGCGCTTCTCCACCAGCCGGTCGATGTCAGGCGGCCCGAACAGCCTAGGTCCCCTCGGTCAATCGACTCAGCTCCGATCTCTGGATCGTCTGGCCCCGCGTCCTTCCATTGGATGAGGGTATCTCCAACCATCGCCCGTGCTGCTGCGTGAAGTCAGCAGTGCCCGGTCCCTGCGGCATTTGAACGCCCACTTCTCCAGCAGCCGGTACCCGATCCCCCCAGCAGTTGACGGCGCACCTTCCGCCCTCGGGGTCGAGTTTGCGGCGCAGGCGGCTCGCGTGGGAGTCGAGGGCGGAACCCGGGGAATGGCAAGCTCAGGCCGAGGCCGGGTCCGACCGCCCTCCACCGACCGGGGCTCTTCAGAGGGCTGGATGCACGACGAGCATCCCCCGGCTCGAGACCAGGGAGTCCTCCTGGCCGGGCACCCGACCCCCCCTCCGAAGTCAACAGCTCTAGTACGTCGGCCTGGACGAGCAGTACAGGATCCATGTGTAGAAATACCCACCGCAACGAGGCGGGCGAGTCGGGGGTGGGGTTTCCCGTTTCGCGCGGAGCAGTAGCCGTCCGGGGTAATCCGGCGCGCGCGTCTACTTGGCCGTCTGAAATGTCCCCTGGGCCTCCGGACCGACGGCACCCGCGGAGAGGACGGGAAAGCGCGGCGTTACTCGTTTTTAGAATCCCAGTAGGCCTCTGCCTCTGCCTCCATCACGGAGAGGCGGGAGTAATAGTCCGGAAACTCGTTGAGGTGCGCTCGGGCGATCTTGGCGGTCACGACGATGTCGTCGTCGGTGACGTTGGTCTCGGGATCCTGCGTGCCGTGCTCAAGCTCTACGTCCATTCCCATCTGAAACTGCTCGACATCGAAGCTCGATGAGGCCCAGTCGATCCCGATGCGCTCGCCGGCCGTACGGGCCTCCTCTGCCGTGAAGCGGGCTTTCTCGCTCATGCCACAGAGGATACGCCCAGCGGAGCAGCGCGACCGGGGGAGTTGCGGGCCGGGCATGCAAGCGTCCCGTCACCCGCTTCCGCGTGAAGGCGACGTCCCCAGCGGACCGTCAGTCAAGTCACCTACGGACCCAGCGCAACGGCGGCCGGAATCACCGGCGCGCGCCGCCCATGGACAACATCGACGATCTCGCCGCTGTCTATCCCTTGTAGGTAGACCGAGGTGATCCCGAGATCGGCGTGGCCGAGCTGGCGCTGGATCACGTTCAGAGGGACGCCCTCTCGTGCCATTTCAACTGCATGGGCGTGGCGCAGCTGATGCGGCGCGAAGCGACGACGGACACCGGCTCGGAGGGCCAAGCGCCGAAACTGGGTGCGCGCCGCGGCGGCCGACCAGGGGCGTCCGGCCGTGGGTCCGCTGATCACGCAGAAAAGCGCCCCTACCGGCAGCTCCATCCGCAGCTTCAGCCAGGGGTCCAGCTGCCGCCATCCCCAATCGTCCATTCCGACTTGGCGGCGCTTGCCTCCCTTGCCGTGGCGGACCAGGAGCGCGCCGCGAGCCGGCTCGAGGTCACCCTCCGATAGTGCCAGGGCCTCGCTGATCCGAAGGCCGGCCCGCCAGTGCACGACTTCCAGCCCTCGAAACCTCACCCCCGCCGGGCGCTCTCCTCCGGCCCGGCGCATCACGGCGACGATCTCCTCGACCCTTGGTGGGTCGGCGGGATATCTGCGGCCTTGTTCCGCGGTGCACGGCCCGCGTGGTAGCCGGGCAGCGTCGCCGGCGAGCGGGGTCGGCCGGCTGCGTCAAGAGTTGCGATGGAGTTCATGGGCCTCTCCTTGTCCGAGTTGACAAGGGAGGTCCTACCCACCTCGGCTCCGGGTGGCTACTCGACGGCTCGCAGCCGTGAGCGGATCAGGTCCCCCATCTGCTCGGGACTCGTCCCGGCGCTCAGACCGATGATCCAATCTGCGAACTCGGGATCCGTTGCCGTGACCTGGTAGCCGTTGACCTCGAGGAAGGTCAGCATTGAAACAAGCGCCAAGCGCTTGTTTCCGTCGATGAATGCCTGGCTCTCGGCGATGCCGTGCGCAAGTGCGGCGGCCTGGAGCGCGAGATCGGCCTCTTGGTAGTGGGCGTAGTTGCGCGGCCGCCCCAGCGCGCTCTCGAGGCCGGCCTGATCGCGGAGCTGGTCAGCGGCCTGCCCAACGGTTCCACCGGTGATCGCGGCGTAGAGCTCCAGCGCATCGGCAAGCTCGATGTAGACCGGCTCGTTCTCCTCCACCGGAGGCCTGTCTACCGCTTGGCGCTCTCGTCGTCAGGATCGTGCTCGGCAAGGATCTGCAGTGCCTCGGCGTGCTCGTCAGCTACGCGCTTTCCGATACTGCGAATCCGGTCGCGTACGTGATCGGTCGGGATAAGCCGCAGCTCACCACCATCAAGCTCCTCGACGAGCACCGACGTCCCGGCGGCGTAGCCGCGCGCCTCGAACTCGCGCGGTATCGAGACCACGTTGCTGTTGCCAACCCGGCGAATCTTGACGACCTTCATGCCGTCAGTATATACGGGGATATCCTCAGTCGGAAGCCCCATGTCGACCCGCAGCAACCTCGCGACGGATCGTCGTCGACAAAATCGGCCCTCCCCACGACCCCGTGCAAGCTCTGCAATTCGCGCGAAGCAGGAGTGACCGCACGCGAAACATTCCAAACGTCAACGGCTAGGGCATCCCGTCGACCCCTGACCTTCGACTGCTGCTGCACCGACACTCCTGCTCGGCATGCGCATCGATCGGTTCGGCCCGCAGGACGAACCACGGAAGGTTCACCAGAAGCGTCAAATCGTGGCGCAGGCTGCGGTTCTCGTCGCGCCGCTTCGCCTCTTCGAGGCCAACCTTGACGGCTTTCGCTTCCGCCAGCACCCGCCAGGAGGCTAGACCGGGCCGCACTGCCAGGTTCCGGGGCTCCATCTTCACGCCAATTGGTCGTTGTGCGGGCGGACCAATTAGGGCGACCTCACCGCGGACAACGTTGACCAGCACGGGCAACCGGTCCAGGTTGGTGTTCCAGAGGAAACGCCCGACGCCACTCGGCCGCCCGGTTCTCTTGTCTGCAGTGCTGAACGAGAAGAGTTCGATCGCAGTACCTTCGCGCCCAAAGGCCCGCGAGCGATCGAGCACTGACCCACCGCATCCAATCTTTACAAGCGCGGCGACCGCCCCGAACAAGGGCGCGAGCACTAACAGCAGCAGTCCCGCCACGAACGTGTCGGCCACTCTCGCCAGGATCGCGGTCGTCCCTGCTTCCATACTTCCCCCTGCCTGCGCCGAAATCGCTCGCGCCGCCTTCGGCAGACTGTGCGCGAAGCGCAGGGCGGTCAGCGGCTTCTCTCGTTGCGCATCTAGCTCCGCCAGCCACTCGTCCTCGTAGCGCCCCTGCAACTGCTCCGGAAGGCGTCCGGCAGCCGCTCGGGCCCTGCGGGCCGTGTACTCGGGAAGCGAGCCTCTGACCTGCTGCGCAAGCAGTGCCCCGAACACCAGCCGAACCAGCCAAATCGCGCAGGCCGTCAGTCCAAGCGTCACCGCGTTCACGCCGGCACCCCCCGTGGTTGCGGCAGGGGCGACACCGTTAGTCCCCTTCCCCGCTGGCCCCGCTCGTTGACTAACACCCTCGCCTGCGTCTCGCCCAGGGCCGTTAGCCGGTAGAGGCGCCTGCGAGGCCGCCCTGCCGCGCTCGGGTCAATCGCCTCCTGCCCGGACTCCAGCCAGCCATCTTCCTCCAGTCGGTGCAGGATCGGATAGGCGGTGCCGCTTGCCAGTTGCGCCTTCTCCATCAGCTCGAGGCCGTAGTGCTCGGCAAGTGGCGCCTCTAGCAGCGCTTCCAGCAGGCGCATGGTCTGTCGGGTCACCCTCTGCGGCATCGACCTTATTCTACATAGCTATGTCGGATAGCGCCGGTTCCTCGCGAGCCCATCACAGGCAACGTTCGACCGCCAAGGTGCACCCCGAGTAAAGCCGGCTCGACGAAAACCGCGATCGTCCCAAGACCCCAAGGCGCTCGGTGTTGCGTAACAACCCCGGGGCTTCTCGCCGGCTTTGCAGAAGCGGGAGCAACATTCATTCCGGTCAGGTCTCGGTGCCTCAGAGCAACCACAACAACGGCGTCGGCGGCGAGGTGACCTCGTCGGCGACGTAAGACGCAGACGGTCATCTAGATTGAGGCGCCCGATGGCTGGCCGACGGAAGAAGAGCTGGTGGGATCGCAATTTGACGGTGGCTGTGATTGCAGCACTCGCTGCTATTGCGGGAGCCGGAATTGGGGCATTTGCCACGTACTATGGCAATCGCTCTCTGCAACGCGATCAATCGCACGCAACGGCACGGGGCATCGCCCGTGTCCTTTCATCGGAGTTCTTGAACGCCGAGCCTCGACTCGAAGTCGCCCTACGCGAAGACCGTCTCATCCTTCCCGAGTCGACTGAAGTCGTAGTGCTCAACACGGGCGACGAGGAGTTGCTCGCTTCTAGCCTCAGCTCGGCGGCATGGACCCAAGTCGCGACTACGCTCTCGAGCCTCGCACTCGAGCGCCAGGCTCTCAGCCCGGGTGCAGGGAATTGGGATGTCCTGGAAGCCAAGGTTGGGCGCCGCGTCCCATTGTCAAAACCGCTCCGCAGTCTCGATCTATCGCTACTCCGTGGCCTGCGACGAAGCGTGGATGCGCTGAGATCGTTGTCGGATGACTAATGGTGCTTGCGCCCGGATTTCGCGCGAAGCGGAACTGGAGGTGCAGCTACCCGCCTGGCAAGGTTGGATGGAGTCTCCGCGAAACCTGGTCCGGCTCGCCAGGTGATGGGTCGGTGGAAGAGGTCGCGCACGGACTGGGCCGGCCGATACCCTCTGTCGATGAAGTGGGTGGGACTCGAACCGCGGTGGTTGTATCTGAGCGTCGGCGTCCTGGTCTGCGTCGGGGTTGTCGTCCTGGCGATCCTCGCCCTAGCCGGACTATGGGGCCTTCATGTCAGCGCGTTGCCGAACGACTAGACCCCCGACGTCCGCCGGCCACCAGACGGGCCGATGACGGTCGCTAGCTCGGCCCGCCGCCGTGCCTGAACGCGACCCACACGAGGATCAGGACGACCAATATGGCGAAAATGGCGCCGATCGTGACCAGGGGGCGTGCTGCCCACTTCCGCACTGGGCTGAGCGGCCGCCGGGGGCAGCGGCTGACGGTCGCGAGCGACGACCACTCTGCGGGTTTGAACGGCTCGCGGGGTCCCACCGACTAGTAAGCCCTTCTCGGGTCATGAGACGACTCCAACGAGAGACGCTTCCCGCCTCGGGAGCTCGTCGCCGCTTCTCGCGCATAGCGGAAGTCGTTCGGGAATATCCATAGGCCAAGCCGGTTTGCACGGGTCTCCGTCGAATCTGACCCGACTCACGTCGCCAAACTTCTGGGAACGTGCTCGGTATACGCTTGGTCCCGCTCGGGACGAATCGTTGACAGGGGGTTGCACAGTGAGCGGTCAAAGTAGATGGCGAGCCGGGATCGTTATTCCGGTTGTGCTGGGGATGTGGCTCATCGCGATGGCAACCGCTGCACCTGCCAAACCGTTGTCCGTCTACATCGGGTCGGAGCACGCCGATCGGGCGGAAACGCCGACTAGCTTCTCACCTGACGACTATTTCGGTTACAAGTTCGTCCGTGAGATCCATTGGTCGACGTGGGGCGGTTCCGTCGCGACCGGGGCAGGCGATGTCAGTCTCGTATCAGAAGAGGAATCGGGTAGCCCCTTCCCGATTGACGAACCGACGAGTCCAGTTTCGGTCACGCTCAGTGGGCGACAAAGGTGTGCAGGGTTGCTCGCGTACACGACCTACTCTCTCGTGCTAGCTCCCGGGGCGGTTTCACCACCTGACTGGCCGACGTTCAGCTCGGGACGGTTCCGCTGCTATCTGGCCCTAGCGGGTGGATATCACGGACAACGCCTTGGGGCTCATTCCAACTGCATCCACGGCCTTTACGAACCGACCGGGGATCCTAGGGAGCACATCATCAACGTTGCCTCGTGGTTCCCGACCCCACCCGGTGGAAGCTACTGGCTGCTCTGCAGGCTGCACTTCTCAGGCTGGGGCACTCCCAGGGCTATTGGAGGTGGAATCGCAGCCATTGCAGGCCATGCCATCAAAGGCCAGAACGAATGGCCTATTCGGATTGAATTGAGCAAGCCGGTTTGGTGCCCCCGGGCGTCTGATGGTTACGGCAGCGCGATCGGTTACAGCTTGCTCAAGATCCGCTTCCTCGGGTCAGATTTCGCGAGCGCTGGAGTTCGCAGCAGTTACAGGCAGCGAATGAATGCCCGTGGTCATAGCTGCGAATTGCTGTAGCGAAGAATAGGCGCATGAGCCTCAGCTTGAGACGGGCCGAGCCTGATGGACAAGCCTCCGCGAGCGTCGCTCGCTCAGCTTCCGCTCCCGCGTGAAAGGAGCAGCGCGCGTTGCTGTGGATTAGGTCGAGTGCCAACTTGTCAGCTTGGCACTACTTGGTCGCCCCCCACTCCGGACCCCTCGGCAGGGTTACCCGCCTAGGCTTATGGACAGAACAAGCTAAGCCGCAGAACCGAGCCGGATTCGGCGGATTTGAGCCAGAGTCGCCGGTAGTAGGCGTCCCCCTTGCAACTCATGCGGCCAAAGAGGATGACCTTCACGTCCCAGCGAGTTTCGGATCCGACCTCCACGCCTTCGGCCTTTGCTTTGCGGCCGCCCCATTCCGACCAGCGCAGGCTTTCGAGCGGAATCATCCAAGTCCCTTCCTGATTCTCTCCGGTTACGAGGCAGCGATGAGGGTGCACATGACCGGTATTCCGGCACCTGACCAGGATCCGCTCCTTGGAGCCGTCGGCGGTTGCCAATCCAACGCCGCCGGCGACAAGGACCAGGGCCGCGGCGAGGGAGGCCGGTCGAAAGAACCTTGGCACTCCACAATCCTATGCCCGGTCCGAGCGCACGCCTTCAGGCGTCGAGCAGTTTGTACCCGATCCCCCAGCAGTTGATGACGTAGCGCCCGTGCTCCGGATCCAGTTTGCGCCGGAGCCGCGACGCATGGGAGTCGAGGGTGCGGGTGCGGGTGGCGTCGTCGATCCCCCAGACCTCGCGCAGCAGCTCGTCCTTGCCGTAGACGCGGGTGGGGTCGTTGGCGAGGACGCGGAGGAGGGTGAACTCTTTGCGGGCGAGGGAGATGACGCGGTCGCCGACGGTGACGCGGCGGCGCAGGGGGTCGATGGTGAGTTCTCCTACCTTGCTGTGGCCTTCGCGGCGGCCGGTGCGACGGCGCAGGACGGCGGCGATGCGGGCCTTCAGCTCGGGGTAGGAGAAGGGCTTGCCTTTGGATGAATTGTTTGGGCCGATCCCAATCGACGGGAAACAGCCTGAGCCCGAAGCCCCAAGCACGGCCCCCGCGGGCGCTCGCGGTGACGGAAGGCCTTGAACCCTCGACCTTCTGCATGGCAATTACACCGACGGTCCGCAACCGACTGGCGTGAATCTGCCATTTTGCAGGAGATTCCCGTGTTCCACAAGAGCCGCTCAGCAACGAAAACTGGCGGCGATATGCAGCGTTATGCCGCGTTTCGGGAACTTCGAGCCAGAAGTTCCCGAAATTGCCAGCGCGGTTCCAATAGGGGCCCTGGAAAAGAGGGGCCCTGGAAAAGCTTGAGCCTGGAATCGCCAGCCTTGGAGACCGGTGATTGGCGCACATAACCCGCTCTGCGGAGCCAAAAGACACCCGAGATTGGCTCCGGGGAATGCCAAAGGGAATGCGGCCAGGCCTTGTTTCAGCCCCCGAGACGGTCCGCGTCCCGGGGGCTGCTTTGCGGCGCCGGCCACGGAGCTTCGCCCGTCGCCCTCACGGAAGCGGGCTGAGCGGATCCAGTGCCCAGGGGTCCTCCTCCTCTCTGTTCCTGGAGGGCGGGGCCTGCGGCGTGGTCTCCTGCGCGGCGGGACGAACACGTAGGGGACGCCGCGCGGTTGCGCATGCATCCTCGGAGGACGACGGGGGCTTGGGGCGGCCGAGGTCGGGCTCGGGGATGCTCCAGTTCCTCATCAGGTCAGTCCCCAGGGCCTTGCGCAGCACCGCAATTGCCTGTGCGATTGCGGCCTGCGCCGCGTGGGTCTGACTGAGCGGGTTGAGCATCATGAAGTCATGCGTGATGCCGTCGTAACGAACGGCGGTCACGTCGACTCCGACGGCCCGCAGCCGCGCCGCGTAGGCCTCTCCCTCGTCGCGCAGGACGTCGGCCTCGTCGACGATCACGAACGCCGGCGGCAGCCCGGCTAGCTGCGTGTCCTCAGCGCGGAGCGGCGAGGCGTAAGGCTCGAAGCGGCGGTCGTGGTCCGGGGCGTAAGCCTCCCAGAACCAGGCCATCGACTTCGCGGAGAGGAAGTACCCGTCGGCGAAATCTCGGTAGGAATCGGTGTCCATGCCGGCGTCGGTCACCGGGTAGTACATCGACTGGTGGACGAACTCGACGTCGCCGCGGTCGTGGGCCATCAGAGCCAGCGCCGCCGTCATCCCCCCGCCGACCGAGTCGCCGGCCACCGCCAGCCGCTGGGGACGGAGGTTGTAGCTGCTCCCCTCGCGGCCGATCCACTGGGCGACGGCGTAGCCCTGCTCGATCGCAACCGGGTAGCGGGCCTCCGGCGAACGGTCGTACTCGACGAAGACCACGGCGGCGCCAACGCCGACGGCCAGCTCGCGGACGAGGCGATCGTGGGTGGCGGCGTTGCCGAGCACCCAACCGCCGCCGTGCATGTAGAGGATCACCGGGAGCGGCTTGATCACGTCCGGAGGGCGGACGATCCGGACCGGGACGTCGCCGACCTCGGCTGGCACGGTCAGCCACTCCTCGTCAACCGACGGCATGTCGATCGGCGAGGCCTGCACGTCGTCGAGCACCTTGCGTGCTTCAGTCGGAGTCAATTCGTAGAGAAACGGCCGCTCGGCAGTCGCCTCGACGAACCCCTGCGAGGCCGGCTCGAGGACGACCGCGGCCGTCTTGGCGGGGGACATGACTGCTCCTTCCGGGTTGCCTGAGTGTGGTCCGCCGAGGCTCATCCGAGCTGCCTCGCCCGGTCGGCGATGTCTAGCGCATCGCCGGTCGAGGCCCGCCACGGCAGATTCCGGCGCCTCCGCCGCAGCGCCCTGCGCACGGGGTCCAGACTCGGGACCGGCCGAGCCTTGTCTCGCGCCGCCCGCATGAGCACGACCGGCATCGCGGCGATCGCCGCCGCCAGCGCGAGGAGGACCGCGATCCCGACCAGTAGCGCGAGCGCCAGGGCCGCCACCGCGAAGACCGGCACGATGAGAAGCAGGAGAAGGGTCCCGAGGAACATGCCGCCGGGGACCAGGGGGACGACGTAGAAGACCGTCGAGAGCATTTCGTCACCACCACCTTTTCGGGTCGATTGCGATGCGAGCAGGCTCTCGCCGGGAGGGTCGCCATCGCATCGGCCAGTACGCCAGCCTGGCTCGCCAGTCGCAGGCGAGCTGTTCGCTAGCTCGGGTTGAGGAGGCCGGGCGGAACGCGCCCGAGCTGGCGGCGGGAAGTGATGCCCAGCTTCGGGAAGACCTTGTGAAGGTGGTACTGCACCGTCCGCGGGCTGATGAAGAGCTGCGCGCCGATCTCGGTGTTGGAGAGGCCGTCGCGGGCCATGCGGGCGATCTGCGCCTCCTGCGGCGTCAGCGCATCGGCGGTCTCCTCACTCCGCCTGCGCACGGTCTCGCCGGTGGCCTGCAGCTCGCGGCCGGCGCGCTCGGCAAAGGCCGCCGCACCGATCTGCGTGAAGGTCTCGTGTGCCGCCCGCAGCTGCTCGCGCGCGTCCACCCGCCGCTTCTCGCGCCGCAGCCATTCACCGTAGAGGAGCTGGGTCCGGGCCCGGTGGGGCGCCAGGCGGGTGCGCAGGTGCCGCTCGACCGCCTCGGCGTAGAGGCGGTCGGCCTCGGCACCGTCGCTGAGCAGGGCGCGCGAGCGCAGCTCGAGCCCGAGCGCCCAGTCGGTGCCACTCGCCTGAGTTCTCTCGGTCAGCGCCTCGAGCGCAGTCGCGGCTACGTCGGCGCGGCCGCAACGCGCAGCTGCTTCGACCAGCTCGACCGGTGCCATCGCATACCGCGCCAGCGGCCCGACGGCGAAGGCGCGCTCGGCGAAGGCGAGGGCGTCGTCATATCGACCGAGCCCGTTGCAGAGAATCGCCCCCGCGGTCTCGAGCATGCACAGCGCCGTGCCCCTGCCGCCGCTCTGCACGTCGTCGCGCACCGCCTCGATCATCGCCAGCGTCTCGTCCTCCTTGCCCTGGTAGGCGCTCAGCATCGGGATCGGGAACATCAGCGTCGCGCTCCCGATCGCCTCCAGGATCCCGGCGGCTTCCTCTCCCAGAACCAGCGCCTCGCTGAAGCGACCGGTGTGGATGCAGGTGCCTGACTGCTGGATCGCGACGATCGGCAGGACGTCGAGCGCCCCCGCCGCGCGGGCCCGGCTGGCACCGCGGTTCGCCAGCTCTTCCCAGGTCTCCTCGTCCCAGCTGTCCGAGGTGACACGGCAGGCAAGCCATAGCCAGCGGTCGCTGGCCGGGCTCGGGCCCTGCTCGCAGCGAAACGCCTCGAGCGCCTTGCGCAGCGGCCCGGCCCCGGCCGTATAGCCCTCGGTCACGCGCGTCGCCAAGCCATCGAAGAGCAGGTCGGTCGGTCGCGGCGGCGAACTGGTCGGCGCCGCCCGTACCTCGTCGAGCGCCTCGGGCGAATCCCCCATCGAGCCCGAGTAGAGCCCTGCGGCAAGCGCTTCCAGGCCGGTCTCGCGAGCCATCTCCGGGTCCAGGGGGACGAGCCGCCGGGCCGCCTCCAGCAGCGGCGGCGCCGCGTCGGCACCGCGCCGGGTGGCGAATCCGATCTGCGCCCGCAGGCGCTGCAACCGAGCCTGGTTGAGCTCGTCCAGTGGCGCCAGCTCGGCCATCTCGGCCAACTCCAGGGCCGCTTCCGGCGCTCCAGCTTCGACTTTCGCCTGCGCAGCGGCCATTGCGCGCTCGCCGCGGCGCACGGGGTCGGGAGTGAGCTCGGCCGCGCGCTCGAGGAACGCAGCCGCGGCCGCGATCCCGCCGCGGCGCTGGGCTCGCTCGGCCGAGCGTTCGAGGTCCGCGGCGACGTCCTCGTCCAGCCCCGGCGCCGCATGGGCCCGATGCCAGGCGCGCCGGTCGGGATCGGCTTCCGGGTCGGTCGCCTCCGCGAGGGCGCCATGCACTTGCTCGCGCTCGCGGGGGGAGGCCGAGTGGTAGATCGCCGAGCGAACCAGCGGGTGCCGGAACCGCACCCTCGCGCCGAGCTCGACCAGCCCTTCGCCTTCCCCCGACACCGCCGCGTCAGGGCCGATCCCGAGCCCCTCTGCCGCGCGCCAGAGCAGGGCGACGTCACCGACCGGCTCGGCCGCCGCCGTCAGCAGCAGCTGCTGTGAGGGCGGGGGCAGCGATTCGAAGCGACGCAGGAAGTTCTGCTCGGTGCGGCTGGCCCGCGAGCGGGCGTCCGGGAGGTCGAACCCCCCTGCCAGCTCGGCGGAGGTCAATGCCTCCGGCAGTTCGAGCAACGCCAGCGGGTTGCCGCGGGTCTCGGCGATGATCCGTTCGCGGACCCGGTCGTCGAGCCGGCCCTGCAGCCGGGAGGCGAGGAGCGCGCGGGCGTGCTCGTCACCGATCCCTTCGAGAATGAGCTCCGGCAGGGAGGCGAGCGCAGCGTCCGGCTCGCGGCTGACGAAGACGATCGCGATCGACTCGGCGAGGAGGCGGCGGGAGACGAACGCGAGCGCCAACGTCGAGGCCTCGTCCAGCCAGTGCGCGTCGTCGACGACGCAGAGCAGGGGCTGCTCCTCGGCGACGTCGGAGAGCAGAGTCAGCACCGCCAGGGCAACGAGAAAGCGGTCGGGGGCGGCGCCTTCCTTCAGGCCGAAAGCGATCTGCAGCGCCTCCAGCTGCGGATCGGGCAGCCCTTCGAGCGAATCGAGCAGCGGCCTGCAGAGTTGGTGCAGGCCGGCGAACGGCAGCTCCATCTCGGATTCCACGCCGAGGGTTCGCAGGACCCGCAGGTCAGCGGCCGACTCGACGGCCACGTCCAGCAACGCGGTCTTCCCCACTCCGGCCTCACCGCGGACGAGCAGGGCGCCGCTCTCTCCGTTGCGCACCCCCTCGAGCAGCCGCGCCAGCTCCGCGCCCTCGGCTTCACGGCCTATCAGGGTGGTTGCGCTGGCCACGGGCGTCGTCACTCAAAAGTAGCTGCAGCGAACCCGATCGCGCTACCCACGGTAGCTCCCGGTCCGCATCTCGTCGACCAACCCCGAGTGGGCGGGCGACCATCCCAGCTCCTCCCGGGCCCTCGCCGCGTCGGCTGCCTGATCGAGGAGCAGGACCTCGGCGAAGTGGTCGCCGAAGCGCGCCCGCGTCTCCTCGCCGGAGCCCGGGACCGCCCCCGGCGCCCCGAGTGCCTCCGCTGCCGCCCCGGTCAACTCGGCGACGGTCGGGTTGGATCCGTCTGCGGCGACGTAGTAGCCACGCGCCGAATCGTCGGCGAGCACCCGCACGAACAGGTCCGCCAGGTCGGCGACGTGGACCGTCGACCATCGCTGCCGGCCGCTGCCGAGCATGATCAGGTTGCCGGCGTCGTCGCGCGGAGAGCCAAGCAGCAGCGCGGGAATCGCTCCCCCGCCGTCGCCGTAGGCGATGCCGGCAACGACGACGACCCCGCGCAGATCTGGCGCGTCCAGCATACGGCGCTCGACGTCGTCTTTCCAGGCAACCAGTGCCGGTGGGCGGAACGGTGACGCCTCGTCGATCGAAGGGTTCGATCCGTAGACCCAGACGCCGCCGGTGTGTACATAGGGCCTGCCGGTGCCGGCAAAGGCCTCGACCACGGCGTCGACCACCGCCGCGTCGAGCAGCGGGCTGGTCTCGTCACCCGGGCTCGCCGCGTGGATCGCGCCGTCGGCTTCGGCGAAAAGGGCGACGACCGCGGCGCGGTCGTAGAAGTCGACCACGGCGGGGGTGGCGCCACGGGCGGCCGCGACCTCAGCCGCAGCCTCGCTCCGCACGAGTGCCGTCACCTCATGCCCCTGCCGAAGCAGCTCGATCAGTACGTGAGACCCGATGAAGCCGGTTGCACCCGTGAGTGCGACCTTCATACGCGACGAACCCATTGATCCTCCTTGGCGAGCGGCCTCTGTCTCCCTGGCTTCGCCCGACATCTTGGCAGCCAAACCCGTGCCCGTGGCAGCCGGACTGGCCATCGCGACAGGCGTGTTGGCCGATGCGAGCGGCGCTCACTAGAGAGAACCTGCGGCCATGCACTCGCAACCCGTCACGAAAGGGAACGAAATGAAGATCGTCGTCATCGGCGGCACCGGGCTGCTCGGCTCGAAGATCGTCGCCAAGCTCCAGCAGGACGGATGCGAAGCCGTGCCCGCCTCACCCGAATCGGGTGTCAACACGATCACCGGCGAAGGGCTGGACGAGGTACTCGCCGGCGCCGATGTCGTCATCGACGCCTCCAACGCCCCCGCCTGGGAGGACGACGCGGTGCTCGAGTTCTTCCGGACCTCTTCGCGCAACCTGACCGCGGCCGCGGCAAAGGCCGGGGTAAAGCATTACGTGGCGATGTCGATCGTCGGCGCCGACCGCCTGCCCGACAGCGGCTACCTCCGGGCAAAGATTGCCCAGGAGGACGTTGTCAAGGGTGCGGCGGTCCCGTTCACGATCGTCCGCGCAACCCAGTTCTTCGAGTTCATCGCCCGGATCGCCGACTCCAGCGCGACCGGGTCGACCGTGCGGCTCCCCTCGGCTCTGTTCCAGCCTGCTGCGGTCGGCGAGCTCGGCGCCGCCGTCGCCGAACTGGCGGAGGCCGAGCCGGCCAACGATGTCGTCGAGGTGGCCGGGCCCGAGCCGCTGGCGATGGACGAGGCCGTCGCCCGCGTCCTCAGCGCCGCCGGCGACTCCCGCACCGTCCTCAGCGACCCCCACGCCCCCTACTTCGGGACCGAGCTGAACACCGAATCGCTGGTCCCCTACGAGGGCGCCCGGCTCACCCCCACTCGCTTCGCCGACTGGCTCGAGCAGCACTAGCCCGAGCCGACACAACCAACCAAACGAAAGGAACCAACAATGAAACCCACGATCATCCTCGTCCACGGCGCCTTCGCCGAGTCGGCGAGCTGGGAGCGTGTCATCGACCCGCTGCTGGACGCCGGTCATCCGGTGATCGCCGCGGCCAACCCGCTGCGCGGGGTCACCAGCGACGCCAAAACGGTCAGCGACCTGATCCGGACCGTCGAGGGACCCATCGTCCTCGTCGGCCACTCCTACGGCGGCATGGTGGTCTCCAACGTCGACGCCGACGCTGGCGAGATCGTCGGCCTCGTCTACGTCTGCGCCTTCGCTCCCGAAGCCGGCGAGGACGCCATCTCCCTGGCCGCCCGCTTCCCCGGCAGCTCGCTGGGCGAGGCGCTGCGGCCGATCCCGCACGGCGACGGGACCACCGACCTCGTGATCGACAAGGAGCGCTTCCAGGCCCAGTTCTGCGCCGACGTCGACGCCGAAACGGCGGCCCGGATGGCCTGCACCCAGCGGCCGGCCACCCAGGAGGCGCTCTCGGAGCCCAGCGGCGAGAGCCCGCTGTGGAAGCAGGTGCCGTCCTGGTTCCTGATCGGTGAGGAGGACCGCAACATCCCGGCGGAGCTGCAGCACTTCATGGCCGACCGCGCCGGCTCCCGCCGGACCGTCGCGATCGAAGGCGCCTCGCACGCGGCGGGGGTCTCCCAGCCGCAGGCGACGTCCGACCTGATCCTCGAGGCGGCGGCGGTGGCGGTGGCCGCTTAACCGCTCGGAAATCCCGGCCGGCACCTCGCGGTGCCGGCCGGGCCATCAACGCAACAGGAGAACCACGATGAACGAGATCAAAGTCGAGTCGGTCAGCCCCGAGGAGGTCGAGCACGGCGTCACCGAGCTCTGGGCCGACGGCGTCCTCGTCGCCTACACGATCTACGACGAAGGCGACCTGCAACTGCGTATCGACCCTCGCCGTGACGGCGCCCCGGTGGTGGTCGGCGTACGCAGCCTAAGCAAGGCCCTCCTCGAGGTCGACCGACTCCTCGCTCCACAGTGAGCGAGGAGTCGGCCGGCCAGGACGGGCAAACCGCCGATCGTGAACCATCTACGACCCCGCGTCGAGGGAGCCCCCCAGCAGACCACGACCGTCGAGCTTTTCTTCGACCTCGTCTACGTCTTCGCGATCACCCAGCTTTCCCACCTCCTGCTGGGCCACCTCTCGCCCGGAGGCGCGGCCCGGGCAGCCTTCCTTCTGGTCGTCGTCTGGTGGGCGTGGATATACACGACCTGGATGACCAACTGGTTCGACCCGTCCTCGCCCACCGTCCGCGCCGTCCTCACCGGGGCGACGCTCGCGAGCCTCCTGATGGCGGCGGCGGTGCCCGAGGCATTCGGCGAGAACGGCCTTCTGTTTGCAGCCGCCTACGTAGTGCTCCAGGTCGGCCGCAACTTTGCCGCAGTGTCGATGCTGGAGCGCGAGCACCGGCTGCGCGACATCTACGAGCGGGTGCTGCTGTGGAGCATCGCGTCAGGCGCACTGTGGCTCGCTGGCGCGGTCCTCGGAAGCGAGGACCGCCTGGCGCTCTGGCTCCCGGCGCTGGCCCTCGACCTCCTCGCCCCTGTGGCCGGGTACTGGCTGCCGGGCCGCGGCCGCGCGGCGACCACCGAGTACGACATCGAGGGTGGCCACTTCACCGAGCGCTGCCAGCTTTTCGTTCTGATCGCCCTCGGCGAGTCGATCGTCGTCGCCGGCGCCACCGCCAGCGACGGCGGCCTGACGCCGTCGAGCGTCATCCCCCTGGTCGTTTCCTTCCTCGAGACGGTGGCGTTCTGGTGGCTCTACTTCGGCACGCCGGCGGAGCAGTTGCGCGCGGCGGCGATCGCGAGTGAGAACCCGGGCCGCCTCGCGCGCGACGCCTACACCTACGTCCATGTCCTGATCGTCGCCGGCGTCGTCGCCACCGCGGCGGCGAACAACCTCCTGCTGGCGAACCCCCAGGCGTCCCCGCACGGCGCGGATCTGGCGATCATCCTCGGCGGCCCCGCCCTCTTCCTGCTCGGCGTCACCCTCTTCCAGTGGATGACCGCCGGCCAGGCAAAGCCCGAGCGCCCACTCGCCGCCGCTCTGCTCTTCGCCCTCCTGCCGCTCGATCTCGACGTCCCGGTTCTCGCGCTCGCGACCGCGGTCACCGCCCTGCTGGCGGCACTTGCGGCTTGGGAGCTACACGGCGCCAGAGCCGGAGACCGGCCGGCGCCCTGGCGCGCCGGCCGGCACTCGAGACGAGACGCCTCCCTTGCCGAGGGCCGGTCGAAGTGACGTGGGGCACCCTCGGGTCGTTGGTCGCTTACGGGTCTGGCGGGAACGTACGGTCAAAGCCGCCGACCTCTCGTCACCAGACGATCGTGCCCGCTGCGCGGGGTGCTCGCATCCGCCAGGACGCCAGCCCGCCGGCTGGTCTCTGTCGGGGCCGGCTCGTGAGATTGAGCGTAGGCTTGTCGAAACGCGTACCTGGGAGGCTCTCCAAATGACTGATCCGGTCGGCAGTGCGGGGCGGGGTCGCCTCGCCGAGGTGTTGGCGACGCGCGGCGGACGGGCAGAGCCCGAGGCGCCGTTCGTGATCGAGCATCGCGAGGCGCTCATCTACATGCTGTGCCAAGCCGCCGAGCTCGAGCACGGGATTATGTGCCAGTACCTGTTCGCAGCGTTCTCGCTGAAGCAGAGCACGGACGAGGGGCTGACCGCGGAGGAACTCGAAGCCGTCAGCCGCTGGCGCCAGGTGGTCGCCCACGTCGCCACCGAGGAGATGCTGCACCTCGCGCTCGTGCAGAACGTGCTCTCCGCGATCGGTGCGGCACCTCATCTGACCCGGCCGAACCTCCCCGCCCCTGCGCACCACTATCCAGCCGGTGTGAACCTGGCACTGGTGCCCTTCGGCGAACAGGCGCTACAGCACTTCATGTTCCTCGAGCGCCAGGAGGGCATGGCCCTCGAGGGTGCTAAGGGCATCGACGCGCCCGTACACGACGCCGTGCCCTTGATCACCGGAGGCGACATCGTGCCCCAGCTGCAGGACTTCGCGACGATCGGCCACCTTTATCGCTCGATCGAGCGCGGCCTGGCTCATCTCGCCGACAAGTTCGGCGAGCGCAACCTGTTCGTCGGTCCGCCCCGCGCACAGGCGACGAGCGCCCACTTCCACTGGCCCGAGCTCGTGGCGGTGACCGACCTCGCGTCGGCCCAGCAGGCGCTCGACACGATCCTCGAGCAGGGCGAGGGGGCGCGAGGGCATTGGGAAGCGGCCCACTTCGGCCAATTCGTCCAGATCCTCGAGGAGTACCGCGGGGTGCTCGCGGCGAATCCGGCGGCCGATCCGGTCCGCCCCGTGATGTTCGCGGCCGTGCGTCGTGGCGACCGCGACGCCTCGATCACTCTCATCGGCGATCGCGTGACGTCCCTGTGCGCGGATCTCTTCAATGTCAGCTACGAGATCCTCCTGCAGATCCTGGAGCGGTACTTCGCGCACACCGAAGAGACGGACGAACAGCTGGGAACGCTGGCGAGCGCAGCGGTCACCCTGATGGACGGCGTGCTCAGGCCGCTCGGCAATCTGATCACGACGCTGCCGGTCGGGCCTGACCACCCGGGGCGCACCGCCGGGCCGAGCTTCGAGCTCTTCTACGAAGACGACGACCTCCTGCCGCATCGTGAGTCCGCCTGGATCCTGCTCGAGGAGCGCCTTCGCGATGCCTCCGGCTTCTGCGCTGCGGCCACCAAGAGCTCGCCGGAGGACGTCGCGAGGGCGCTCGGACCCGTCGAAGGCGCGCTGACGGCCGTGGCGGACTCGCTCGCTCGGCACTTCGCCGAGTGGGGCGCGACCAGTCGCTTCTTGACCGACGACGGTGGAGTAGCCAGAATTGCGAGTGGCTCAGCTCGGCTGTCAGGGTCGGAGAAGCCGCTGCACTTCGAGGAAGACATCAAGTCACTGTTTCGCGAGCGCGACCGCGACTCGATGCGGTTCGCGTTCGATCTCTGGTCCCTGGACGACGTCTCGACTCACGCCGACGCCATCCTCGACCGACTCGAGGCCGGCACGATGCCATGCGACGGTGCATGGCCCGAGGAGCGCATCGCCCTCTTTCGCCGTTGGATCGACGCCGGCAAGCCCGTGTAGGACGGCGGCAGGCGTCAATCTCCCGCCGCCAGACTCGGCCGGCCGGTCGACTGGCGTATTGGCTGATGCGAGGCCCACTACATGGACCTAGGCTGGATCCGCAATCGTAAGCACGGATTTAGCCAACGAGGAGGTAATGATGATGAGCGCTGGATGTCCGATGGATGAGCCTGCGGCGGTGTCCGGTGGCGGTCATTGCCTGGCGCGGGAGCGGACCGGGCATGCGCCCGCCGACGGCGCGACCGGACGCTACTCGCGGTTGTTTCCCGAGCTGGCGCCGCTCGTAGCGGAGAACGACGCGTTGCTGGCGCTCGGCGTTGCAGGTGGCGTTTGCGACGGCGCCGGAGACTGCGCCTTCGCGGTCGAGACCGCAGCCGGGTGGCCGATGTTCGGCCAGTACGTCGCTCACGACATAACCGCCGACCGGAGCCCGATCGCCGCCCAGGCGGAGACTGCCCCGGCCGTCAACTTCCGCAGCCCCCGCGCAAACCTCGAGAGTCTCTACGGGTCTGGTCCGATCGGCAGCCCCTATCTCTTCCGCGCTGAGGACCCCGATCAACTGCTGCTCGGAAGGAACGATCACGGCGAGCCCGACGACGTGCCTCGGAATTCAGAGGGAATCGCCCTAATCGGGGACCCTCGGAACGACGTCCACCTCTTTGTCTCCCAGTTGCATGTCGCGATGATCAAGATCCACAATCGCCTGGTCGGACGCGCCCGTCGCAACGGGGTTCGGGCAAGCGAGGTTTTCGCGGCAGCTCGACGCGAAACCGTCTGGCACTACCAATGGGTGATCCTTAACGACTACCTCCCCCGCCTCGTCGGCCCGGATCTGGCGGCAGAGGTGCGCGAGCAGGGGCCGCGCTTCTACCACGCCGGAGACGCTCCGTCGATCCCGTTCGAGTTCGCCGACGGGGCCTTTCGCTATGGCCACGGTCAGGTGCACGACGAGTTCCAGGTGAACTCCGAGTCGGGCGTCCGCCGCCTCTTCCCGGACCTGCTCGGATTCCGGCCGGTTCCCGCATGCCTCGTTGTCGACTGGAGCCGACTGATTGACGTCGAGGGCCACCCTCCCGCCGAACGCGCAAAGCGCATCGACGGAACCCTGATCAAATCACTGATCGAGCTCCCGATCGCGATTAGCGGCAATGTCGACGTCGACGCCTATCGTTCCCTCGCCAGCCGCGATCTCGAGCGCGGCCATGCCTACGGATTGCCGTCTGGGGAGGACGTGGCCAGAGCGATGGGTGAGAGCCCGATGAGCGCAGAGGAGAATGAGCTGGCCGGCTCCGATTGGAGCGGTGGCACGCCACTCTGGCTCTACTTCATGTTGGAGTCCGCCGCTCGCAGAGACGGCGAGCGCCTTGGCCCGGTGGGGGGAAGAATCGTCGCCGAGGTCCTCATCGGCCTGATCAACGCCGACCCCGAGTCCTACCGTTCGATCGATCCCGCCTGGACCCCAACTCTGCCGTCTCGCGGAATTCACTTCGGCCTCGCCGATCTGCTCGTGCCCGCCGATGCCGGATAGGCGACCCAATCGCGCCCTCGCCTGAAATATGCGCGTCTTCGGCTTAGTAAGCCGGATCACGAAAGTGGCGTTCAGGGCCCGGACCTCCAATCGCCGGTTTTGCGGACCGGCGTTTCAGGAGCGCCGAATCCTGCGCCGCAAGATTGCCGGATAAGAGCCGTTACGTAGACGCGAACCTGCCTCCAAGAGGGGCCTTGCTCCCTCACGCGTCCAGCAGTTTGTAACCGATCCCCCAGCAGTTGATGACGTATCTGCCGTGCTCCGGATCCAGTTTGCGCCGCAGCCTCGAAGCGTGCGAATCGAGGGTCCTGGTCCGCGTCGCGTCGTCGATCCCCCAGACCTCGCGGAGCAGCTCGTCCTTGCCGTAGACGCGGGTGGGGTCGTTGGCGAGGACGCGGAGGAGGGTGAACTCTTTGCGGGCGAGGGAGATGACGCGGTCGCCGACGGTGACGCGGCGGCGCAGGGGGTCGATGGTGAGTTCTCCTACCTTGCTGTGGCCTTCGCGGCGGCCGGTGCGACGGCGCAGGACGGCGGCGATGCGGGCCTTCAGCTCGGGGTAGGAGAAGGGCTTCGTCAGGTAGTCGTCGGCGCCCGATTCGAGGCCGCGGACGCGGTCGGTGGCGGCACCGCGGCCGGTGAGGACGATCACCGGGAGGCGCGGGTCGTAGCGGGTGGCGAGGCCGTCGGCGTCGCGGATCTCGCGCAGGACGTCGAGGCCCGAGGCGTCGGGCAGCGAGAGGTCGAGGAGCAGCAGGTCGGGGTGGTTGTAGCGACAGAGGCGGAGCGCGTCGGAAGCGCTCGGCGCCGGCAGCACGCCGAAGCTGTCGGCGGCGAGGTGTTCGCAGAGGAGGTCGAGGGTGACGTCGTCGTCCTCGCAGACGACGAGGGTGGCGATCTCACGTTTGTTCGGCAGCATGGCGCCCCTAAGTCGAGCGGGCGGCGGACTCTCCCCCCGGGCGCTGATCCAGGGGCAGCTCGAGCACGGCGGCGGCGCCATCGTGGCGGGCGAAGCGGCGCGGGCGCAGGCGGCGGCGGGCGAGCACCGTCCCGTCGGCGTCGAGGAAGACCAGCTCCAACGCGAACCGCATCCCGAAGCTGTGGACGGCGGCGCAGCGAGGGATCAGCAGGCCCGTGCCTGCCTGCTCGCGGTCGAGGTGGCTGAGACCCAGGAGGCGGGCACGAAACCCGACCGCCACCGGCACTTCGCGACCCTCGACGCGGCGAGCGGGCAGGTCGCGGAATCGGCGGGCGGCTGACATCCCGCGCCAAGGGCCGCCGCCTCCCCGCCTCTCCCCCTCCCGCCCCCACCGGCCGCTGCGGCGGCCTCTACCCTCTGCCGATGACCGAGAGCCCCAAGGTCGCGGTGTTCGGCCCCAGCCCACTGCTTTCGGTCGCAATCGAGACGCGGAGCGCCGACGGCGGCGACGACATCCACCTCCATGCCGCCGGCCAGGGGATCTGGGTGGCGCGGATGGCGGCCGAGCTCGGCGCCCGTCCCGTCCTCTGCGGCTTCTCCGGCGGCGAGACCGGCGCCGTCATCCGCCACCTCCTCGCCCAGCAGCCGTTCGAGCTGCGCCTGGTCGAGACCGCCTCGGAGAGCGGCGCCTACATCCACGACCGCCGCAGCGGCGAGCGCGAGCCGATCGCCCAGCGCGCCACCGAGTTCGCCTCGCGGCACGAGATCGACGACCTCTTCTCGCTCTCCTGCGCCGCCGCGCTGGAGGCCGACGCCCTCGCCGTCTGCGGCCCCTATCCGAGCGAGGTGCTGCCGCTCGAGGTCTACGGCAACCTCGTCGCCGACGTCCGCGACAACGGCACGCCGGTCCTCGTCGACCTCTCCTCGCCACGCCTGGATTCCGCTCTCGAGGGCCGCCCCGACGTGGTCAAGATCAACGACTGGGAGCTGGCGGGGTTCATCTACGGGCCGGTCGACACGCCCGAGCGCCTGCGCGCGGCGGCCGAGAAGCTGATCGAGAAGGGCGCGGGCGCGGCGATCGTCACCCGCGCCGGCGAGCCGGCGCTCGCCGTCCGCGACGGGCGCGCCTGGGAACTGGTGCCGCCGCGCTTCGAGCGCGGCTCGCGCGAGGGCTGCGGTGACTCGATGATGGGCGCCCTGACCATGGCCACGGCCGCCGGCCTGCCCTGGGAGGAGGCGCTGCGCCTCGGCGCCGCCGCCGGCGCCGCCAACTTCCTCCGCCACGGCCTGGGCACCGGCGCCCGCCCCGTGGTCGAGGACCTCCTCGACCGGGTCGAGCTGCGCCCGCTGGACTGAGGGCTAGATGACCACCACGGAGGCCGGGCCGTGCCGGCTAGACGTGGCGGGCGGCCCGGCGCACCCACAGGGCAGGTAGGTGCGCCGGCCCGCCC
>JBEHWY010000024.1:0-30504 GCA_048498975.1 Actinomycetota bacterium | reverse complement strand
CGGCGCCGGCGCCGGCGAGGGTGCGACCGTCAACGTGCCGCTCCCCCCGGGCTCGGGCAACGGCGCCTACGTCGCCGCGGTGCAGCGCGTCGTCGTCCCCGCGGTCGAGGCCTTCGACCCCGACCTGATCATCATCGCCTCCGGCCTCGACGCCTCGATGATGGACCCGCTGGCGATGATGATGGTGACCAGCGAGGGCTACCGCGAAATGACCGACGTGATGGTCGACCTCGCCGCCCGCGTCTGCGACGGCAAGCTGGTCGCGATCCACGAGGGCGGCTACTCCAGCTCCTACGTCCCCTTCTGCGGCGCCGCCGTGGTCGAGGGGCTGATGGGGATCCCGAAGCAGGTCGAGGACCCGTTCATCGAGGCCTTCCGCGGGATCGGCTACGTCGACCTGCAGCCCCACCAGGAGGCCGTGATCGAAGACGCCGCCTCGCGCCTGCGGACGGCAGCGCCCTGAGCGCGCGGCTCAGCGCCGCAGGTCGATCGTGATCCCCGGCTGACTGAGCGAGAGATGTGAGACCGGCCGCTCCTGGGCCTCGGTGATCAGCCGCATCAGCTGGTCGCCGAGGTCGGAGTGGGCCGGCGGCTCGGTCCGCAGCGGCGGCCCGGCGAGCATCTTGTCGACCTGTTCCTCCGGGCAGAAGTAGCGCAGCAACAGCTCCTCGTCGGAGAGGTCCTTGCCGAGCTTCTCGCGGAATTCGGCGACCGTGGTCTGGTCGCGCTCCCATTCTTCGAGCGCCTTGACGCGGGGCTGGGAGAAGATCTTGTCGGCGACGTGCGGCTCGACCGGCCGCATCAGCGGGCCGTAGTGGCCGAGCGCGTAGTGCAGCACCTCGTCGGGGACGATTTCGTAGCGCTCGGGCAGGACCACGTTGAGCACCGCCTGGATGCCGACGAACTGCGAGAACGGCGTCGCCATCACCGGCTGGCCGAGCTCCTCGCGGACGCGGACGATCTCGTCGATCACGTCGGGGAACTTCTCCGGCATCCCGTACTCGTTCAGCTGGTTGATCAGGGTGCCGGTCATGCCGCCGGGCAGCTGGTGGCGGTAAGGCATCGTGCGGTACTCGTTGGGCACGCCGAGCGCCCAGCCGAGCCGCTTCGCTTCGCGCTCGAAGTGCTCGGCGACCGGCGCCAGCTGCGACTTGTCGAGGTCGTGGGTGTGCCCCATTTCCTCGACGATCTCGACCATCGCCTCGGTCGAGGGCAGCGAGGGCCCGTTGGCCAGCGGCAGCGAGCAGGTGTGGAAGTACTCGATCCCGGCCTTCAGCCCCTCGACGTAGACGAGCGGGGCGAGGCCGGTGGTGTTGTGGACGTGGAGCTCGAGCTCGACGCCGGGGGTCGCCGCCTGCAGCGCCGGCAGCAGCGTCGCCGCCCGCTCCGGGGTCAGCACGCCGGGTGCGTCCTCGACGTAGATCCGCTTCACCCCCTCCCAGCTCGCCATTTCGCGGGCGCGGTCGGCGAAGAACTCGTCGGTGTGCAGATCGGTCAGCCCGTACATGATCGCCGGCACGGTTTCGCCGCCGACCCGGCGGATCGCTTCGTGCTTGGCCTTCATCACCGGCATGTCGTACAGGCAGTCGAAGAGCCAGTGGCTTTCGATCCCGTGCTTGACCAGGGTCGCGACCCAGAGGTCGAGCATCTCGTCGGGGACGAAGCCGAAGCTGCCAACCGCGACCGGCCGCATCCCGGCCCGGTGGCCGGCGTCGGGCAGGCCCTTGATCAGCCAGTCGAGCGCCGCCCAGGGGTCGTCGCCGGACTCACGCAGCATGACGACGAAGAAGGTGCCGCCGGTCAGGTCGAAGGTGTCGAACCCGGTCGCGTTGAGGTGCGGCAGCGCCGGCGTCGCCTGGCAGGCGCGCATCCGCATCCCCCACAGGCTCTGCTGGCCGTCGCGCAGCGTCTGGTCGATGAACTTGATCTCGGCCATCGGTCCCCGTGATTGTGCCGGGCGCAGCGCCCCGGCCAAACCGGATCGGCGGCGGGCCTGTGGGAATCATCAAGTCGGCCGGGGGAATGAGCGATGGATATTTAAGGAACGGGATGTTTAACTAGCGCGCGTGAGGTCCAGGGTCTCGCTCGCGGTCGCCTCGGCCGCCCTGCTCGCCGCACTCGTCTTCGCCGCGCAGGCGAGCTCGGAGACCCCTGCCGCCTGCAAGCACGGCGAGCGCCGCGCGGTCGAGGTCGGCATCGTCAAGGCCGTCGCCTGCTGGACGCAGGTCGGCGAGAGCAACGAAACCGTCTGGCAGGCCGCCTACGCGGACCAGCCGGAAGGGATCGACCTCAACGGCTTCGTCCTCACCGGCCCCGAAGGCGGCGCCCTGCGGATCAACCCGAACAAGCACACCGTCTACACGATCGCGATCACCGCCGGGGTCAACCTCGAACAGGCCCAGCTCAACTCGCGCAACTGGCCGGTGCCGGGCAAGCTGACCCCGATCGGCGGCCGCATCCCGATCAACTTCGAAGCCCCCGAGAAAGGCGAAGTCCTGCTCGAGGACCTGCGCTTCGGCTCCGGCTCGGGGATCGCCCGCGCGCTCGACGGCCTCTCGCCGCTGGGCGACACCGAGACGCCGGTGAAGATCGAGGAGGACGGCAAGGGCTCGATGGACCTGACCGTGCAGCTCGCCGGCGCCTTCTCGCTGAAGGGCAAGGCGCAGTCGGCGACGGTTGTGCTGCCGACCGAATCGGAGAAGGGGACGAAACTCGACGGCTTCGAGGTCAGCCTCGAAGAAATCGACGCGCTCAAGATCGTCACCCTCAACGAGTTCGAGGCCAAGTACTCGGCGGCGGAGAAGACCCTGGCCGGCAAAGCCGTCGTCACCTTCCCCTTCTCCGGCCCGGGCAAAAAGGGGTACGGCTTCGGCGGCGCCTTCGCGATCGAAGACGGCGCCCTGACCGAAGGCCAGCTGCAGGTGAAGGGCACGCACATCCCCGTCGGCGCGCCGCCGGGCGGCTTCATCACCACCGTCGGCGGCGGCTTCAAGCTGAAGAACGAAGCGGGGAACAAGTTCACGATGCTGCTGCTCGCCAACGCCGAGGCCGAGTTCGGGCCGGAGATCCCGACCCCGTGGGGCAAGGTGGCGCCGATCACCGTCAACGCCGCGCTGCAGCTCGGCCACGTGCGCGAAGAACTCTTCTTCGAAGTCAAGGGCGGGGTCAAGGTCTTCCGCCTGCCGGTCGGCGACGTGCGGCTGGCGATCCACAGCGCCGGCGGGGTCGACTTCGGCGTCGGCCTCGGGATCGGCTTCCCCAGCTACCGCAACAACGACAACGACCCCTTCTACATCGGCGCCCGGGTCGAAGGCTGGGTCGCCAAGGGCAAGTTCCAGTTCGAAGGCAGCGGCCGCGTGGCGCTGCTCGGGATGCGGATCTTCGACGGCCGCGTCCTCGTCAACAACCGCGCCGCCGGCGCCTGCTGGAAGGTGCTCGGCCTCGACGGCGGCGCCGTCTACGTCTACGGCGCCTCCGAGGTGAAGACCTTCGGCATCGGCTGCGGCCTCGACTCCTACAAGGAAAAGATGCCGCAGGGGGCGCGGATCTCCGCCGTCGGCGACGGCGCCCGCACGATCGAGCTTGGCCCCGGCGAGTCGACGCTCGCCGTCCAGGGCCGCGGCGCGGCGCCGCAGTTCACGCTCAGCGACGGCCGCGGCCACGTCCTCCACACGCCCGGGATCGACCCCAGCGTCGTCCAGCGCCACGGCTTCCGCCACGCCTTCTTCGTCAACCAGGGGACGAACACGACCTACGTGCTGCTGCCGCACCCGCAGGGGACCTGGACGGTGACGCCGAACCACGGCAGCGCCGCGATCGTCGCGCTGAAGGCAGCGAAGCAGGCGGCGGACGAAAGGGTCACGGCCGAAGTCCGCGGCAACGGTCGCGAGCGGACGCTGGTCTGGCACTCGCTGAACCGGCCCCACACCCGGCTGCTGTTCACCGAAATCCTCCCCAACGGCGCCGAGGTGCCGATCCTCGAAACCGGCAAGGCGGGCGGGCGCAAGCGCTTCCGCGTCACCCCCGGCGTCTACCGGGGCCAGCGCAAGCTGCACGTCGTCGTCGTCGACGGCTACGCCTCGCGCCAGGACGCCGTCGCCGACCGCTTCGCCGTGCACAGACCGCGGCCGCTGCCGCCGGCGCGCCACGTCGAAGCCTGGCGCGACGAGCACACCGTCCACGTCAGGTGGTCGCCGGTGCCCGGCGCCCGCAGCTACCTGGTCCAGGTCGCGGTGCTGAGCAGGGACGGCAAGCCGCTCGCCAACTTCGTCCGCCACGTCTCGGCCAAGCGCCACGGGCTGTCGATCCCGAGCTACCCCGGCGGCCCCCGCGCCGTCGCCAAGGTGCAGGCGATCGACTGGGGCGGCGGCCTCGGCCGCGTCGGCCATGACCACTTCCGCACCAACCCGCGCCGGACGAGCATGAACCAGGCCGCCGACGCCGCCGCGGCCAGCGCCTTCCGCCGCGGCGACGGCGTCGTCGTCGAAAGCCGCTGCCCGCGCGAAGGCGGCCACTGCCGGGTCGCCGTGATCCTCCGCTACCGGGGCAAGGTCGTCGCCAGTCGCCACTTCCAGCAGACGCCGGACACCTTCGACCGCCTCATCATCCGCCCCCGCTCCCGCTCCGTGCGCGAAGCCTTCCGCCGCGGCGGCCGCGCCACCGTCACCGTCCGCTCGCACCGCGACCGCGCCGCCCGCGGCGCCGTCGCCAGCAACTCGTTCGGCGCCTAACGAGCAGTTCCACGCCCGCCACCCGGGCGCCATGGCAGTGCTTGAAAGTCGTGGTTCCTTTGTCGCTCATAGGGCAACTAAGGAACCACGGGATCTCGCACGCCTGGACCTAGCGTTCTTTCAGCCGCACGTGCCAGTCGACGGTCGCGGTCGCGACTCGCTCGCCGGCGGAGTCGGTCAGCTCGACCTCGCAGGGGAACTCGACCTTGCCCTCGGCGTCGAGCGTCTCCAGCGCCGCCGCGGCCTCGATCCCGAGCCGGGCATGGGCGGTGATCCGGCCGCTGGCGATCTTCACGAAGTCGATCTCCGCCCGGCGCGCGAGCGGCGTCACGTCGCCCATCCGCACCGCAAAGGCGCCGACGAAGGCGGCGCCGGAGGCGGTCTCGGCGGCGGTGAACAGCGCACCGGCGTGCTGGCTGCCGACGTGGTTGTTGAGCTCCTGGCGCCGGGGCAGGACGACGGTCGCCTCGCCGGGCCCGACCTCGGTGATCTCGAGGCCGAGGAAGCCGGCGAACGGCACCGCCATCGCCATTCCCTTGGCGATGGCGTCGAAGTCGACGTTGGGCATTCCCGGCACCCCAGGCATCGGTCAAGGGTATCCGCGGGAGGCGGGCCCGGGTCGCGTCCCTCAGCGACCCTCGAACTCGGCGTGGCCGGGGCCGCCGTGCTCGAGGAAGGTGTCGACCGCGTTCTGCAGATCCTCGGTCGCGAACAGGTCCGCCGCGTCGACCCGGATCGCCTCGTCGGCGGCGGGGATGCCGCCCTCGCGGAAGCGCTTCAGCACGTGCTTGGTCATCGTGTGTGCCCTGGTCGGGCCGGCGGCGAGCTCGGCGGCGAGCGCCCGCGAGCGCTGCTCGAACTCCTCCTCGGGGAAGATCCGGTTGACAACGCCCCAGCGCTCGAGCTCCTCGGCCGGGTAGATCTCGCCGGTCATCACGAACTCGCGGGCGCGGCCGGAGCCGGCGCGCTCGGCGAGCCGCTGGGTGCCGCCCATCGACGGCGTCAGGCCGACGACTTTCTCGACCAGACCGAACTTGGCCCGCGGCGAGGCGACGATCAGGTCGCAGGCGAGGCTGATCTCGAAGGCGGCGGTGAGGGTGAGCGCGTGGGCGGCGAAGACGATCGGCGCCGGCAGCGCCTCGAGCTTGTCGATCATCCCCAGCAGCTCGTCCCAGAGCGCCGACCCCTGCTCGGGATCGAGGCCCTTGAAGACGTGGACGTCGACGCCGCCGGAGACGACGCGGCCCTCGGCGCGAATCAGCAGCCCGCGCGGCGGCGCCGCGGCGAGCTCGTCGACCGCGGCGGCGAAGTCGTCGATCATCCGCTGATCGAACAGGTTCAGCGGCGGGCTGTCGAAGGTGAGCACCGCGAGGCCGCTCTCCTCGCGCTGCAGCCGCGCCGCTTTCCCGTCCTCGCCCACGCGGCCACCCTAGAACATCCCCGGCCGGCGCCGGCCAGCTAGCTCTTGGGGATCCTGTGGACCTCGAACAGGTTGGTGCCGAGCTGCTGCTCGGGCAGGCCGGCGACGATCGCGATCAGCTCGCCGGGCTCGGCGATGCCGTGGTGGGCGGCGAGGCGGGCGCTGCGGTCGAGCAGCTCGCGGATGTCCTCGGGCTGCTCGGACTGCACCGCGGTGACGCCGAAGAGCAGGCTGAGCCGGCGCACGGTCTCGATCCGGGCGCTGATCGCCAGCACCGGCACGTTGGGCCGGTGGGCGGAGATCAGCCGCGCGGTGCGGCCGCTTTCGGTCGGAACCACGATCGCTTTCAGGCCGAGCCGGTAGACGGCGCCGACGGCCCCCTGGGCGACCGAGTCCGAGACGTCCTGGGTCGCCTGGTCGGTGCGCTGGAACAGCCACTCGCCATAAGGGAGGTCGGGCTCGGTCGCGCGCGCGATCCGGTCCATCACCCGCACCGCCTCGACCGGGTGCTGACCGACGGCGGTCTCCTCGGAGAGCATGATCGCGTCGGTGCCGTCGTAGATCGCGTTGGCGACGTCGGTCACCTCGGCCCGGGTAGGGCGGCGGGCGGTGACCATCGAGGCCAGCATCTGGGTCGCGGTGATCGAGGGCTTGGAGCGCAGCCCGGCGGTGCGAATCAGCCGCTTCTGCAGGTTCGGCACCTCGGCCAGCGGCACTTCGATCCCGAGGTCGCCGCGGGCGACCATCAGCCCGGCGGTGGCGACGCGGGCGATCTCCTCGACGTTCTCGGCCGCCTGCTGGCGCTCGATCTTGGCGATCAGCGGGATGTCGGAGCCGAGCGCCTCCAGCCGCTCGCGGACCGGCACCAGGTCGTGGGCAGTGGAGACGAAGGAGACGGCGATCAGGTCGATGCCATGCTTGGCCGAGAACTCGACCCAGCCGAGGTCGCTTTCGGTCGCCGCGGGTAACGCCGCGCCACCGGGGATGTTCATCCCCTTGTGGGAGGAGAGGGTGCCGCCGACCTCGACCTCGCAGTCCACCCCGGTCGACTCGGGCTCGCGGACGCGGAGGCGGATGGCGCCGTCGGCGAGGTAGACGAGCTGGTTCTGGCGCAGATCGGTGACCCCGGGCCAGGAGACCGGGATCCGCTCGGCGTCTCCCTCCATCTCTTGCGGGGTGAGGGTGACGTGCATCCCCGTCTCCAGCTCGGCGAAGTCGTCGCGCAGCTCGCCGATCCGCAGCTTCGGCCCCGGCAGATCGCCGAGGATCGCGACCTCGCGGCCGACGCGGTGGCTGGCAGCGCGGATCTCCTCGATCACCTGCGCCTGTTTGTCGGGGCCGGCGTGGGAGTAGTTGAGGCGGAAGACGTCGGCGCCGGCATCGATCATCTGCTCCAGCACGCCGGGCGACCAGCTCGCCGGGCCGACGGTGGCGACGATCTTGGTGCGGCGGGGGATGTGGGCGGCGGCTTTGGCGATCGGGTTCGAGGTGCTCATTGCGAAGGTGACTGTAGAGACCGTCGCGTACGTGCAGGTAAATCTGGCGTAAGCGGGCGCCCAAACGGCCCACTCGGGTACCCCGGATGGGTGACGAGTGTGACGATGATCCACACGAGCGTGACACCGATCGGTGTAGCTTTGAACGCATGCCGACCGCGGAGATCGAGGCGCCCGCAAGCGGCGAGGAGTTCGTCGGGTCCGCCCCGCCCTCGCCCGCCGGCCCGATCGAGGCCGCCGCGCAGCAGCGCCTGCCGCTGCCGCCGGAGATCGGACTGCCGCGCCTGGCGCAGACCGTCCGCTTCAGCCAGCGCCAAATCGAGTTCGTCTTCCGCGCCCGGCGCGAGCTCGGCGAAGTCTTCCGCATGCGCGGCGTCGTCCCCGGCGGCCCGGTCATCACCAGCCACCCCGACCACGTCCGCTCGCTGTTCACCGCCAAGCCCGAGCAGGCGCCGTCGCTGACCGGCGAGTCGCCGCTGCGGCCGATCCTCGGCCCCAACTCGGTCCTCACCGCGACCGGCCCCCGTCACATGCGCCAGCGCAAGCTGCTGCTGCCGCCCTTCCACGGCGAGGCGATCGCCCAGTACACCGAGATGATCGCCCGCGCCGCCGAAGCGGAGATCGACGCCTGGCCGCTGCACAAGCCGTTCCGCCTCGACGAACGGATGCAGGCCGTCACCCTCGACGTGATCATGGCCGGCATCTTCGGCGTCGAAGGCAAGCCGGCGCCGGGCACGCCCGAGGCGGCGCTGCGCAGCACGATCCGGCGCCTGGCCCGCGCCTCGACCCGGCCGCAGGCGCAGCTCAGCGAAATCGTCCACTACGGCCGCGAGGAGCCGATCGGGCTGATGAAGCTGGCGATCGCCCAGCTCGACCGCCCGACCTACGCGGTGATCGACGCCCGCCGCCGCGCCGCCGACCTCGACGAGCGCCGCGACATCCTCTCGCTGCTGCTGCAGGCGCGGACCGAGGAGGGCGAGGCGCTGAACGACAAAGAACTGCGCGACGAGCTCCTCACCCTCGTCCTCGCCGGCCACGAGACGACCGCCAACTCGCTGGCCTGGGCCTGGGAGCGGCTGACCCGCAACCCGGACGCCCACGAGGCGCTCCTGCACGCGGTCCGCAGCGGCGAGGGGGCCGAGGAGCAGGTCGAGGCGACGATCGTCGAGACGATGCGCTCGCGCCCGGTGATCCCGCTGATCGGCCGCCGCGTCACCGTCCCCTGGCAGCTCGGCGAGCACGCCGTCCCCGCCGACACCCCGGTGGCGATGAGCATCCTCCTCGTCCACCATCGCGAGGACCTCTACCCCGACCCCTTCGCCTTCCGCCCCGAGCGCTGGCTCGATCGCAAGCCCGGCACCTACGAGTGGATCCCCTTCGGCGGCGGCATCCGCCGCTGCCTTGGCGCCGCCCTGGCGATGGCCGAGATGCGCGTCGTCCTCACCACCATGGCCTGCCGCCTCGACCTCGAAGCCGACCGCCCCGAGCCCGAGCGCGCCCTGCACCGCAACGTGACGATGATCCCGTCCCGCGGCGGCCGCGTCGTGCTGCGCGGGCGCTCGAGCTAAGCCGACGCGTCCCACCTCCCTCGTGGCGGGGGTTACGCGACGTCGGTGATCGCCACGACGAGGATGATCACCCAGACGACGGCGACGATGACCGGGATGCCGTCGCGCAGCCAGCGGGTCGAGGAATGACCCTCGGGCCTGGTCTCGTAATGCTTGCGAAACTCAGGCAGGGACGCGATCGCTCGACCTTGGATGTGGCGCATGATCTTGACCTGGCGCTGGTTGACTCCCGCCCAGACCGCGGTGAGGCCGAGCCCCACGGTGGCGATCCCGGCTCCGAGCCACGGGCTGGGCGTGTCGCTCGAGAGCACCTGAGCTGCCGCCACGACGAGCATGGCCTCGGCGATCAGGAAGAAGTTGAGTCGCTGGTTGAATTGGGTGTCCTCGTGAAGCCGGTGCTCCCAGATCCGGTCGCGCTGGGCCTCGTTCTCGAACCGCCCGCCCTCGCGCAGCGCGCCTGGAGAGCCGTAGCACTGCGTCACGGTCTCGCGGTAAAGCCAGTCGCCGATCTCGACGCCGCCGGGTGGCTCACCGAGGGCCGAGGTGGGATCGAGCCGGCGTGAGGTTCCGAGCAGCCAGCGGCCATTCACGAGTACCGCCTCGGTGAGGAGCTCGACGTAGGGTCCCGGATCGCCGGCTGATCCGAAGCCGAAGACGAGCTCGGGGCCGCGGGTGGCGTTCATCTCCGCCCGTGCGCGAACGAGTTGTCGATAGTCGTTTCGCCTCAGCTCCTGCTCGTGGGCCTCCAGCGCGCTCGTGATCTCGTCGAGCCTTCGCTCGTCGAACGCGACCGTGATCGTGGGCAGGGGCAGGTCACCCCACAGGCCCCACATCCACCAGCGCGAGCAGCCGCCCGCTCGCCGGTCGGCGATCACGTCGCGGACGGCTCGCGCGACGAGCTCGTGGGCGTGGTGGCGATCATGCGGCTGGGGCGAGACGATCAGCGCCGGTCGGAGCCTCGTGGCCGTCTTCCCAATCAGATCCACGAGCTCGCGCTGGGCCCTGCCGAGGTCGTCTGAGCTCGACAGCGCGATCGGCTCCGGAGGCAGCTCGAGCTCGAAGCCCGCGCGCCGGCACGCCTCGCGAAGCTCAGCCGCCCGGCGGGCGTGCTGCCCGCTGCGGCCGAGGCCACAAGCGAGATTCACGATTTCGAAGCCGGCGTCGCGAAGCGCAAAGAGCGCCGCGGGCGCGCCGACGAGCTCATCGTCGGGATGGGGCGAGACGTGGAGGACGGTCTGGGCCTCGGGCATTCAGACAACCTAGCCCCAGTCAAAGAACCCTGCTCATCCCAACGAAGCGGAGAGGGAGGGATTCGAACCCTCGAGAGAGCTTGCGCCCCCTACTCGCTTAGCAGGCGAGTGCCTTCAGCCACTCGGCCACCTCTCCGGGAACTCCGCGCCCGGCGCGCCGGCCGCGTTGGCTCGGATTGTAGGTATTGACCGGGAATGGCGCGGTTAGTCTGGCGTGGGTGCCGATCCCGCCCCAGTCCCATCAGCGCTACGAGGAGATCTTCGCCGAGGTCGAGGCGCCGTTCGCCTTCGTCGACCTCGACGCGATGTGGGCGAACGCGGACGCGATGCTGGAGCGGGCCGGGGGCAAGCCGATCCGGGTCGCAACCAAGAGCCTGCGCTGCCGGGCGCTGATCGAGGCGGTGCTGCGCTACGACCAGGGCTTCGCCGGGCTGATGACCTTCACCCTGCCCGAGACGCTGTGGCTGGCCGAGCAGGGGTTCGAGGACCTGTTGCTCGCCTACCCGACCGCCGACGTCGGGGCGCTCGGCGAGCTGGCGCTGCGCTCGGTGGCCAACCCGGCCGGCGCGCCGATCGTGATGGTCGACTGCGTCGAGCACCTCGACGCGATCGAGTCGGTGCTCGGCGCGGGGGCGGCACCGGTGCGGGTCTGCATCGACCTCGACGCCGGCTGGTGGGCGCTCGGCGGCCGGGTCAAGGTCGGGCCGAAGCGCTCGCCGGTGCGGACGGTCGAGCAGGCGGTGGCGCTGGCGCGCGAGATCGAGCGCCGGCCGCAGATCGAACTCGACGCGCTGATGGCCTACGAGGGCCAGATCGCCGGCGTCGGCGACACGCCGCCGGGGCGGCGGCTACGCGGCGCGGCGATCCGCTTCATGCAGAGGCGCTCGGCGCGGGAGCTGGCGCAGCGGCGGGGCGCGGTGGTCGCCGCGCTCGGCGAGTTCGTCGAGCTGCCGATCGTCAACGGCGGCGGCACCGGCAGCCTCGAGCTGACCGCCGCCGAGGCGGTCGTCACCGAGGTCACCGCCGGCTCGGGCTTCTACGCCCCCGCCCTCTTCGACCACTACAGCCGCTTCAGCCTCACTCCCGCCGCCGGCTTCGCGCTGCCGATCGTGCGCAAGCCCGCGCCGCGGGTCGCGACCGCGCTCGGCGGCGGCTACCTCGCCTCGGGCAGCGGCGACCCGGCGCGCCTCCCCTCCCCCTGGCTGCCCGAGGGCCTGAAGCTCGACCCCGAGGAGGGCGCCGGCGAGGTGCAGACGCCGCTGCTCGGCGACCCCGCCGCCAACCTCGCCGTCGGCGACCGCGTCTACATGCGCCACGCCAAGGCCGGCGAACTCTGCGAGCGCTTCAACACCCTCCACCTCGTCCAGGGCAACCAGATCGTCGACGTAGTCCCCACCTACCGCGGCGAGGGCCACGCCTTCCTCTGAGGCCCGACGGGCCGATTTCGGGCGACTATCACCCGAAATCGGCCCGTCGGCCCCGCGTTCCTAGCCGAGGACGCGCTCGGCGTATTCGTTGGTGAAGACGCGGCCGGGGTCCAGCTCCTCGCGGGCGGCTTGGAACTCGGGCCAGGCGGGGTAGCGGGGCGCCAGGGTGGCGGCGGTCTGGAAGTGGCGCTTGCCCCAGTGGGGGCGGCCGCCGTAGGCGTTCATGATCTCCTCGACCGCCTCGAAGTACGGCCGCCACTCCATCCCCCGGTACTGATGGACGGCGACGTAGGCGGTGTCGCGGCCGTGCGCCATCGAGAGCAGGGCGTCGTCGCCGGCGGAGACCCGCATCTCGATCGGGAAGAAGACCGGGTAGCGGTTGGCCCGCACCCACTCGATCACCCGCCGCGCCGCCTCCGGCCCGTGCTCGCGCGGGATCGCGTACTCCATCTCGGTGAAGCGGACGCGGCGCTCGTTGGCGAAGACGCGGTCGGAGCGGTCGACGGTGTGGCTGCCGGAGGCGAGCCGCCCGGCCAGCCGCGAGAGCGCCGGGATCGTCCGCGGCAGCGCCTTGCCGGTCGCCGAGAGCGCCGCCAGCGCCCAGTTCTCCAGGACGATGTCGTTGAGGTAGGCGGCGAGGGCGCCACGCGGGCGCGGCGGCCCGTCGACGCGGTTGCGCTCGAGGACCAGGGCGTTTTCGGCGTAGGGGAAGGTGAAGAGCTCGAAGTGGTCGTTGGCGGCGGCCATCTCCTCGAAGCGGTCGAGCACTTCCTCGCGCGGGCGCGGCGTGTCGACGCGGTCGAGGGTGAAGGCGGGAACGCAGCGCAGGGTCACCGCCGAGATCGCCCCGAGCGCCCCGACCCCGACCCGCGCCGCCGCCAGCAGCGGCTCGTCGGCGCCGAGCTCGCGCACGCTGCCGTCGGCGAGGACCAGCTCGACCGCAGCGACCTGGGCCGAGATGTTGCGCAGCCCGGCACCGGTGCCGTGGGTCCCGGTCGAGACCGCGCCGGCGATCGTCTGCCGATCGATGTCGCCGAGGTTCTCCATCGCCAGCCCGAGCCGCGCCAGCTCCTCGTTGAGGTCGGCGAGCACGGTGCCGGCGCCGACCTTGACCAGGCCGGAGTCGGTGTCGGCGTCGATTACCCCGGCCAGCGCCTCGATCCGCAGCATCGTGCCGCCGGTCATCGCCGCCTCGGTGAAGGAGTGCCCGGAGCCGGCGACGCTGACCTTGCGCCCGGCGCCGACCGCAGCGACGATCGCCGCGGCCAGCTCCTCACGGCTGGCAGGCCGCACGACCTCCGCCGGCCGGCACATCTGGTCGCCGGTCCAGTTCCGCCACTCTCCGCTCCCCTGCGCCATCGCCCTTAGCTTCCCACGGGACGCGGCTGCGGGGGAGGCCCGAGCGAGCGGTAGGCGTAGGCGACGGTCGCCAGCAGCAGGCCGGCGATCAGCAGGCTCGGCAGCGCGTTGCCGGTGAGGCTGGCGAGGACGCCGCCGCCGATCCCGCCCAGCACCTGCCCCATCGCCCAGGCCATGTTGGAGAGGCCGGCGGCGAAGCCCTGGTGCAGGCTGCTCTCCTCGGCGACCTCGGAGAGGATCGTCAGCGCCGGCGCGAAGCAGAGGCCGGCGCCGAGCGAGGTGACGATCAGCGCCGCCAGCACGCCGCCGAGCGCGACGGCGACGGCGACCCCCACCATTGCCGCGGCGCAGATCGTCAGGCCGACCACGTACGGCAGCCGCCGTCCGACCCGGTCGGAGAGGCGGCCGGCGACCGGCGCCAGCACCGCCTCCAGGCCGGCACCGGCGATGAAGCCGCCGGCGATCAGCGCGTGGCCACCGCCGAGGGCGTCGATCCGCAGTGGCACCAGGACCTCGATCGCGCCGAACATCAGCGACGGCACGGTGACGAAGGTCGCCGCCTCGGCGATCGGCCGGCTCAGCATCGTCTCGACGACTTCGCCCAGGTCCTGCTGCTCCGGCGCCCGCGCATCCTCGGTCCGCACCGCGGCGTAGACGAGCGCCAGCGCCACGATCAGCACCGAGCCGAAGACGACTTCGGTCCCGACCGAGGCGGCGAGCGCGCCCAGCGCCGGCCCCAGCAGGGCGCCGGCGACCGCGGTGCCGAGCGCGGTGCCGATCACCGAGCCGCGGTCCTCGTCGGGGGCGACGGTGATCAGCCAGGTCATCGCCCCCGACCAGATCATCGCCCCCGCCGCGCCCTGCACGAAGCGCGCCCCCTCGAGCAGCGCCACCTGCTCGCCGAAGCCGAAGACGAGGCTCGAGAGGCCGAGCAGCACCAGCCCGACGATCGTCGTCCGCCGCGGCCCGAAGCGACTGGCGAGGAACCCGGCGGGCAGCGAGAAGACCAGCGTCCCCGCCGCATAGGAGGCCGAGAGGATCCCCGCCTCCGCCTTGGTCAGCCCGAGTTCGTCGACGTAGGTCGGCAGCAGCGGCGCGATCGCCGCAAAGAAGGCGACGTCGAAGAAGACCATCGTCGAGGCAAGGAGCAATAGGCGCCGCATGCCTCCATCCAACCAGCCCGAGCGAACCAGAGCGTGAACTCTCGCTCTAGCATTCGTGACTACGTCCCGGAGGGGTGGCAGAGCGGTTGAATGCGGCGGCCTTGAAAGCCGTTGGGCCGCGTAAGCGGTCTCGTGGGTTCGAATCCCACCCCCTCCGCTTTCAGCCCCACGGCAGGATTCCGCCCGCCGCGCACGAACGTCCGGGGGATATGGATCGGGCCGCGATTCGCGAGCGCCGGCGGGAACGCTGGATTGAAAGAGCGGAGCGCGTCAGGGACGCGTTCGGCCTCGTCTTCGTGCTGGTGATCCTCAGCTACGTGCTGTCGTCGCTGCTCACCAACAAGGGCTGGTCGTCGGTGCTGATCTGCGTCACGACCAGCGCCACCTCGGTCGTCGCTCTGACCAGCTCGCACGCGCCCCATCGGCGGGTGCGGCTGGCGATCGCGATCTCGGCGGTCTCGGTGGCGCTGGCGATGATCGGCGCGATCAGCGACCAGCGCATCTGGCTCAACCTCGCCTCGGTCGTGCAGATCGGGCTGCTGAGCGTGGCGATGCTGGCGGTGCTGATGCGGGTGGTGACGACGCCGGAGGTCAATTCGCGCACGATCCTCGGCGCGCTCAGCGTCTACACCGTCCTCGGCCTGCTCTTCACCTTCCTCTACGCGCTCGTCGACCGCCTCCAGGACGGGCCCTTCTTCGAAGGCGTGCCGCACCCGCACGGCGGCGACTTCCTCTTCTTCAGCTACACGACGCTGACCACCACCGGCTACGGCGACCTCGTCCCCGGCGGCCAGCCGGGGCGGATGATCTCCGGCCTGGAGATGATGATCGGCCAGATCTTCCTCGTCACCCTGGTCGCCGGCCTGGTCGCGCTGTGGCGGCCGGGCGAGGGCCTGCGGCGCCGGCGCGAGGCGCGGACCCGCGGCGTCGAAGCCAGCGTCGACTAGGCGCGCGCCTCAGCCGGCGAGGACGGCCTCGAGCTCCGCCAGCCGGCCCTCGATGCCGCTCGAGATGCCGTCGCAGATCTGGTGCACGCCGGGGTCGGCGATGCGGTAGATCGAGCTCGTGCCGCGCTTGCTGCGGGCGACGAAGCCCTCGGCGAGGAGGGCGCTGAGGTGCTTGGAGACGTTCTGCTGGGAGCCCTGGACCGCGGCCGCGATCTCCCCCACCGAGGCCTCGTCCTGGCGGCGCAGCAGATCGATGATGCGCAGCCGGGTCGGGTCGGAGAGGGCGCGGAAGCGGCGGGCGATCAGCTCGGCCGCCTCGGGAGTCAGCGGGGTCTTTCTCATGGTGCTATCGTACCATCCACAACTGTAAAGTTGTTAAGTTGTGTATCGTTATATTTGTGAATTGCCGACAGCATAAGCGCACCAAGGAGAAGAGACGATGAACGCAACCGCCCTGCAAGAAGGAGCGGCCGCCCAGGCGCCGCCCCGCCGAGCCGGATCCTGGCCACTGGAGCGGATCCTGTTCCTGCTGGCCGGCACGATGACCGGTCTCAGCGCGATCCTCGCCGCCTTCGTCAGCCCCTGGTTCCTGCTGCTGACCGGGTTCGTCGCGCTCAACCAGCTCGCCTTCGCCAGCATCCGCCATTGCGGCGCCTCGCTGGTCCTCGAGCACGTCTTCGGCGCCAAGCGGTGCGCGGACCGATGAGCGCCCTGGGCCCGATCGGGCGGCTCGGGCATTACGCCGCCACCCACCGTCGCACCGTCTTCATCGCCTGGGCCGTGATCGCCGTCGGCCTCGGCTTCCTCGCGCCGCGGGTCGAGACCGCGCTGTCCGGCGCCGGCTGGCAGGCCAACGGCTCGGAGTCGGTCAAGGTCCGTGAGCAGCTCGAACGCGAATTCGGCGGCGCCGGCTCCTACGCGATCCAGGTCGCCGTCCACTCGCCGACCCAGACCGTCTCCTCCCCCGGCTTCCGCCGAACCGTGGCCGAAGTCGAAGAGGTCCTCGGCGCGGACGCGGCCGTGGGCACGGTCGTCTCACCGCAGCCGGGTCAGTCGATCTCCCGCGACGGCCACACCGTGCTCGTCGCCGGCACCGCCGCGCGCGGGCCGAACGGGATGGTTGCCGCCGCCAACGACCTCAAGACCGAAGTCGCCGCCGTCGCCACGCCGGGGGTCGAAGCGAACCTGACCGGCGCTCCCGGCATGTGGTCGGACTTCAACGAAGCCAACCGCGAAGCGATGATGAAGTCCGAGCTCTACTCGTGGCCGGTGACGCTGGCGATCCTCGTCCTCGCCTTCGGCTCGCTGGTCGCCGCCGGGCTGCCGCTGCTGCTGACGATCGTCGGCCTCATCGCCTCGGCGGGCGTCCTCTACCTGGGCACGTTGCTCTCGCCGATCTCGATCTGGGCGATGAACTTCGCCCTGATGTTCGCGCTGGCGCTCGGCATCGACTACGCGCTGTTCATCGTCATGCGCTTCCGCAACGCGCTCTTCGGCCAGCACCACGACCCCGCCCGGGCGGTCGGGGAGACGATGGACACCGCCGGCAAGGCGGTGCTCTTCTCCGGCGTCACCGTGCTGATCTCGCTGATGGCGGTGATGCTGGTGCCGAGCCCCGCCTTCCGCTCGATGTCGCTGGGGATCGGGCTCTCGGTGATCTTCGTCCTGGCGGCGACGCTGACCCTGCTGCCGGCGGTGCTGGCCAAGCTCGGCCCGCGCGTCGACAAGGCGAGCCTGCCCTGGGCCCACTCGGGCGATCACCGCTCGCCGCGCTTTGCCCGCTGGGGTGAGCTGCTGTGGCGGCGACCGCTGATCCTCGGCGGCCTCGCCCTGGTCGTGCTGGTGGCGCTGGCGCTACCGGTCCTCAACCTGAAGACGGGGATGCCGTCGATCAAGGTGGTGCCGAAGAACGACCCCTCGCGGGTCGGCTACCGCCAGATCAGCGCCGCCTTCGGCGCCGGTGCGCCGGGCACGCTGCAGGTCACGGCACCCACCGCCGAAGCGAAGGCAACCGCCGCGGCCCTCGCCGCAGACCCGGCGATCGTCGCCGTCTCGCCGCCCGTGCAGGGCAGCGGCGAACGGGTCCTGATCCAGGCGATCCCGAACGCCGGGCCCTCGACCGACGCCGCCGGCACCACCGTCGACCGCCTGCGCGAAACGCTGCCGGCATCGACCCTGGTCGGCGGCCCTTCGGTCGAAAACCACGACCTCGAAGCCGCGCTGGCGGCAAAGACGCCGCTGGCGATCGGGGTCGTGCTGGCGCTCGGCTTCCTGCTGCTGCTGGTCGCCTTCCAGGCGCCGCTGGTGGCGGCGATCGGCGTCCTCGCCAACCTGCTCTCGACCGGCGCCGCCTTCGGCGTCGCCAAGCTGATCTTCCAGGACGGGCACGGGTCCGGCCTGCTCGGCTTCGAATCGCAGGGCTTCCTCGATGCCTGGGGGCCGATTTTCTTCTTCGCGATGATCTTCGCGATCGCGATGGACTACACGGTCTTCCTGCTCTCCTCGGCGCGCGAGCACTGGGAAGAGACGGGTGACCCGAAGCAAGCGATGGTCGGCGGGCTGGCCCACTCCGGTCGCGTGATCCTCGCCGCCGGCGCGGTGATGGTGGCGGTGTTCTTCACCTTCGCCCTCTCCGGCCCGCTACCGCCGAAGGAGATGGGGACGATCCTCGGTGTCGCCGTGCTGCTCGACACCTTCCTCGTCCGCCTGCTGCTGCTGCCGGTGTTCCTGCGCCTGACCGGCAAGGCCGCCTGGTACCTGCCGAGCTGGCTGGACCGGATCCTCCCCGACGTTCGCTTCGGCCACGGCGAGGCGAAACCGCAACCGCCGGCGCCGGCCAGCCGTGAGCCGGCCGGCTCCGCCGCCGGTTAGTCCTCCGACAGCTCGACGCGTTCGATCGTCTGGTCCTCGACCGGGCGGTCGGACGCGTCGGTCGGCGCGCTCTCGATCGAGTCGACGACGTCCATCCCCTCGATCACTTCGCCGAAGACGGTGTGCTTGCCGTCCAGCCACGGTGCCGAGCCGGTGGTGACGATGAAGAACTGCGAGCCGTTGGTGTTGGGACCGGCGTTGGCCATCGCCAGCGCGCCCCGCACGACCTTGTGGTCGTTGATCTCGTCCTCGAAGGTGTACCCGGGGCCGCCGCGACCGGTGCCTTCCGGGCAACCGCCCTGGATCATGAAGTCCGGGATCACGCGGTGGAAGACGAGCGTGTCGTAGAAGCCTTCGGTCGCGAGCTTGCGGAAGTTGTCGACGGTCTTGGGCGCATCGTCGTCGTGCAACTCGAGCACGATCGCTCCGGCGCTGGTGTGGAGAGTGGCTTGAGACATGTCCGCCACCCTACCGGTCGTCAACCGTGACGGCGAGAGGGGCCGAGGAGCCGGGCGCATAGGGCCACCCCTCCTCGCTCAGCGCCGTCGCCCGCAGCAGGATCTCGGTCGGGCCGCTGACGTAGCGGAAGCGGTAGTGAGCGCGGAAGCGGCCGGCGTGGTCGCTGCGGGTGACGAGCACCGGTCGCCAGCGCCCGGTCGCCGCCTCGCGGTACTGGATCGCGACCAGCTTGCCGCGACGCGGGAGCGGCGCGGCGCGGCCGGCGACGCGTCCCCGCAGGCGCAGGACCTGGCCGGTCTCGAGACTGCGCGGCGCGGCATGCAGGGTGACGCCGGAGCGGACGCGGAGGATCAGGCCGGGGCGCGTCGCCGGCTCCAGTCCGGTCTCGCCCGCGAAGGAGACCGTGAGGCGGCGCGAGGGGCCGGGCGGCAGCGCCAGCTCGAACTCGCCGTGCGGGCCGGTGCGGACCGCGGCGTCTGCGGCAGCGGCCAGGGACCCACGCGAGGGATGGTCGGCGACGCGCAGCTCGCGACCGGCGAGGCCGCTGCCGTCGGCCCGCAGCAAGCGGCCGTGGAGCACCGCACCGGCGCCGAAGCGCACGGTGAGCGCCTCGCCGCCGACCTTGACCTTGCTCGCCTCGCTTCCCCCGGCGGGGTCGAGGCGGGCGAAGAGGCGGGTCTTCGCCGCCGGCGGCGGCAGCGGCATCCGCACCGTCATCCGCGTGCCGTCGGCGCGCAGCGTGGTCGAGGCCGAGTTGCCGGCGCCGTCGACCGCGTCTGCACGGAACAGGTAGGTGCCGGGGCCGAGCTGGGGCAGCGGCGCGAGGAGCCGTGCCCGGCCCGGCTCGGCAGGAAGGAGCTTGGTCGGCAGCTCGGTCCACTCGCGGTCCTCGGCCCGGCGGTAGAGGAGCTGGCCCGAGGCCGGACCGGAGAGGCTGTCATCGACGCTCGCCTCGAGCTGGCCCGGCACCGCCTCGTCGCTGCCCGCCGCGAAGGCGGCGGCGGGGGCGACGTCGTCGAAGCGCAGCGGCAGCTCGACCGCGTTCGCCGCCGACTCGTTGCCGGCTTCGTCGCGCAGCCAGACGCGCAGCGCGTACGCCCCCGCCGCTGGCACCGCGAGGTCGGCGAGCTTCGCGATCCCGGCGCCGGCGGCGGAGCGGACGCCGCTGTCGAAGCCGCCCGGGCCGGTGAGCCGCCACGAGGCGCCCGCGATCGGGCTCGCCGCGCCCTGGTTCGGATTCACCCAGGCGAGGTCGAAGTCGTCGACGCGGCGCCAGCCCTCACCGCCGGCAAGCGCCGCCTGCAGCGGGTGCGCCGGCGGGTTGTTGTCGATCAGGACCTGACGCGGCGGCGCGCAGCCGCTGTTGGCGGCGAAGTCGACGACGCAGGCGGCGACGAGGTGCGGCCCGTCGCTGAAGCCGGCGGTGGCCACGGGCTGGCCGGCGCCCGCCGCCAGTTGGCAGGGACGCATCGCGGTCGCCCGCCACTCGCCGCCGATCAGAGCCTTGGCGCAGTCGAACTCGGTGAGGGCGACACGGGCGCCGTCGACGGTCGTTTCGGCAAAGCGCAGGCCCGCGCCCGCGTCGGCGGCGCTGAGGAAGATCCCCTGGGTCCCCCGCCGCCATCCCCCGCCGAGCAGCTCGCCGCCGATGGCGACGCCCGGGGCGCCGGGGTCCTCGAGCGTGATCGTCACCGCCCGCAGCCCCGACCAGGAACCGGCTTCGAGGCTGCACCACTTGCTTTCGGCGCGGGCGCAGAGCAGCCGGTCCTCGAAGGCCGCCGCCGGCGTGCCAAAGCCGGCGACGAACTCGCGCGGGGTCGTGTCGGTGTTGGCGGCGGCGGCGAAGACGTCGAAACCGCCGCCGCGCGGTTCGACCCCGAGCCGCTGCTCGAGGCCGTCGTGCAGGGCGTGCCACCAGGTGCCGCGGACCTGGGTGATGCCGGTCCCAGCCGGCGCCGCCCAGCGCCAGCGGGCGAAGCGGGTGCCGGAGACGGTGGCCTGACCGTTGCGGGTGAGGCTCTTCAGGTGGGCGCCGTCGAAGGGGTCGGCGCCCGCCGGCGGCACGCACCAGGCATCGCCGCTGAACTTGGCGCCGCCGGTGGTGTCGGCCCAGCTCGCGTCGGCGCCGACGTACCAGCCGCACTGGGCGACGGTGTACTTGCCGGCCCGCGCCTCCCCGGCCAGGAGCAGGACCAGCGCCACCGCCAGCCCGACACCCATCGCGACGATCCGCCCGATTCCACCTCGCGTACCCGACATCGACCCTCCCTTGGTTGGCTGCAATCGCTGCCCAAGGGCTGGGCCGCGCAAACTCTCCCCCCTGCCGGCCGCGACGCTTTGCGAGAATGGCCGCAATGGCACTTCCTACGCAGGATCAAGTAACCGAGAAGCTGCGCGCGGTGATCGACCCCGAGCTGCGCCGCTCGATCGTCGAGCTGGGCATGGTCCGCTCGATCGACATCCACGAGGACGGGCGCGTCGACGTCGTCGTCTCGCTGACCACGGCCGGCTGCCCGATCCGCAGCCACTTCGAACAGGCCGTCGCCAAACAGGTCACCGAGCTCGACGGGGTGACCGCCGTCGGCGTCGGCTTCGACGTCCTCTCCGACCAGGAGAAAGGTGAGCTGCAGAAAACGCTCGGCCGCGGCAAGCTGCCGCAGGGAGCGCTGGCGAAGGTCAAAAACGTGATCTGCGTCTCCTCCGGCAAGGGCGGCGTCGGCAAGTCGACGATGACCGCCAACCTGGCCGCGGCGCTGACCGCCGAAGGCCACCCCGCCGGCGCCCTCGACTGCGACGTCTACGGCTACTCGATCCCGCGCATGCTCGGCGTCAACCGCAAACCGGAAGTCAACGGCGAGCGCAAGATCCTGCCGCTGGACTCGCCGAGCGGCGTCAAGGTGATGTCGATCGGCTTCTTCGTCGAGGAGAACTCGGCCGTCGTCTGGCGCGGCCCGATGCTGCACAAGGCGATCCAGCAGTTCCTCGAGGACGTCGCCTGGGACGAGCTCGAGTACCTGCTGCTCGACCTGCCGCCGGGGACCGGCGACGTCGCGATGACGCTGGCGCAGCTGCTGCCGCAGGCGAAGTTCGTGATCGTCACCACGCCGCAGCCCGCCGCCCAGTCGGTCGCCCGCCGCGGCGCCGAGATGGCGAACAAATTCGACCTCGAGATCCTCGGCGTGATCGAGAACATGTCCGGCTTCACCACCCCCGACGGCGAGCGCTTCACGATCTTCGGCGAGGGCGGCGGTCAGCTGCTGGCCGACGAACTCGACGTGCCGCTGCTGGGCAAGGTGCCGCTCTCCGAGCCGCTGCGCGAGCACGCCGACTCCGGCTCCCCCTTGGTCACCGCCGAGCCCGACGCGCCCGCCTCGCAGGCGATCCGGCAGGCGGCGCGCGGCATCGTCGCTTCCACGCCGCAGGAGCTGCCGGTGCTGCAGGCGACGCCGGCCGCGGCGGAAGCGCCGCCGGTCAGCGGCACGCCGCTGCCCGTCGTCCAGGGCTGAGCGCCGCGCCTCGCGGCGCATCCGACCGAAACTTCCGCCGGCCGCTATGGTTTATTAGCGAACGTAAACAAATGCCCAATCTTCGGCTAATGAAGCCGGAGAGCGGGGGACCCAAGTTTTCGGGGCGAACCCACCTGCGGGTGGGGGCGCAGCTCCTTCAGCGCCAGCCCGTCAGCTAACCCCGCCGGCACCAGAAGGAGGGATTGATGTCGATAGCTCGCCGGGCGGCCGCCTACGCCGCCCTCAGCGCCGCCTTAGCGATCTTTGCGATCGCCGTGATCGCGGCTCTTCCGGGCGTCCGCGCCTGGGCAGCCACGCCGGGTGGCGTCTCCGCTCGCGAATACGAACCCGAAGCAACGACCGAAGCCGGCGGCGAAGTCGAAGAAGTCGAAGCCCCCGCCGGCCGCAAGGCGATGCTGGTGCGCGGTCGGGCGATCGCGCCGCTGAACGCACCGCTCGCGGTGCGCCAGGCGATCGCGGCCGCGAACAAGATCCGCACCAAGCCCTACGTCTGGGGCGGTGGCCACGGCCGCTGGTGGGACCGCGGCTACGACTGCTCCGGCGCGGTCGGCTTCGCCCTCCACGGCGCCGGCCTGCTGACGTCCCCGCTGACCTCCGGGTCGATGGAGACCCTGGGCAAGGCCGGGCCGGGCAAGTGGATCACGATCTACGCCAACGCCGGTCACGTCTACGCGGTGATCGCCGGCCTGCGCTGGGACACCGCCGGCAACACCCGCGGCACCGGCCCGCGCTGGCACCTCAGCACGGCCCCCGCGGCCCCCGGGCGCTACGTCGTCCGGCATCCCGAAGGGCTCTGAACCAGGTCCCTGGCTCTACTAGGCACCCGTTGGTCGCGGTCGCGCCCTGAGCGCGGCTGCGGCCAGCGGGAAGCAAAGGGTCGAGAGCATCCCGGCGGCGACGAGGCTGGCTCCCGTCGCCGTCTCCATGTGGCCGGCGGCGATCGCCAGGGTCGAGATCGCGACGACCAGCGGCAGCTCGGTCGCCGAGTAGAAGGCGAGCGCGGCGCGGTCGCGCAGGTCGAGGACGCCGGCGTAGAGCAGCAGCGCCGGGGTGCCGCGGACGATCAGGAAGCCGGCGAAGAAGATCGCCATGTTGAGCAGGGCGCGGCCGTTGCCGAGGGCTCCGAGGTCGAGCTCCATGCCGCTGACGACGAAGAAGAAGGGGACGAAGAAGCCGAAGCCGATCGCGGTCAGCTTCGACTCGAAGACGCGCACCTCGTGGCCGCGCAGGACCAGGCGCGTGATCAAGCCCGCGAGGAAGCCGCCGACGACGACGTCGACGCCGATCTCGCTGGCGAGCAGGACGAGCCCGAAGACGAGGACGACGGTGAGCCGGACCGCGAGCTGGCTGCTCGCCTCGAGCGTCCGTTCCAGCGCCGGCCAGCCGCGCCAGGCGAGGCCGATCGAGGCGAAGGCGACGGCGGTGGCGAGGACGACGAAGGCGAGCAGGATCAGCGCCTCGTGCACCGGGTGATCGGTGGAGAGGAAGACGGTGAGCAGGGCGATCGGGCCGAAGACGCCGGCGCCCCCGGCGGCCATCAGGTAGGTGCTGAACCTGGTTCCGATCTCCCCCTCGTCGCGCAGGATCGGGATCAGCGTGCCCATCGCGGTGGTCGCCAGCGCGGTGCCGATGTAGAGGACGGACTCGATCTGGCCGACGGCGATGGCGAGGCCGCAGAGGCCGTAGGCGAGGGCGATCGAGATCGCCCAGCCGGCGAGGCCGAGCCGCAGCGGCCGGCCGCGGATCCGCCGGAAGTCGATCTCGTAGCCGGCGAAGAAGAACAGCATCCCCAGCCCGAGCTTGGCGAAGAAGAGGATGAATTCGTCGGTGGCGGCGATGTCGAAGACGTGGGGGCCGACGAGGATCCCGAGCCCGAGCTCGAAGACGACGACCGGCGCGACCAGCCTGCCGGGGGCGACGGTGACCGTCACCGCGGCGATCGCGGCGACGAGGACGACGACGAAGAAGGACTCAGAGTCGACGTGGACCATCGGGCGCGCCGATCCTACGCGCGGGCGCCGCGGCCACGAAAAAGGGCCGCCCCTGGGCGGCCCTTCTCGAAGCTGGTGCGAGCTGGGCTAGGCAGCCTGGCTCTTGTAGTAGTTCGCGTTGATCTCCGCGAATTTCGCCCACTCGGCCGGCAGCTGGTCCTCGGCAAAGCAGGCGTCCACCGGACAGGCCTCGACGCAGGCATCGCAGTCGATGCACTCGTCAGGATCGATGTAGAGCTGCTCGACCGAATCGTAGTCGGGCTCGTCAGGCGTCGGGTGGATGCAGTCGACCGGGCAGACCTCGACACACGAGTTGTCCTTCTGGCCGATGCACGGCTCGGCGATGACGTAGGTCATTCGATGAATCTCCTGGTTCTTTTTGGTGCCGGGACGAAGACCGAAGGCCCCCGCCTAGAGCGAGCGCACATTTTAGGGATGTGGGGCCGCTGCGTGCGAAGTGACGGGGGTGACCATCTAAGGTTGGACGCCGCCATGCAGGGTCTGAAGCGAGAGGTTCGAAGCCGATGCTGCTCCTGACCGGGGCCACCGGCAGCGTCGGATCGCGGCTGCTGCCGCTGCTGCTGGAGAGCGGCGAGGAGGTGCGCTGCCTGGTCCGCGAGCCGCGGCGGCTGGGCCCGCACCGGGTCGACGTGCAAATCACGCTCGGCGACCTCGGCGAGATGTCGGACCCGCGCCTGGTGCGCCAGGCGCTGCGCGGCGTCGACACGGTGATCCACCTGGCGGCGACGATCCGCGACCAGCCGCCGAAGCGGATCGAGGAGCTGAACGGGCTGGCGACGGTGCGGCTGCTGCGCGCGGCCGAGCGCGAGGGGGTCGAGCGCTTCCACTTCTTCAGCGCCCTCGACGCCTTCGCCGCCCAGCGCACGCGCTTCTTCCGCGCCAAGTGGGTGGCCGAGCGCGCGGTCCTCTCCTCCCCCCTGCAGACGACGGTCTTCGCCCCCTCGATCGTCTACGACCGCAGCGACCCCTGGATCACGCTGCTGCGGCGCTTCTCCTTCCTGCCGGTGCTGCCGGTCTCCGGCGACGGCCAGGCCGTCTTCCAGCCGATCTGGGCCGAGGACGTCGCCCGCTGCGTGGTCGCCGCGCTCGGCGCCGGCGGCGAGCAGCGCTCGCGCTATGAGCTGGCCGGGCCGGAGACGCTCAGCTACGACCAGATGTCGGACCTGGTCAGCCGCATCGCCGGCCGGCCGCGGCCCCTGGTGCACATCCCGCTTAATTTGGTACGTTCAGGTCTCATTGCTCTGCGATTCTTTTTTGGTGAGGCTGTCTTCGCAACTTGGGAGGAGGCGGAGTTGATGGAGGTGCCGATGGTGAGCGACCGCGGGACCGCCGACGCCGCGAGCCTCGGGGTCGAGCCGCGGCGGATGGCCGATGTCCTGGCGGAGAATTAGCGGAGCGCTGGCGCTCGCCGCGACGCTCGCGGCGCTCGCACCCGGTCAGGCGACGGCGCTGCTCCCCGCGCAGTCGCCGATGCCACCAGCCGGGCGGCTCTTCCTCGGAGTCAACGACAAAGGGGGCAGTAACAGCGTCACCGGTGTCAAGGCGTTCACCGAACTGACCGGAAGGCACCCGGCGATCCTGCACACGTTCGTCCGCTGGATGGGGCACTTCAAGGCGAACAACCCGCTGAGGCACTGGCAGGAAACCCAGACCCGGCCGATGCTCCACCTCGACACCAAGAAGGAAGGCAGCGGCGAGGTCATCTCGCCGAAGGACATCGCGCTCGGCAAGGGCGACGAATACCTGCTCGGGATCAACGAATTCTTCGCCAGCCGCAACCTGCCGGCCTTCATCCGGCCGCTCGGCGAGCCCAACCGCTGCGAAAACGTCTGGTCGACGTATACCTGCAACCAGAAGCTGCGCGATGGCAACCACACCCAGGCCTGGTACATCCAGGCCTTCCGCAGGATCTACACGATCGTCCACGGGGGGGCGACGATCCAGCAGCTCAACGCCAAGCTGGCGGCGATCAAGCTGCCGGCGGTGCAGAGCGGGCTGCCGGTGACGGCGACGCTGCCGAGCCCGCCGGTGGCGGTCGTCTGGAGCACGCTGACCGCCGGGTCGCCGAGGATGACGGGCAACTACCCGGGGAACTTCTGGCCCGGCGAAGAATGGGTGGACCTGGTCGCGCCCGACTTCTACGACAACCAGGATTTCAAGGACCTCGATCACCTCTACTCCATGGACTACCTGCACGGTGAGCCGTTCGGGCTGGCGGAGTGGGGCGTGACGAAAAACAACCCCGAATTCGCCAAGAAGGTGATCCGGTGGGCGCTGCAGCGACGCTGGCGGATGAGGATGCTCGTCTACTACGTCGGCTACAAGAAAGAGGAGGCGTTCAACCTCGAAAGCTACAAGCCGACCGCCGAAGTGGTGAAACGCGAATTCAGCAAGAGCCCTGACCTGCTCGCCTTCGCGCATCCCAACGCCGGCGACCCGCTGCCCTCCCCCTCGATTCCCTGACCAGGGCGACCGGGGCGCTCCGATCCCCGTCGGCTCGTGTTGCAGACCCTAGGTCGACGCAAGCGACTTCGGAGGTCTCGATGCACCCCCAGGACCACCGTCCGGCACGCAGGCCCTCGGCTCCCGACCGCGAAGGGTTGGGCATGGGCCGGCGACACCTCGGACGGGCTTTTGCACTGGCGGCGCTCCTCGCCGCCCTCTTCGCCGCGCAGGCGCCGGCGCAGACGCTGGTGCCGCCGAAGTCCAACGTGCTGCTCGGCGTCAGCGACCGCGGCGCCACCGCCGACTTCAACGAATTCGCCGCCCAGACCGGCAAGCACCCGGCGCTGCTGGAGACCTTCCATCCCTGGGGCAACAGCCTCAACGAAGCCTACGAACGCTGGCGGGAAACGGCGACCCGGCCGATCCTCCACATCTCCACCGCCGACGACCAGACGCTGAGGGAGCTGATCACGCCGGCTGAAATCGCGCTCGGCGGCGGCGACGACTACCTGCTTCAGCTCAACACCTTCTTCGCCGCCCGCGGCGTGCCGTCCTACGTCCGGCCGCTGGGCGAGCCGAACCGCTGCCTCAACGACTGGTCGCCGATCAACTGCGACGGGACCTGGAAAGAAGACGGCCAGCACACGCGCTACTGGTACAAGCAGGCGTTCCGCCGGATCGTCGCGATCGCGCGCGGCGGACAGAGCCTGGAAGGGATCAACGCGACCCTGGCGGAAATCGGGCTGCCGCCGCTGAACCGGACCAAGGGGCCGAACCCGACCTCGCTGCCGGCGGCGCCGATCAGCATCATCTGGAGCCCGCTGCCGGGCGGCTCGCCGCGGGTGAAGGGCAACTTCCCCGGCAACTACTGGCCCGGCGAACGCTGGGTCGACTGGGTCGGGACCGACTTCTACTCCCAGTATCCGGTCTGGAAGGACCTCAACCGTTTCTACGCGGCCAAGCAGTGGAAGCGTAGGCCGGTCGCGGTGACTGAGTGGGCGGCGGACGGCGGCGACGATCCGCGCTTCGTCAAGCAGCTGATCAGCTGGACCGTGAAGCACCCCCGGGTGCGGATGCTCGTCTACTACAACGGCTTCGGCAACGCCGCCGAAAACCCCTACGACATCGCCCACTACCCCCGCGTCGTCAACACCCTGCGCCAGAAGATCCGCCGCGCCAGCTTCCTCGCCTACGCCGAATGGAACGCCGGCCTCTTCGCCCCGTTGCCGCCCAAGGAACCCAAGAAGTAGCGCGAGGGGGCCGACGGGCCTATTTCTTGTGGTTCTCGCCCGAAATCGGCCCGTCGGCCTAGCGTTGGGCGAGGAGGCGGCGGATGGTGTTGGCGAGCGGCCGGGGTTCGTGTTCGACTTGCTCCCAGGTGGTGTGGGTTACGCGCCAGCCGGCGACCTGTAGGCGCTGTTCGCGGCGGCGGTCGGTGAGAAAGGCGCTGTCGGTGTCGTGGAATTGGCGGCTGTCGGCTTCGACGATCAGCTTCGCCTCGCGCCAGAGGAAGTCCGCCTCGAGGAAGCCGCGATCGACCTCGAGCTTGACGTTGACCTCGGGGGAGGGGAGCCCGAAGCGCTGGCACATGTCCAGGAACATGCCCTCAAGCTCGCTACGGGTGCGCTTCCTTTGCGGGTGGATTTCGTCGAGCACGAGGCGGAGACGCGCGACGCCCCGGCGTCCGCGGCAGCGGCGGATCAGCGCCCGCAGGGTGGAGTGCCTCACGATGCGCAGAACTTCCGCCTGAGCGAGCGCTCGCTTCAACTCCCAAACCGGCACGACGCCTGCGAGGTCGAGCAGAGTTCGGGCCGGCGTCGTGCACGGCACGCCCCGATAGACCGTGCGGTCCGCGGCGACGAGCTGGCCGTCGCGGTGGGCGCGGATCGGGTCCGGCGCCCTCCCCCGCCGATTGGGCGCGGTGACGTCGATCGTGTCGTCCCCGTCCCGCTCCGCCAGCATCCCCCACAGGACTGCGGCCGACCGATGCGAGAGAACCGCATCGGCTCCACTCGCTTTCACCGCAGCGAGCAGCCAGCCCTCCCGCGGCAACACGCGATGCCCGACAGCGAAGACGCCCTGATGCACGCGGTGCAGACGACCGGCCCGAAGCCGTTCCTTGACGTCGCTGGCGGATAGGCCAAGCCCTTCAAGTTGCCCCAGCGTGACGAGTCCATGCTGCCCCTCTGCCAACCTCGAAACCGCTACGTCAACCTGGCGCCGACGGGACGATTTCGGGTGACTATCACCCGAAATCGTCCCGTCGGCAACCGAGGTCTTGGGGGCGGTGGGCATGGGGCCCAGGCTGAAGGGGCGGAGCGCGCTTGTGGCGCGCACTTCGTGCCGATTTCGTCGCGGGAGTCGGGCCGAACCGTCACGGCCACGCCCGGCTGGTCCTCTCCCGCCCCGGAAGGCCGGGGCGTGCGGCTGGCGAGCCGCTACGCGGGACGCAGGAACTCGTCCCGGGAGACATGCGCCAGCGTCCCGACTGGCGTGCCCGGCCCGGAAGGCCGGGGTGCGGCAGGGGAGCCGCTACGGCGGGACGCAGGAACTCGTCCCGGGAGACATGCGCCAGTGGCAGACGGCGCCGGGGCAAGTCGGGCTAGGACGCAGAAAGCCCGGATAGCAGCGCTATCCGGGCTTTCGAGGACACCGCCCGGCGCCGCCCCGCCGCCGTCTGACGCGGCGCAGGGCGACCGGGCCGAGTTCCTGCGTCCTTACATCATGCCGCCCATGTCCGGCATACCGCCGGGCATGCCGCCGCCGGCGTTGTCCTCCGGCGGTTCGGCGATGATCGCCTCGGTCACGAGGATGTTCTTCGCGATCGAGGCCGCGTTCTGCAGCGCCGAGCGGGTGACCATGGTCGGGTCGATGACGCCGGCCTTGATCAGGTCGCCGTACTCGCCGGTCGCGGCGTTGAGGCCTTCGCCGGCCTTCAGCTCGCGGACCTTGTTGACGACGACCGAGCCCTCCTCGCCGGAGTTCTCGGCGATCTGACGGACGGGCTCCTCGAGCGAGCGGTGGATGATCCGGGCGCCGGTGACCTCGTCGGGGTCGTCGGCGAGCTTCTCCGGGTCCAGACCGCTCTGGGCGTTGAGCAGCGCGACGCCGCCACCCGGCACGACGCCCTCCTCGAGCGCGGCGCGGGTCGCCTGCAGCGCGTCCTCGACGCGGTGCTTTTTCTCCTTCATCTCGGTCTCGGTGGCAGCGCCGACCTTGACCACGGCGACACCGCCGGCCAGCTTGGCGAGACGCTCCTGGAGCTTCTCGCGATCGAAGTCGGAGTCGGTGTTCTCGATCTCCTGTTTGATCTGCTTGATCCGGCCTTTGATGTCGTCGGCGGAACCGGCACCGTCGATCACGGTGGTGGTGTCCTTGGAGACGACGATGCGGCGGGCTTTACCGAGCTGGGCGAGCTGGGTGTTCTCCAGTTTCAGGCCCATCTCCTCGGTGATGACCTCGCCGCCGGTGAGGATCGCGATGTCCTCGAGCATCCGCTTGCGGCGGTCGCCGAAGCCGGGGGCTTTGACGGCGACGCCGGTGAAGGTGCCGCGGAGCTTGTTGACGACGAGGGTCGCGAGGCACTCGCCCTCGACGTCCTCGGCGACGATCAGCAGCGGACGGCCGCCCTGCATCACCTGCTCGAGCACCGGCAGGATGTCCCGCACGGAGCCGATTTTCTGGTTGGCGATGAGGATGTAGGGCTCCTCGAGCACGGCCTCCATGCGGTCCTGGTCGGTGACCATGTAGGGCGAGATGTAGCCCTTGTCGAACTGCATGCCCTCGGTGAACTCGAGCTCCATCCCGAAGGTCTGGCCCTCCTCGACGTT
>JBEHWY010000023.1:0-30606 GCA_048498975.1 Actinomycetota bacterium | reverse complement strand
CCCAGCACCTGGTCGAGGAGGTGCGCGAACGGGTGATCCGCGCCGCCGCCTACCGGCCGTTCGAGGGCGGCAAGCGGGTCTTCGTCGTCGAGGCGGCGGAGGCGATGCGCGACGAGAGCCAGAACGCGCTGCTGAAGACGCTCGAGGAGCCCCCCGAGTTCGCCCACCTGATCCTGATCACCTCCGAGCCCGACGCGCTGCTCGACACCGTCGCCTCCCGCTGCCAACCGATCGACTTCGCCCCCCTCCCCGTAGCGGTCCTAGAAGCCGAGCTAGCCGCTACCCCAGGGGCCGACGGGACGAAAAGTCCATCAGGGGTGGACATTTCGGCCCGCCGGCCGGACGAGGTTGCGGCGGCGGCGCGGCTGGCGGCGGGGGATGGGGAGCGGGGGCGGCTGTTGCTCTCGGAGGTCGGGCGGGCTTTGCGGGGGGAGGTCGAGAAGGCGGTCAGCGCGGCGCTGGACGGCGAGGTCTCCGGCGCGCCGTGGAAAGCCCTGCTGAGTCGCGCCGAGCAGGCGGGGGAGGAGGCCGAAGCGGCTACCCGCGAGGCGCTCGAGGCGGAGACCGAGGCCGGGATCAAACGCAGCGCCAAGGACCTCTCCGACGAGGCCAAACGCGCCGGCCGCCGCCGTCGCACCGAGATCCTCGACCTCGGCCTGGAGCTGACCGCCGCCTGGCTGCGCGACCTCGCGGCGCTCGCCAGCGGGGCCGAGGAGGTCGTCTACAACCGCGACCGGCTGGAGACGCTGCGCGAACAGGCGCAGGGCCTCGACCCGGCGGCGCCGCGCCGCGGCGCGGAGCTGGTGGCGCAGACCCGGCGCAGCCTCGAGCTCAACGTATCCGAGGAGCTAGCCCTCGAAGCTTTGTTTTTTAGGCTCGAGCGGACGGTCTCAGACGCCGCTATGCGGCGTCCTCGGTCGCCGAAGTAGCGCTGCTACTCCGGCTCCCTGCGTCCTTGCCTAGCGACGTCTGAGACTCGTCTTTGCGTACTCCCTCAAGGGCGCGTTCCTGGGCGAGGCGGGTGATCTGGGCGGCCTGGCGCGACATGATGACGCTGAAGTTGAGCGCCAGCCCGAGCAGGAAGAAGAGGACGATCGAGAAGAGGGCGACGTTGGTGTCGCGCACGCCCATCGCGTCGGCGACCACCTGCAGCAGGCCGGGGAAGGCGGCGCCGGCGAGCATCCCGAGGCCGGCGATGAACCAGATCACGCTGTAGCGCTCCTGCAGGCGGTTGCGCCGGATCAGCTCCAGGACCAGGAACATGAAGGCGATCGCCAGGATCGCGGCGATGACCCGCGTCTGCGAGGTGAGGCGGACCGAGTCGGCCTGGGCGGCAAGGAGGAACGCCACGCTCAGTGCTCCACCTGGCGCGGGCGGAACTGGCCGACGAGCAGCACGACCAGGCCCTTGAAGATGAAGAAGGCCGAGCGCACCGGCGTCAGGAAGGAGGAGCCGCCTTTGCGCTCCAGCATCCGCACCGGCAGCTCCTCGACCCGCAGGCCCTGGCGCACGGCGAGCTGCAGCGACTCGATCTCGGCGAAGTCCGGCGAGTAGTTCTCGCTGAACAGGGCCATCACGCGGCGGTTGGCGGCGCGCATGCCGCTGGTCGTGTCGGTGAAGCGCTGGCGCGTCGCCAGGGTGAGGAAGAAGCGGAAGACGCTGGTCCCGATCCGGCGCGAGATCGTCGGGCGGTAGTCGTCGCCCTGGGCCTCGCCCGCGGCGGCGTGGTAGCGGGAGCCGATCACCAGGTCGGCGCGGTCGGAGGTGATCTCCTCCAGCAGCCGCGCCACCTCGCGCGGCGGGTGCTGGCCGTCGGCGTCGAGGTGCGCGCAGGCCTCGTAGCCCTCGCGCAGTGCGTAGAGGTAGCCGGTCTGCAGCGCCGCGCCGAGCCCCTGGTTGAACGGCAGCGAGGCGACCAGCGCCCCCGCTTCCCGCGCTCGCTCTGCGGTGGCGTCGGTCGAGCCGTCGTCGACGACGAGGATGTCGGCAGCGGGGATCGTCTCGCGGACATCCGCGATCACCGCCCCAATCGAGGCCTGCTCGTTCCAGGCAGGAATGAACACAAGAGTCCGCACGACCGCACGATTCTCCCACGAAGCCCAACCGCAACTCGCACCGTCGCTAACAAAAGCGCATGGTTTGTGTTAGTAAATCTTCATGGCAAGCAAAAACGAGCTGCCTTTGAAGCGGCGCTCGAACGGGCCTCGGATCGGCATGCGCCTCTGGCTGACCGGCGCCTTCGCCGCCGTCAGCCTGATCACGACCGGGGCCGTGTACCTGTTTGGCGACAACCGCCAGGCGCTGATCGGCGCCGTGCTGATCGGCGTCCTCGCCGGCTTCCTGATCGCGGTCGCGATCTCCCACCGCGTCGCCCGCCTCGCCCGCGCCGCCGGCGAAATGGCCGGTGGCTCCTTCGACGCGCCGCTCAACGTCTCCGGCCCCGACGAGATCGGCGACCTCGCCCGCGCCCTCGACTCGATGCGCGCCTCGCTGAAGGAGAGCTTCGGCGTGCTGACCGCCGACCGCAACAAGCTGGCGGCGATCTTCGACGGCCTCACCGACGCGGTGATGGTCGTCGACTACGAAGGACCGGTTCGCTTCTCCAACCGCGCCGCGACCCGCATGCTCGCCGCCAACGGCCAGCCGCCGGAGCCGATCCTGCCGCAGCTGCACCGCGCCTCGGAGGTCGGCTTCTCGGCTCACCCGGCGCTGCGGATCGGCGACCGCGCCTACGCGATGACCGCCCGCTCGCTGCCCGACGAGCGCGCCGTCCTCGCCGTCCTGCGCGACCGCACCGACGAGCTGCGCCGCGAGCTCGCCGAAGCCGATTTCGTCTCCAACGCGGCGCACGAGCTGCGCAACCCGCTGGCGGGGATCTCGGGCGCGATCGAGGTTCTGCAGAGCGGCGCCAAAAACGAGCCGCGCGACCGCGACCACTTCCTCAACCGCCTCGCCGAAGACGCCGAGCGGATGAACCGGCTGACGCAGTCGCTGCTGACCCTGGCCCGGGTCGAGTCCCGCGGCGCCGCCGAGAACGAGGTGGTCGACGTCCGCGTCGCCGTCCGCGACGTCGTCGCCGCGGTCGAGCCGCCGCCGCACGTCGCGCTCGAGGTCGAGGTCGAGCCCGAGCTGGCGGTCAGCGGCGACCCGACGCTGCTGCGCCAGGTGCTGATCGGCCTCCTCACCAACGCCTTCAAGAACACGCCGCCGCCGGGCACGGTGACGATCCGCGCCCGGCACGACGGCGCCGCCGAGATCGTGCTCGAGGTGATCGACACCGGCACCGGCATCCCCGCGGCCGAGATCGAGCGCGTCTTCGAGCGCTTTTACCGTCGCAGCGAGTCGCGCAAGCAGGAGGGCTTCGGCCTCGGGCTGGCGATCGCGCGGCGCATGGTGGACGTGATGGGTGGTCAGATTGGGGCAGACTCCGTCGAGGGGGAGGGGTCGACCTTCTGGGTTCGCCTCCCCGTCGCGCAGCCGAGCCCGACCCCGGTGGCATGAGATGAATAGGAGCTGGAGAGACAGATGAGCAGTGGACGGATCCTGATCGCCGACGACGAGCCGTCGGTTCGCGACTCGGTTGGCTACGCCCTCACCCAGGAGGGCTTCGAGGTGACCGCGGCCGCCGACGGCGACGAGGCGGCTTCGCTGCTCGGCAACGGCATCCCCTATGACCTGCTGATCCTCGACATCATGATGCCGGGGCCGAGCGGTCTCGACATCTGCCGCGACGTGCGCTCGCGCAGCGCGGTGCCGATCATCGTCCTCACCGCCAAGGACGCCGAGGTCGACAAGGTGGTCGGGCTCGAGGTCGGCGCCGACGACTACGTGACCAAGCCCTTCTCGGTGCGCGAGCTGCTCGGCCGCGTCCGCGCCCAGCTGCGGCGCCGCGAACTCGACCGCTCGCCGCTGGCGCAGGCGGTGAAGATCGAGTCGGGGCCGGTCTCGATCGACCTCGTCCGCCACGTCGCCACCGTGCGCGGCCGGCCGGTCAACCTGACCCGCTCGGAGTTCCAGCTGCTGCGCCTGCTGGTCGGGCGCCCGGGCGAGGTGTTCAGCCGCGCGCAGATCATGGAGGAGCTGTGGCAGACCGAGTTCGACGGCGACGAGCGCGCCTGCGACGTCCACATCTCGAACCTGCGCCAGAAGGTCGAGCGCGACCCGCAGCGGCCGGAGCTGGTCCTGACCGTGCGCGGCGTCGGCTACAAGTTCAGCCCCGACGGGAGCTGAGCAGGCGGCCGAGGCGGCCGAGGCTCTCGTCCCACTCGGCGCCGACGGCGCCGATCCAGGCCGCCGCCGCCGCCAGCGGCTCGGTCTCGAGCTCGAACAGCGCCTCGCGGCCGCGGCGGTGGCGGCTGACGAGCCCGGCCTCGTCGAGCAGCTTCAGGTGCTTGGCGACCGCCTGGCGGCTGATCGGCAGCCGCGCGGCGAGCCCGGTCGCGGTCGCCCCCGGTTCGGCGGCGAGCGCTTCGACCAGGTGGCGGCGGGTGGGGTCGGCGAGCGCGGCGAAGACGGCGTCGACCTCGGCGCCGGCGGCTGGCTCGGGCGCGGGCACGGCGCTCAGGCGAGCACCAGCCGCCCGACCGCGAGCCGCAGCGCGGCAAGCGGCCGCTCCCACGCCGCCGAAGGGACGGCCGCCGACGGGCCGAAATGTCCACCGTAGAGAGACAAATCGGCCCATCGGCCGGTGGAGGTCTCGGTGACGGTTAGGAGGGTGCCGTGGGCGACGGGGTCGAGGGTGAGCTCGACGCGGGTGGGGCCCTCGCGGCGCCACCAGTGGAAGGCGAGGCGTTCGGCCTCCTCGACCAGCTCGACCTCGCCGCGCCGTTCCTCGCCGTCCTCGAAGCGGCAGACCAGCTCGCCGCCCGCCTGCGGGTCGATCTCGACCTCGGCCGCGAGCCACTCGCCGAGGGCCGCCGGGTCGGTGATCGCCTCCCAGACCTCCGCGGCGGGAGCGTCGAGGAGGAGCGAGCGAGCTACCGTGTGTGCTAGCGTGGACACGCAACTACATAGTTGCACATCAACGAAAGGAATGGGAGACCCAATTGCCCCTGGTACCGATGGTCGTCGAGCAAACCGCCCGTGGCGAGCGCTCGTTTGACATCTACAGCCGCCTGCTCGCGCAGCGCATCATCTTCCTCGGGGAACCGGTGACGGAGGACCTCGCCAACCTGATCATCGCCCAGCTCCTGCACCTCGAGGCCGAGGACCCCGACAAGGACGTCAGCCTCTACCTCAACTCGCCCGGCGGCTCCGCCTACGCCGGCCTCGCGATCTACGACACGATGCAGTTCATCAAACCCGACGTGCAGACGATCTGTTACGGGATCGCGATGTCGGCCGGGTCGCTGATCCTCACCGGCGGCGCCAAAGGCAAACGGATGGCGCTGCCCAACAGCCGCATCCTCATCCACCAGCCGAGCAGCGGCTTCGAAGGCCAGGCCAGCGACATCGAGATCCACGCCAAAGAGGTGCTGGGGCTGCGCGACCGCCTCAACGACATCTACGTCAAGCACACCGGCCAGCCCAAGGACCAGATCGAGCTCGACATGGAACGTGACAAATTCTTCCAGCCGCAGGCGGCGCTCGAGTACGGCCTGATCGACCGCGTGATCGAGACCCACGACTTCACCAAGACCCCCGTCGGCTTCCGCGACGGCAACGGCAACGGCGCCGGGGAGAGCTAGCGAGTCTGCGATTCGGCGCCTATATGGCGCCGAATCGCGGTTTCGTCGCTCAGAGGCGGCGCCAGGCCCAGAAGCCGAGCCCGGCGGCCGCGGCGCCGGAGACGAAGCCGCGGACGCCGGCGTCGCGCGTGCGCGGGTCGGTGCCGGCGAGGGCGAAGGTGGCGGCGTCGGCGGCGTCGAGGGCGGCAGCGGCGAGAGCGGCGGCGCGCAGCGCGGCCGGCTCGTCGCGGACCGCGAGGGTGACGAGGCCGAGGGCGAGGTCGCGGCCGCCGGCGAGCTTCGCCAGCGCGGTGCCGGAGGCGTCGGTCTCGGCGAAGCCGAGGCCGCGCAGGGCCGGCCGCGTCGCCAGGAGCGTGCCGATGCCGATCGCGACTCGCCCGGCGGCCACCGCCAGCACCGCTCCTCGCGCCAGCGGATCGCTCTTGCGGCATCGGCCCATCGCCTTCAGCCTAGCCGCTGCGCCGCGATGGTCATGATGGGTCGATGGCTGAGGGCGACACGATCCTGCGCCTGGCGCGGCGGCTCGAGGCGGCGCTCGGCGGCGAGGCGTTGAGCGCGGCGGCACCGAATCCGCGCGGGCAGGCGGTCGGCGTATCGCGGCTCGACGGACATCGGTTGGAGCGAGCGCAGGCGCGCGGCAAGCACCTGCTGCTCCACTTCGACGGCGACCTCGTCCTCCATAGCCATCTGGGGATGAACGGCGGCTGGCACCTGTATCCGCGCGGTGCTCGCTGGCGTCGCTCGCGCTCGGCCGCCTGGGCGGTGCTGGGCGGCGAGCGGGAGGAGGCCGTGCAGTTCGGCGGCCCGACGCTGCGGGTGCTGCCGGCGGCGCGGGCCCGGCGCGACCCCGAGCTCGCCCGGCTCGGCCCCGACGTCCTCGCCGCGGACTTCGAGCCGATGGCGGCGCTGCCCGGCCTGCGGCGCGACCCGGCGCGCGGGCTCGGCGACGCGCTGCTCGACCAGACCGCGGTCGCCGGGATCGGCAACATCTTCAAGAGCGAGTCCTGTTTCGCCGCCCGGGTCGATCCCTGGCGCGCGGTCGGCGAGCTCTCCGACGAGGAGCTGGCCGCGGTGCTCGCCGCCGCCCGCGAGCAGATGCTGGCCGCGGTCGCCGCCGGCGGCCGCAAGCGCCTCTCCGTCTACCGCCGCCAGGGCCCGTGCCCGGCCTGCGGCGGCCCCCTCGCGGCCCGCGGCCAGGGCGACGCCAACCGCACCACCTATTGGTGCCCGCGCTGCCAGCGATGAGGCTGCGCCGACGGACCCCCGCGCCGGCGCCGCGCCGACGCCCGCCGTCCTACTATGCCGTCGCCGGCGTCGCCCTGGACCGCGAGATGGAGCGGCTGCGGGCGCTGCCGGTCTTCGCCGACGGCCCGCTCGCGCAGCGCCCGCCCGAGCTCAAGGTGCGCCGCGCCAGCCGCCCGCCGAACCGGCTCGGCTTCGCCGTCCCCTCCGAGTTCCGCCTCTCCGTCACCGCCTACCCCGGCGTCCGACCAGGCGACGTGCTGGAGACGCTGCTGCACGAGCTGACCCACCTCCACGTCGGCCGCGCCGCCGAAGCGCACGCCTGGCACGGCCCGACCTTCAAGCGCACCCTGGCGCGGGCGATGGCCGAGGCCTACGGCGTCGCCGACGTGCGGCCCTCGCACAGCCGCCACGGCGTCTACGCGGAGGCGATCCAGGCGCGGCTGGTCGCTCGCTCAGAGGAAGCCCGAGCGCGCAAGTAGACTGCTGCCAATGAATGCGCCTGGCCGGGGGCCAAAGCGGGCGCTCGCCGGCTTCAGTGCCCTGCTGGCGGTCGTCGTCGCAGCGTTTGCCATCTCCGTTCCCGCCGTCGCGGCGGCCGGGGTCGCCGTCACGGCCGGTACGGCGCGCAACGCCGCCCGCTTCTGGACGCCGGCGCGGATGGCGCGGGCGAAGCCGATCGAGGTCACGCCGCCGGCCCGGCGTGGCGGCGGCAGCGCGTATGCGAGCGCCGAGCGCGGGCGGCCGCTGGTGGTGCCGCCGCTGACGGCGGCGAGCGACTCGGCGGCCACCGCCACGGCGTCGAGCGCCGCGACGACCAACTTCGAACAGGTCGCCGACCCGACCGCACCCGCCTACCGGGTCAACGGCGTCATCTTCTTCGAGGACTTCCTCAGCTTCGGGCGCTGCTCGGGCACCTCGGTCAACGCTCCCAACCTCAGCGTCGTGATCACGGCCGCTCACTGCGTCAACAGCGGCGGCCGCCACGGCGAGTGGTTCCGGGACCAGTGGATCTTCGTCCCCGGCTATCGCTACGGGCAGCGCCCGTTCGGCGTCTTCCCCGCCAAGTGGCTGAACGCGACGCCGCGCTGGCTGCGCGAAGGCAACGAGAACGCCGACGTCGCGGTCGCCGTCGTCGGCCGCAACGAACGCGGCCAGCGCCTGGGGGCGGCGGTTGGCGCCGCCGGCTTCGCCGCAGGGCTGAAGGCGAGCCAGGTCTTCGACATCCACGGCTACCCGGTCGCGCGGCCCTTCGACGGCGAAACGCAGAGGATCTGTCCGGGGCGGGCTTTTCTGGGGCATGACCCCGCTTCGATCACCGGCAGCGGCCCGCTCAACCTCGGCGTCCAGTGTCGGGTCAGCGGCGGCGCCTCCGGCGGCGGCTGGACGATCCGCCACGGCCTGCTCAACTCGGTCACCAACTACGGCTACCCCGACGACCAGCAGACCGTCTACGGCTCCTACTTCGGCAAGGAAGTGGCGCGGCTCTACCACGAAGCGGGGCAGGTTCGATGAGGCGCGTGGCGACGATCGCGCTGCTGGCGGCGGTGGCGCTGGCCCTGGTGCCGGCGGCCGGGGCAGCCGCGCGGTCCGAGGCCTCACAGCAGATGCGGCAGGTGATCCATGCGCTGGCGCGCCAGCACAGCAACGGTGAGCGGCGCTCCAACCAGCCCTTCCTCGCCGGACTGGAACTGAAGACGGCCAGCGGCTACGTGGTGAATGCGTTCGGTCTCCGAGACGTGGTTGGGATTACGGTCGAACGCGACTATGGCCGCAGCGCCAGGGCAACGACCTACGTCGTCCGCGGCACCGTGACGCGCGGGCGGCTGCAGGCGTCGTTCGGGAAGCTCGGCTCGATCTCGATGCGCTTCCGGCCCGCGGCCAGCCGTGGCGGGGGCTCGTCGGCGGGGTGCTTCCGGGGCTTCGGCCTGTCGCACCGGCGCGGCGTCTTCGTCGGCAGGCTTCACTTCCGCGGCGAAGGGGACTACATCAAGGTCGACGTCAAGCGCGCCAAAGGCTCGATCCTCGAAATCGACCAGGGCTGCAAGGAAAAGAGCCCGAACCGGCGCGCAGCCCGCGCCCGCGCCTCGGGCAGTGGCAGCAACGTCAACAACGAAGAGGAATCCTCGTACCTGAAGGCGACCTGGCACCACGGCATCACCCAGGTCAACTTCCTCGCTCTCGAAGACGAAGACGGCCGGAGCGACTATCTCGCCTCGACGCTCACCGCCAAGGGCCGGATGGCGATCCTGCGCACGGCGCTGCTGCTCGGTGCGAAGGCCAAGTTCGTCGCCGACGACGCCCTCACCCACGCCAAGCTGACGCCGCCCTCGCCCTTCCACGGCAGCGGCACCTTCCGCTCCACCGCCGACGGCCAGCAGACCTGGGACGGCGACCTCGCCGTCAACTTCCCCGGCTACCCCCGATTCCCCCTGACCGGCCCTGAATTCGACCACGTCGAACTGGGCCGCGGCAGCGACCTGCTGCTCTTCTTCCTCCTGCTCGAAAGCCTTTGAACGGCTTCCACGGGCCCCAGAGCCGACGATCGGACTTGAACCGATGACCCCTTCATTACGAATGAAGTGCTCTACCAACTGAGCTACGCCGGCGCGCGGGACTCATTCTAGGAGGGATCGCAGCTCGCGTTCCATCTCGTCGGCGAGGGCTGGGTGGTGGTAGGGGCCGGGCTCGCGGAGGGCCTCGATCACGCGGCGGCGGGTTGCGGGGTCTTTGTTCTGGCTCAGCTTGCGCTTGCAGGTGAAGCGGGCGATCGGGATGCGGAGGCCGACGGTGCCGCGGGCGATCGGGGCGCCGTACTCGGGGCTGAGGACGTAGGGCTCGGGCAGCTCGCGCTCGAAGTGCTCGACCAGGCGGGTCAGCACCGCCAGGTTCTCCTCGGCGCCGAGCAGCTCGGGCACGCCGTGGCAGTGGGCGACGGTGAAGTTCCAGGTCGGCACCAGGCGCTCGGAGGGCTCATACCAGCCGGGCGACACGTAGCCGTGGGTGCCCTGGACGATCACCATCAGCTCGCTCTCGCCGAGGCGGTGGACCTCCTCGTCGGGGCGGCCGACGTGGGTGAGGAGCGCCAGCCCCTCGGCCTCTTCGTCGAGCAGGACCGGGTAGTGGGAGGCGACGAGGCCGTCGGGGGTGGCGCTGATCAGCGTCGCCCAGGGGTTGTCGCGGATCAGCTCGCGCACGACCTCGGGGTCGCTCACCTCGAATGCCGGGTTCTCCCGCACCGGCTCATTATCGGCGCGATCGCCGGCGCCGCTGCGGTTCCGTCGCGGCCGACCTCGATCATCTGGCGATGTCCCGACTGGACAGCGCCAAGGGCCGCGAGGAGAACGAGGTCGAGTTCTCGCGGATCGTCGCCTTCAGCGACGGCGTCTTCGCGATCGCGATCACCCTGCTGGTCCTCGACCTGAAAATCGGTACCGGGCTGAGCAGCAGCGAAGTCTGGGAACAGCTCTGGGACCAGCGCGAAGCGTTCCTCGCCTTCGGCATCAGCTTCGCCGTGATCGGCCGCTTCTGGCTCGTCCACCACCGCTTCTTCGGCGAAGTCCGTGCCTTCGACGGCCGCCTGCTCGGGCTCAACCTGTTCTACCTCGCCTCGATCGTCCTGCTCCCCTTCAGCACCAAGGTCCTCGGCGACGACGGCAACAGCACCGCCGGCGTCGTCGTCTACGCGGTCAACCTCTCGGCGACGGTCTTGATCGGGCTCTGGATGACCGTCGACGCCAACCGCGCCGGCCTGACCACCGCCAGCCCCGCCGAACAGCGCCGCGGCGTCGTCCGCGCCGGCTACATCGCCGCCGTCTTCCTCGCCTCGATCCCGATCGCCTTCCTGGCGCCGACCCTGGCGCAGCTGATGTGGCTGATCCTCTTCTTCAACCCGAGCCGGCGGATCGAACCCGAGCCGAGCGCCTAGGCCGCTAGTCCTTCGCGGTGAAGGCGATCGAGCGGCCCGGGCGCGCGCAGCTGACGGCGACGCCGCGTTCGGTCGCGGTCATCTCGCAGGTGTAGCCGCTGGCCTTGCAGCCGCCGCGCGAGGCGCCGGCGGCGAGCTCGCAGCCGGGGCCGCGCCGCCAGGCGAGGACGACCTTCTGGCCCTTGCCGCAGGAGACGCCGGTGACCCGCAGCCCGGCGGTACCGGCGGCGTCGAGCGCGCAGGCCTTGGCGCTGGCCCCGGCCGGCGCCGTGCCGGTGCTCGACCCCTTCGCCTTGGCGGCGCCGGCGCCGGAGGTCGAGCCGCCGGAGGTCGAGCTGGTCGAGGACGAGCCGCCGCAGCCGGCCAGCAGGGCGGCGGCGAGGACGGTGGTCACGATCACGGTGGCGAGCCTCATCGGTCTCGCCGCAAACTACCCCTCGCTCGCCTCCTTCGAACCGTTCTCGGCCTCGCGGTCGCCGGGCTGCATCTCGCCGCAGACCGGGCAGCCGGGCTCGGGCACCACCGGCTCGCGTTTCACCTCCATCGTCCGCAGGTCGAAGATGTGGGCGACGCCGAGGGTCGAGGGCTCGGCCAGCCCGGTCAGCAGGTGCATCACCTCCATCCCGACCTGGCCGCCGATCAGGCCGCAGGCCGGCCCCAGCGTCGCCGCCGGCGAGGGCTTCGCCCGCTGCTGCTCGACGGCGACGTCGAAGAGGGGGTACTCGCGCCGGTAGGCGGTCTCCTGGCAGGCGAAGCAGCCGGTCGCCCCCGGCACATAAAGAGGACCGACCCGGGCGATCGGCGGGAAGTGGCTCATCGTGATGTAGGGGATGCCGAGCTCGAAGCAGGCCGAGTTGCACCAGCGCTCGATGTCATGGGCGGGCCAGTCGGCGGCGTCGATGACGACGTCGGCGCCGTGGATGAAGTCGGCGATCTCGGCCTCGCTCTCCAGGCGCCGCGCGGTCGCCGTCACCTTCATCTGCGAGTTGAAGGCGCGCAGCCGGGCCGCCGCGACCTCGACCTTGAGCAGGTTGAGGTCGGCCTCGGTGTAGAGGATCTGGCGGTTGAGGTTGCTGATCTCGACCCGGTCGCCGTCGACCAGCCACATCTCGCCGACCCCGCAGCAGGCGAGCGCCCAGGCCGACCAGCCGCCAAGCCCACCGACCCCGAGCACGGCGACCTTCGCCTCGCGTAGCCGTTGCTGGCACTCCGACGGCGTCAGGCCGCGCGGGCCGACGTCGCTGAAGTAGCGCAGCTGGCGGTCGAAGCGCTCGAGCTCGCCCGCGGCGAGGAGGTCGTCGTCGGCGGCGTCCTCGACCACTTCCAGCTCCTGCAGTTTCGAGATCGCGTCGGCGACCGCCTCCTCACCGAACTCCTCGTTGAGCTGCTCCATCGTGTGCTCGCCGTCGAGCGCCCGCAACAGGCGCACGTCTTTTTCCTCGGGCTTCTTGATCTCTATGTCACTGTCGGCGCCGGGCCGCATCAGGTACAGATCGCCGCTGGGCGTATCGATCCGTTCAACAGTCCGTTTGATCCTTGGTCGCCTCATGTCCCCTCTTCCCCCGTGGTTGCTGGCTATTGCTTGAGACCGCCGGACCGATCGGCGGGTTTCCTCCGGGCAGCGGCCAGCTCCCGCGCTCGCGCGAAGACGGCGTCGATCATCGGCACCGTCAGCTTTCCGGTGAAGGTGTTCTGCTGGCTGGGGTGGAAGCAGCCGAGCAGCAGCCAGCGCCCGAGGTCGGCTTCGGCGCCGTGGCCGAACCGCGGTCGCGGGCGCGGCACCTCCGCCCCCAGCGCCCGCGCCGCGCGCAGCGCGCCGTCCCAGGCGAAGGAGCCGAGCGCGACCAGCACCCGGCTGCGGTCGAGCAGCGCCAGCTCGCGCTCGAGGTAGGGGAGGCAATTGTCGCGCTCGCCCGGCGTCGGCTTGTTGGCCGGCGGCGCGCAGCGGACGACGGCGGTGACGTAGGCGTCGCGCAGGCGCAGGCCGTCGCCGCGGTGCTCGGACTCGGCCCGGTTGGCGAGGCCGGCGCGGTGCAGCGCCGCGTAGAGCCACTCGCCGGAGCGGTCGCCGGTGAACATGCGGCCGGTGCGGTTGGCGCCGTTGGCGGCCGGCGCCAGGCCGACGATCGCGATCCGCGCCGCCGGGTCGCCGAAGCCGTCCAGGGGCTTCGCCCAGTACTCCTCGCCCTGATGGCGGCGCGGCGGGTCGGCCGCCACCGCCTCGCGCCAGGCGACCAGCCGCGGGCAGCGGCGGCAGCCGTGGACCTCGGCGGCGAGCGCCGCCAGCGACTTCTCGCGGGCGGAGCTCATAGGCTGTCTCTCGTCTTCATGGCAGGGAACCGAATCATGCGGGCGGGCGCTTTGCTTGCGACGGCGGCGATTCTCGCCGCCTGCGGCGGCGGCGGGGACTCGACCTCGAGCACCGCCGAAGCCGAAAACGCCGCCGACGCCGAGATCCTCAACGGGATCCTCGCCCGCCAGGAAGGCGCGGTCCTCGCCTACGAAGAAAGCCTGCGCGGGATCGGGCCGCCGCTGCTGGACACCGCGCGGCGCTTCCTCGCCCAGGAACAGGAACACGTCGACGGGACGCTGCGGGAGCTGATGGGGCTGGGCGAAGCGGCCGAAGCCGAAGCGGAGGAAATCCCGCTTCCTCCCATGCACAGCAGGGCCGAATACCTGACCTTCCTCTACGAACTGGAAAGCGGCACGATCGCCGCCGAGATAGCCGCGATCGGCGAACTCTCCGCCTCGGGCCCGCGGCGGACGCTGGCGGCGACCGTCGCCAACCAGGCCCAGCACCTGGTCTGGCTGCGCCGCGGGCTCGGCGCCACCCCCAGCGAAACGGTGCCGGAAGCCTTCGAGAACGGCACCGCTCCCGCTCCCGGAGCCGAAGAAGGCGAAGGCGACAGCACTTCCGCCGCCGCCCCGTAGGCGATACTGCCGGCGCGAATGACGGGCCCTCTCTACGCGATCGGGCGGTTCTGCTCCCGCCACCACTGGCCCGTGATCGGCGCCTGGATCGTCCTCGCCGTCGCCCTCGTCGGGATCTCCTCTGCCGCCGGCTCGAAGACCAGCGAAAACCTGACGCTGCCGGGGACCGGCTCGACGATCGCCACCGAACTGCTCGAAGAAAGCCTGCCCGAACAGGCCTATGGCTCCAACCCGCTGGTCCTCGAAGCGCCCGCCGGCAAGAAGCTGACCGAACCGAAGTACGCCAAGGCGGTCGAAGAATCGGTCAAGAGGCTGGAAGCGCTGCCGGACGTCAACTCGGCCCAGAGCCCGCTGGCTGAAGGCTCGCGGACGATCAGCAAAGACCAGCGCATCGCCTACATCCCGGTGGTCCTCGGGGTCGGCCCGGGCGAAATCAACGAAAAGGAATCGCAGGAGCTCCTCGACGCCGCCGAGCCGGCGCGCGCGGCCGGGGTCAGCACCTCGATCGGCGGCTACGTCGGCCAGCAGCTCTCCAAACCGGCGACCGAGTTCGCCGAGGCCGTCGGCCTCATCGCCGCGGTGATCATCCTCCTCTTCGCCTTCGGCACGGCGACGGCGATGATGCTGCCGATCATCTCGGCGGTCCTCGGGCTCGCCTGCGCGCTTTCGATCATCAAGCTGCTCGAGCACGTGCTCGAGGTGCCGGGGGTCGCCACGACGCTGGCGACGATGATCGGCCTCGGCGTCGGCATCGACTACGCGCTGTTCATCGTCACCCGGCACAAACTGCAGCTCAAAGACGGGATGGATCTGCATGAGTCGATCGCCCGCGCCGTCGCCACCGCCGGCGGCGCCGTCGTCTTCGCCGGCTTCACCGTGATCATCGCCCTCTGCTCGCTCGCCTTCGCCGGCATCCCGCTGGTCGCGACCCTCGGCTACACCGCCGCGGTCGCCGTCGTCGTCGCCGTCTGCGCCGCGGCGACGCTGCTGCCGGCGATGCTCGGGGCGCTCGGCCCGCACATCAACTCGCTGCGGGTGCAGATCGGCAAGACCCATCCCGACGACAAGAAGCCGCACGGCTGGCTGCGCTGGGCCGACAACGTCGCCGACCGGCCCTGGTCCGCGGTGGCCGCCTCGATGTGCATCCTGATCGTGCTCGCCCTGCCGGTGCTGCAGCTCGAACTCGGGCAGAACGACATCAGCGCCCTGCCCAAGGACTCGACCTCGCGCGAGGCCTTCGAAGGGATGGACGACGGCTTCGGCCCCGGCGCCTACGGCCCGCTGCTGATCGCCTCCGAATTCGCCTCCGCCGAAGAAGCCAAACAGGTGCTGCCGAGGCTGGAGCAGGCGATCGGCGGCGCGAACGACGTCGACGCGGTCTCCGAACCGGACCTCGACAAGGCCGGCACCGTCGCCGTCTTCACCGTGATCTCGAACTCGGAGCCGTGGAAGGACGAAACCGTCGAACTCGTCGAAAACCTCCGCGACGAAGTGATCCCGGGGGCGCTCGAAGGCACCAAGGCGAGCTCCTACGTCGGCGGCCAGACCGCCGGCTACATCGACCTGGCGAGCAAGATCGCGGAAAAGCTGCCGCTGATGATCGCGATCGTCGTCGCCCTCAGCTTCATCGTCTTGCTGATCGCCTTCCGCTCCCTGCTGGTGCCGATCAAGGCTGCGGCGATGAACCTGATCTCGGTGGCCGCCGCCTACGGCGTCGTCACCGCCGTCTTCCAGCTCGGCTGGGGAATCGAACTGATCGGCCTCGACCACGCGATCCCGATCGTCAGCTTCGTGCCGTTGCTGATGTTCGCGATCCTCTTCGGCCTCTCGATGGACTACGAGGTGTTCCTGCTGACGCAGATGAAGGAACACTTCAAAGAAACCGGCGACGCCCGCACCGCCGTGATCCAGGGCCTCGCCAACACCGGCCGCGTGATCACCTCGGCGGCGGCGATCATGGTCTGCGTCTTCACCAGCTTCGTCCTCGTCGAAGACCCCGTGGTCAAGGAGTTCGGGATCGGCCTGGCGGTGGCGATCGCGATCGACTCGACTCTGGTCCGCTGTCTGCTGGTGCCGGCGGTGATGGTGCTGCTCGGCGAGCGCGCCTGGTGGCTGCCGCGCTGGCTCGACAAGATCGTGCCCCACATCAGCATCGAGGGCGAGGAGTACTTCGCCCGGCTCGACGCCGAAAAGGCCGCGGCGGCGCCCGCTCCGTCAGACTGACGGGACCATGTTCCCGCTCAACCTGCCGAATGCGCTCACCATGCTGCGCATCCTGGCGGTGCCGGTCGTGGTCGTCGCGCTGCTGGTCGAGACGCCGAACGGCGACGTGATCGCGGCGGCGGTCTTCGTCCTGGCGGCGGCGACCGACGGCCTCGATGGCTACTTCGCCCGCTCGCGCGGCTCGATCACCACCTTCGGCAAGCTGATGGACCCGCTCGCCGACAAGCTCCTGATCATCGGCGCCCTCGTCTCGCTGGTCTCGCTCGACCGGCTCGAAGCCTGGGTGGCGATGGTGATCATCGCCCGCGAGGTCGCGGTCACGATCCTCCGCACGATCGCCGCCGAGCGCGGCATCGTGATCGCCGCCAGCTGGCTCGGCAAGCTGAAGACCGTCCTTCAGATCGCCGCCGTGATCGCCCTCATCGTCACCAACCCCGCCCCGCTCGGCGTCGACCTCCTCGTCTACGCCGCCCTCGCGGTCACCGTCCTCAGCGGCGCCGACTACTTCTTCGGCCTGCGCAAGCGGATCGAGGCCCAGCAGCGCGAGCGCGCCGCGACGAAGACGCGCGCGGCTGGCTGAGGCGTAAGGGACGAAGCGGTGCGTGGGGGTGCCCAGTGTCTCGGGGCGGTCGGAATCGAGTCCTACATTTGCCACGTATAGAGGGGCAAATGTAGGACTCGATCTTCCTCACGCGATTTCACCCGCACCCGGCCTACGCAGCGCTCTGTCCCTGCTCGGTCGTTCGCGAAGCCTCAGCGCGGGCCCTCTAGCCATTCGCGCATCGTCAGGTGGCGGCCGCTGTGCTGGCCGCTGGCGAGCTCGGCGCGGAGCTCGCCGAGGGTGCCGTAGCGCTCGGCGACGACGTTGTGGCGGTGGATCGTCTCCAGGTTCTCCTGGCGGGCCATGACGAAGGTCTCCGCGGGGAGGTCGGGGTAGCCCTCGACCACCTGGCGCACCATCTCGCGTACGCAGTCCTCGACGAAGCGGGGCTGTTCGTGGGCCTTGACCACGACCGACATCTCGTCGGGCCGCTTCATCAGCTCGTAGATCTCCGAGCTCATCGAGCTCTCGACGATCCGCAGCAGCTCGGGGGCGTCGATCCAGGCCGGGCCGCCCTCGGGGCAGCCGACGTGGAGGGTGCCGATGCCGCGCTGGTTGTGGGTCGCGATCGGGACCACGTCGATGACGCGCTCGACGTCGTCGGGGGCGAAGCCCTCGGCGGCGAGTCGTTCGCGCGCCAGCCCCGCGACCATCTCCTGCGCACAGGGGCAGGCGGTCATTCCCTGGGCCTGGACGCCGGTCAGGGTGCGGCTGCCGGCGGCGGAGGCGACCGCGGTGCCGAAGAGGACGTAGATCTCCTGCGTGCTCTTGCCGCTCTTCGGCGTCGTCGCCGTCTCCGGGTAGTGCGCCGTCACCGAGACCTCGGCCCGCTGGCCGCCCTGGCGCTCGCGCACCTTTTCGGCGACGTGGGCGGCGAGGACCTCGGCCCGGAACGCCTCGCCGAGGACGACCTCGTCGATCGCCTCGCCGACGATCTCCTCGAAGCGGGACATGTGGACGCCCGCCTGCTGCGGGTTGAGGTCGACGAAGCACTCGAACTCGGCGTAGAAGAGGCCCTCGCGGCCGTCGGCCTGGACCCTGATCACCTTCTCGACGCCGGTGACCCCGACGCGCGAGAGGCTGACCTGGGTGGCGGGCAGTGAAGCCTGGACGTCGGGCGCCGCGCCCGTGGCGGGTGGTTGCGTTGCCATCTGACCCCAAAGCCTAAGCGACCGGAGTTGCGGGCACCGGCGCCGGCGGCGGAGGAGACTGCTTTGTCCCTATACTTCGCCGCGGTCGGAGCTTCGGGGCCGGCCACCCAAGGGAATGGGGGAGAGGGAGACTCGGAGGTCGTGACGATCGAACCGTTGGAGACGGTGACTGACGTGATGGAGCGCGAGCCCAGCGAGGGCCCAATCGTCGAGATCGAGGAGCTGCGTGGCCTGGTTGCACTGGGCCGCGAGCGTGGCTATCTCACCTTCGAGCAGATCTCAGCCACGCTCGAGGAGGTGGAGATCACCAAGGAGCAGGTCTCCCAGCTCCACGCCCACCTGGTCGAGCACGGTGTCGACGTGATCGCCGAGGACGGCGTCAGCGCGTACAAGGAACAGCGCGGCGCGGACTCGGGCAGCCAGTCGAAAAAGGAAGAGCTCGACCTCACCGTCGAGCCCAGCCTCGACTCGTTGCGCCTCTACCTGCGCTCGATCGGCCAGGTCGACCTGCTCACCGCGGCGCAGGAGGTCGAACTGGCGAAGCGGATCGAGCGCGGCGACATGCTGGCCAAGCGGCAGATGGTCGAGGCCAACCTGCGCCTCGTCGTCTCGATCGCGAAAGGCTATTTGGGCCGCGGACTCAGCTTCCTCGACCTGATCCAGGAGGGCAGCCTCGGCCTGATCCGCGCGGTCGAGAAGTTCGACTACCGCCGCGGCTACAAGTTCTCCACCTACGCGACCTGGTGGATCCGGCAGGCGGTGACGCGGGCGATCGCCGACAAGGCGCGGACGATCCGCATCCCCGTCCACATGGTCGAGAAACTGAACCGCGTCGCCCACGTCGAACGCCAGCTGGTGCAGAAACTGGGCCGCGAGCCGGAGCCGGCTGAGATCGCCGAAGAGCTGCGCTGGCCGGTCGCCGACGTCCGCGACATCCTCCGCGTCGCCCAGCTGCCGGTCTCGCTGGAGAAACCGGTCGGCGACGAGGACGAATCCGAGCTTGGCGACTTCGTCGCCGACGATGCCGTGCTGGAGCCCTTCGAGGAAGCCAGCGAGCACCTGCAGAAGGAGGGCGTCCGCCGGGCGCTCGACGCCCTGCCCGAGCGCGAGCGGCAGGTGATCGAACTGCGCTACGGCCTCTCCGGCGCCGAGCCGCTGACGCTCGAGGAAGTCGGCCGCACCTTCGGCGTCACCCGCGAGCGGATCCGCCAGATCGAGAACAACACGCTGAAGAAGCTGAAGCGTCTCCCGGAGGCACAAATGCTCCGGGAAGCCTCCTAGCCCGCCGCGCTCAGGCAGGTTCGAGGACGAAGACCGCGATGTCGCGGTCGGTGCGCTCGGCGTAGTCGTCGAAGCCCGCGTACTGCTCGTTGCAGCGGCGCCAGAGGTCCTCGCGCTCGCTGCCCTCGGCGATGCGGGCGCGGACTCCGAAGCGGCGGCCGCCGACCTCGACCTCGGCCTCGGGATTGGCCTTGAGGTTGAGCGCCCAGGCGGGCACTTTGGTGTTGCCGGCGTTGGAGCCGATCACGACCATCCGCTCGCCGTCGGCGAGGTAGACGAGCGGCGCCGTCCGCGGCTGGCCCGACTTGCGGCCGGTCGTCGTCAGCAGCAGCACCGGCGCCTTGCCGACCCTCGCCATCAACCGGCCGCGGCTCAGCCGGTAGACGGGCGTGTTCAGCTTGCCGGCCCAGCGCAGCCCGCGAGTGCCGAGCGAGCTGGAGAAACGCGAGATCGCCCTGTCGCTGAGGAGTGCCATCGCGTTAGGGTAGTGCCGATGGCCGAGCCGCACCCTTTCCGCACCGCCGCTGAGAAGAAGGACCTCGAGCTGATGCGCGGGACGCTGCGCGAGGACGTCGTCCTCCACAGCCCCACCGTCTTCCGCCCCTTCGAGGGCCGCGACACGGTCCTCTTCATCCTCTCCCACGTCGTCGAGCTGCTCGAGGACTTCCGCTACGTCGACGAGGTCGCCGACGGCTCCAGTGTGGTCCTGCGCTTCAAGGCGACCGTCGCCGGGACCGATCGCGAGCTCGAGGGGATCGACTTCCTCGACCTCGACGAAGAGGGCCGCGTGCGCGAGCTGACCGTCTTCATGCGGCCCCTCTCCGCGGCCACCGCCTTCAAGGACAAGATGGGCGAGCGGCTGGCCGCGGCTGGCGTGGTCCCCGGCTCCTCCTAACGTCGCCGCCCACTAGAATCGGCCTCCCTTCACCTGGGGGAGTGCCCGAGTGGTTAAAGGGGACTGGCTGTAAACCAGTTGGCTCTGCCTACACAGGTTCGAATCCTGTCTCCCCCATCACGATGAACGAGCTCGAAGGTCGTGTCATCGCCATCGCCGGAGTCGGCGGCGGCTTGGGGCCGCTGGTGGCGGCCGAGTTGGCTGGCGCGGGGGCGACGGTTGCCGGGACCGACCGCGACCAGGCGGCGCTCGACGCGGTCGGGGCTCGGCTTGGGGTCGGCGAGGAGCGCTGGGACGGGCGGGTCGTCGACCTGCTCGACGAGGCTGCGGTATCCGGGTGGTGCGAGGCGCTGGCCGGGCGCTTCGGGAGGGTGGACGGGCTCGTCCATCTGGTCGGTGGCTGGCGCGGCGGGCAGCCGCTGCACGAGGAGCCGCTGGCGGACTGGGAGCTGCTGCACGACCTGCTGATCCGCACCGTCCAGCACACGACGCGCGCCTTCCACGGGCAGATCGCCGCCTCGTCGCGGGGGCGATTCGTGCTCGTCTCCGCCAAGCAGGCGCAGGCGCCGTCGAACACGAATGCCGCGTATGCGGCGGCGAAGGCCGCTGCCGAGGCATGGACGCTGGCCTACGCCGACGGCTTCGAGCCGGGAGGGGCGACCGCCAACGTCATCGTCGTCGACGCGATCCTGACGCCGCGGATGCGGGAGGAGAACCCCGGCAAGGAGTTCCCGACGTTCACGCCGGCCGAGCAGTTGGCGGAAGCGATCAAGTTCGTCTGCTCCGATGCGGCGGCAAAGATGAACGGCCAGCGTTTGGCGCTTACGATGCGGGGATGAGCCCCAAGACCAAGCCGAAGGCGAAGGCGCCCGAAGGCAAGATGACGATCGGCGAGCTGGCGCGGCGCACCGGGATGACGATTCGCAACATCCGCGCCCACCAGACCCGCGGCCTGTTGCCGCCGCCGGAGGTCCACGGCCGCACCGGCTACTACGACGAGTCGCACGTGGCGCGGATCGAAGTCACCCGCGAAATGCAGGCCGAGGGGCTGAACCTGGAGGCGATCCGGCGCGTGCTGGAGAGCACCGGCGGCTCCTCGCAGGAGATCATCGACTTCGCTCGCGCGGTGCGGGCGCCGTTCGAGGACGAGACGCCGGAAATCTTCACCCCCAAAGAGCTGGCCAAGGCCTGGGGGCTCGAGAAGGTCGACCCGAAGCTGATCGGCTACGGCGAAGAGCTCGGGATGCTGCGCCAGCTCGAGGACGGCAAGGTCGAAATCCTCAGCCCGCGCCTGGAGCGCGCCGGGCAGGAGCTGATCGAGCTCGGCGTCAGCGCCGAGGCGGGGATGAAGACGGCGGCGAAGATCCGCGAGCACGCCGAGGGCGTCGCCCGCGCCTACCTCGACCTCTTCGTCGAAGAGATCTGGGAGCCGTTCGACAAGGCCGGCCAGCCCGAGGAGGACTGGCCGAAGGTGCGCGAGGCGCTCGACCGGATGCGGCCGCTCGCCTCTGACGCGCTGCTGGCGATGTTCCAGATCACGATGGGCGAGGCGACCGAGAAAGCCGGCGAACGGACGCTCCAGGATGCCGGCAAACCGGCCAAACGCGGGCGCGCCAAAAGCGGCGCGAAATCGCCGCGCGCGAGAACCTCCAAACGGCGCGTCAGCCGGCGATCGTGAACTTCTTCTTGACCGGCTTCGAGGTGTTGTTCGAAGTGTCGGTCGTGCGCAGCACCACCTCGTAGCGGCCGGGCTTGGCGCGGAAGTGCTTCCAGCGCTTGCCGAGCGCGACGTGGTTGATGCCGATGAAGACGTCCCAGGTCTTGTAGCCGTTGTAGACGCGCTTGCCCTTCGCGCCCAGGCGGTAGTACTCGGCGTCGAGGGTGCCCCGCTCGCTGATTTCAGCGGTGGTGTTGACGCCCTGGGTGCCGGAGAAGGTCGTCTTGCGCAGCCGCACGCCGCCCAGCGTCGGCGCCGTCACGTCGACGTTCAGCGGCGGTTGCGGGCCGGGGTCCGATTCGGGGTTGCCGGGGGTTTCGGAGACGATCACTTCGCCGCGGACGAAGGAGTGCAGCTTGCACTGGAAGAGGTAGTTGCCGGGCGAGTTGAACTGCAGCGTGAACGAGTCGCCGGGCTGGTGGCGTGGGGTGTCGGAGCCCGGGTCGGAGTCCCAGCCGATGTCGTTGGGGGAGATCCCGGTCACCGAGTGGGCGGTGTCGGGCCCGAGCCAGTCCCAGGTCACCTTCTCGTTTAGGTCGATGTGGACCGCCGCGTTGGACCAGGCGAAGTTGGCGATCGAAACGCGGGTGTTGGTGGCGCCCGCCGGTGCCGCCGTCAGCCCGTATGCCAGCGCCGAGACCGCGACGACAACCGCGTAGCGGCTGAAACGGCGGCCTCGACGGCTCAGGAGACGACGTACCACCCGTTCATCCCCTGCATCAGGTGCATGAAGACGTGGCAGTGGTAGAACCAGCGGCCCGGGTTGTCCTCGGTGAATTCGAGGCGGAAGGAGTCGGCGGGCCCGAAGGTCTTGTTGTCGATGATCGTGCCGTCGGGCTCGGTCCAGCGGTGCCCGTGCAGGTGGAAGGTGTGGAAGAGGTTGTCGAGGCCGTAGACGTGGAAGGCGACGCGCTCGCCGACCTTCGCTTCCAGCGTCGGCGTGTTGCCGGCGTAGGCCTTGCCGTTGACGCAGTAGAAGATCTTCTCCAGGCCGGTGATCCCCGGTTCGAGGGTGTGGAAGGCGAGGAAGAACTCGCGGTCGGGGCGCGCTTCGCCCTTCTTGCGGACGATCAGCGGCCCGTGCAGCCCTTTGAAGACCGGCAGCGGGTCCATCGGGCCGTGGTCGTGGTAGAGCCAGGTCCCTTCGGTGCCTTCTTTGGCCTCCCAGACGTAGGTGAAGGTGCGGTTCTTCTGGACGAAGCCGCCGGGGTCGGTGAACTTGCCCTTGTAGGCGCCGTCCATTTCGTTGGAGTAGAAGATGCCGTGCGGATGGACCGTCACCGGCGCCTTCAGTTTGTTGCGGAAGTGGACGACGACGGTGTCGCCGACTTCGCATTCGATCAGCGGCCCCGGGATCGACGCCGGCGCCAGCGGTTTCTCGAAGTTGGGGCTGTAGAGCCGGTAGGCGTAGGCGGTGTAGGTCGACTTCCCCTTCACCTTCTCGGCCATCATCTGGTCGTAGTGGGTGGGGACGATGTTCCAGCGCCGTTCCTCGGCCGCGATCCAGTATTCGCGGACCGGCCCGGCGCTGACCAGGGCGGCGAGGTCGCGGCTGACCGGCTGGCCGGCCGCGCTCGCGTCGGCTGCCTGCACCTTGGGCGGCACCGGCACCCCGTCGCTGAGGCCGGCGACGTCGACTTCGCCCTTGTCCAGCCGGATTTCCTGGCCGGCGATCGTGCAGAGCAGCGCCATGCCTCCCATGCCGAGGAAGGCACGGCGGTCGATCGGCTCGAAGCTCACCGAGCCGCTCCTACTTCTTGACGGTCACCGTCAGGTGCATTTCCGTCGGGTGGATCGTGCAGATGAACTTGTAGGTGCCGGTGGTTTCGAATTTGGCCTTGAATTCGGCGTTGGTCACCGCCGTGCCCTTGGTCGAGAACTTCGACTTGTTCTTCAGCCCCTTCGGACCCTTCTTCAGGTGCACGTCGTGCGGGTAGGTGTTCGTTTCCGACCAGACCCACTTCACCGACTGGCCCTTCTTGATCGTGACCGCGCTGGGCCCGAAGTAGAAGTCGTTGACGGTGACGAGCTTCGGCTTCGCCGCCTGCTTGGCCGGCGCCGCGGTCGCCCCGAGGAGGGCGACCGCGAGCGCGGCGACGGCGAGGACGGTGAGCGCGGCGAACCGCTTGCCGTGGCGCTTGGCTATTTGCACGTGACTTCACCCGGCTGCGGCGCGACTTCGACCGGCTGGTAGTTCTCGAATGCCGGATGGCTGGCGACCCGGCGCACCCAGCTGCACTGCTGGTTCTGCGGCGGGTTGGAGCCGGCGTACCCGAGGATCGTCTTCGGGTCGCTTTCTTCGGTCAGGTTGAGCTGCAGCCCGGCGGCCGGTTCGAGGCTGCCGACCTGGTCGACCAGGACTTCGGGCTGCGGGCAGCCCGGGTAGATCTTGCTCAGCGGCACGCTGCCGTTGCCCGGCGCAAACGTCGAGTTGGCCGAGTTGCCGCTCCAGCAGTTGCCGCCGCCGGAGTTGTCGTTCCAGAAGTCGTATTCGCCGTTGGGGTCGGCGCCTTCGCGACCCATGACGTTTTCGACCACCTGGTTGTTGGCGTTCTTGGCGTCGTTGCCCTCGTTGGCGACGTAGATTTCGCCCGGGCCCGAGAAGGAGGCGACGCCCCACTTGTAGTTGCCGAACACGTTGTTCTTGCGGACGACGTTGTGGTCACCGCCGAAGAGGACGATGCCGACGCCGGTCGGGTAGTTGACCGTCACCGAGCCGAGTTTGCCCAGCCCGCCGGAGACGGTGTGGAAGGCGGTCCCGGCGAGGAAGTAGTTGTAGTTGTTCCAGAACACGTCGTTGTTTTCGAAGACGTTCCAGCCGTTGGGCTCGAACCCCTCGCTGTCGAGCGTGTTCGGGACGATCCCGGCCCCGTTGTTGTAGAAGGCCGATTCGGTGATCTTCACGTACTTGGAGTTCGTGCCCGAGTAGCCGAGGACGTTTTCGTAGCTGCGGTCGTTCTTGAGGATCGTCCACTTCGGCTTGCGCTGGCACGGCTTCGGCGGCGGCGCGATGCCGTGGTTGGTCCAGGTCAGGCTGTCGCAGGGGGTTTCGCCGACGTAGAAGGCGGAGTCGCCATGGTGGTACCCGGCGGAGTTGATCATCTTGCCGCCGAAGCAACCCTTGGCGAAGAGGCCGTAGGAGCGGTTGTCGGAGGCGAGCAGGTTGTCCATCGTGTAGCCGTCGCAGCGCTGGCCGCTCTTGACGTCGGCGTGGACGAAGAAGCCGTTGGACTGGTAGTTCCGCGCCCACATGTTCTTCATCACCAGGCCGTCGACGCTGATCGCCTCGATCCCGTTCTGGGCGGCGCCGAGTTCACCCTTGGCGTTCTTGCCCTCGAGGATGACCTTCTTGCGGCTCTTCTTGGTGCCTTCGATGACGAGGTTGTCGAAGTTCTTCTTCTTCGCGGTCCCGTCGAGGACGACGCCTTCGACGTACTTGCCCGGCTTGACGGCGACGATCGCCTTCATCTTGGCGTTCTTCTTCTTCGCCTTGAAGGAGCCGGCGGCGTTGACGGCCTTCTGGATCGTGCCGTACTTGCACCCGTGCTTGCAGACTTCGAAGACCTTCGTCTTCGACTGCTTCTTGTTCTTGGCGACCGCCGGTGCGGCGAGGCCGGTGAAAGCCAAACAGAGCCCGAGCACCAAAGCAGGGACCGCAAACCTGAGCTTCATATCTCTCCTTGCAGCGTCGTTCTGTGGACCGACCCTGCCTCCCAACGGGTTACGCGCCGAGCCCCTGCAGCTCCGCGCGATGTCGGCAAGCCTATCGCAGGCTGGTCGTTCAGCCAGCGAGGATCGGCTTCAGGGCCGTTTCGAGTTCGAACACCCCGTATGCCCCCTCGATGCGGTCTCTAATCACACCGTTGCGATCGATCAGGAAGGTCCAGGGCTCGGTCTGCAAGCCGTACGCCCGCAGTTGCGGGCGGACACCCTTGTTGGGGTCGTTGTCTTCGTAGACCTCCATGTGGATGAAGTCCGCTTCGTCGCCGTATTTGTCGGCGACCTGCTGGACGACGTCGACGACCGGGCCGCAAACGCGGCTCTGGCAGAAGGCCGGAGTGGCGAAGACGAGGACGATCGGTTTCTTGCCGACGGCGTCGGCGAAATCGACCTCGTGCATCTGGTCGGGGGGCAGGCGGGTGTCGATCTTCGAGAGGTCGCCGCCGACGTCGGCGGCGGTCGGGGTGTGGATGACCGGCGCCTTTTCGCCGACCTTCGGGACCTGGGGGTAGAGGCCGACGTCGGGGCTCGGCACCCGCGAGACCTCCAGCCCCTGCTTGCCTTTCAGCATCGCGATCGCCAGCCACGGCCCGCGCTTGTCGAAGTCGACCTTGGGCACGACGTAGACGGTCCTCGCCTCGCCCGGCCCTTCGGTGCCGGCGGCGCGGTAGGCGCGCTTGGTTTCCAGCGAGGAGACCTTGGCCGGCAGCGGCCCCTGCACCGGTCCGCTGGCGCTCTTGGCGAAGTAGAGGGCGACGTCGGCGTCGTCGACCTGTTCGAGGCCCTTGGTGAAGACGCCGAACGGGTAGCGGTTCTCACCGACGACGAAGGTCTGGGCGGCGGGGGCGATCACCAGGTTCGTTCGCTTGGCGCCGGAGCCGTGCAGGAGGTCGGCGATCGTCTTCCCCTTCGCGCTGGGGAACTCGGTCGCGGCCGGGGCGGGGCGCGAGGGGTCCGCGGAGGAGCCGCCGCAGCCGACGACGGCTGCGGCCAGAGCCAGACAGAGAGCGGCGAGGACCGGCGGCCTGCGGACAGACATCGGCCCGCACGGTACACGGATGCCGCCGTCGCCCGGCGCGCCGCGGCGGCTGGACCCCGGCGCGGCGGGGATACCCTGGGGCGATGACGAACATCAACGATCCCAACTTCGAAGATCGCGGCGGCCCCCCGGGGTACCTGGCGCGTCGCGCCAGGATCGGCTACGAGCTCGGCAGCGAGCTGGTCGGCGCCAGCCTCTGGCAGCTGCCGCCGGGGGAGGCCGCCTACCCGTACCACTTCCATTACTCCGACGAGGAGATCGTGATCGTTCTCGCCGGGCGGCCCAGCCTGCGCACCCCGGCCGGCGTCCGCGTCCTCGAGCAGGGAGAGGCGGTGCGCTTCGCGCTCGGCGAGGAGGGGGCCCACCAGATCTTCAACCCGACCGACGAGGAGGTCAGGTTCCTCGCCGTCAGCAGCCACGGCCGGCCGGACATCGTCGTCTACCCGGATTCGGGCAAGCTCAGCGCCAGCGAGCGCCGGCCGGACGGCAGCGGCCTGCACGAGTTCTTCCGGCTCGACGACGGGGTCCAGTACTGGGAGGGCGAGGAGCCACCGCATCGATCCGGCCAATAGGGGTATTGGTCGGTAATGGGACGTCGCACCCGGATCGCTTTCCTGCTTTGTGCCGGCGCCTGCCTCGGGGTGCTGGCCGGCGCCGATCTCGCGGGCGCCGCGGGGGGCGGGGGAGCGGAGGGGTCGGCCGCCGGGCCGAGCTGTGCCGAAGGGCCGGTCCGCGAAGGCGGCACGATCGAGGGCACGCCGTGCGCCGACACGATCGTCGTGCCGGCGCAGGTGACGCGCGTCGAGGGGGGTGGGGGGAACGACACGATCATCGGCGCCAATAGCAGCGCCACGATCAGCGGCGAATGCCCGGTGGGATGTCACCTCCTGGTCGGCAGCCAGACCTTCGAAGGCGGGCCCGGCGCCGACATCATCTACGGCGACCGCGGCAACGACACCCTGCGCGGCAACGGCGGCAACGACCGCCTCTACGGCGGGATCGGCGACGACGTGCTCGAAGGCGGCAGCGGCGACGACCTGCTCTCCGGCGGCTTCGGCGCCGACAAGATCGACGGCGAGGAAGGCAGCGACTACGTCCGCGGCGACCCGACGATCGATCACATCTTCGACAGCGGTGGCGGCTTCGACACGCTCAGCTTCGCCACCGGGGCGACCCCGGGCTTCGGCGCGACCGAAAACCCGACCGGCGCCGCCGGCTTCCCCGGCGCCGCCGGGGAGCGGGGGGTCTGGCTGAAGCTGAGCGAACTGAAAGCAGGGGACCCCAACGCCCTTGACGGCGAACCCTCGCTCGGCGGCGGCAACGACGAAGTGCAGCCGGGCGTGTTCGAGCGGATCATCGGCACCCCGTTCTCCGACTACATCGTCGGCAGCTCCGCGGCGGAGGAAATCTGGGGCGGGGGAGGAGCCGACGCGATCAAGGGCGGCGGCGGCGCCGACGTCATCCATGGCGGCGCCGACGGCGACTTCCTCGAAGCGGGCGCCGGGGCGACGATCGACGGCGAAGCGGGTAGCGACAACTGCCTCTCGGGTGGCGCGCCCCTGCCCCCGACGCCGCAGTGCGAGGGATCTGCAGATGCGGTCACGACCCGCAACACCGCCAATGTCAGCGTCGGCGAGACGACCGCGGCGCCGGGCCTGACCCAGGTCTACCTCGTCGGCAGCTCCGGGGCCGACTCGGTGGCGGTGAGCTACGCCGGCGCCGGCGCGGTGAGCCTCACCCTCAGCTCGGGCAGCTTCGACACCAGCGAAGCCGACGAAGGCGGCTGCACGGTCCAGATCCCCGGCGCCACGACCGCCACCTGTCCGGTCTCCGGCCTGCTCGACTCTGTTCTGCTGGCGGGGATGGCCGGCGACGACACGATCAGCGCCAGCGTCCCCGATGGGGTCGGCGTCTTCATCCTCGGCGGCGAAGGGGAAGACGAACTCCTCGGCAGCGGCAGCGAAGACGTCCTCGTCGACGGGCCAGGGGCCAGCCGGGACGTGCTCGAGGCTGGCTACGGCGACGATGCCCTCACCCACAACGGCGGCCCCGACCTCCTCAACGGCGGCGAAGGCTCCGACCTCTTCCTCTCCGTCTCGATCTGCGACGGAGAGACGATCGACGGCGGCGCCGAGCACGTCGGCGCGGCGACGCCCGACCGCGACAACGCCTCCTGGGCGCGACTCGAAAAAGTCGGGGTCGATGCGCGGATCGACCAGGGGCGGGTCGGCGAAGTGAGCGCCGGCGGTGAGCCGCAGTGCCCCCCCGGCAACCAGTTCGACACCCTGACCGAGATCGAGGATCTCGAGGGCTCCAACCAGGACGACTACCTGGTCGGCGACGGCGCCAACAACCAGATACTCGGGCACAAAGCCCACGACAGCTACTTCGGGCTCGCCGGCCAGGACTCGATCCTCGCCAACTCCGGCAGCGTCGACCTCGTCATCAACTGCGGCGCCGATCTCGACCAGGCGGTGATCGACGAAGCCAGCGTTGCCGTCGATCCGACGCCGATCGAATGCGAGCGGGTGCGCGAAGGCGCGGTCGAAGAATTCCGCGAACTCGAACTGCTGCCCCAGCCGCCGCCGCCGCCCGCCGACACGAAGCCGCCGCAGACGAGGATCACGCACCGCCCGCCGCGCCTCCTCCTCGGTGCCCGCCGCCACCGCCGCGTCGCCTTCCGCTTCGCCTCCAGCGAGGCCGGCTCGACCTTCCGCTGCAAGCTCGACCGTGGGCCCTGGCGGTCCTGCCGCTCGCCGCGCGTTTTCGGCGTCGGCCTCGGCGGCCACACCGTTCGCATCGTCGCCGTCGACGCCGCCGGCAACGCCGACCGCACGCCGGCGTTGTTCCGCTTCCAACTGCGGCTGCGCCGGCCTCGTTAGCCGGCATCGGGCTCGGACTACAGTTCGGTCCGGATCGACCAGATGGCGGCGCGCGCGCCCCGAGAGGAGTGAGATGAGCACGAAGACCCTCTACACCGCCGAGGCCCACGTCACCGGGGGCCGCGCCGAGGGGCACGGGCGCAGCAGCGACGGCCAGCTCGAGGTCGACCTGCGCCTGCCGGCCGAGATGGGTGGCGAGGGCGGCGGCACCAACCCCGAGCAGCTCTTCGCCGTCGGCTACGCCGCCTGCTTCGAGGGCGCGCTCGGCGTCGTCGGCAAACGCCGCCGGGCCGAGGTCGGCGACATCGCGATCGACTCGAAGGTGGCGCTTGTCACCACCGAGGAGCGCGGCTTCAACGTCGCCGTCGAGCTCCACGTCCATCTGCCGTCGGTCGAGGACGTCGCCGAGGCGGTCGCGATCGTGCGCGAGGCACACCAGGTCTGCCCCTACTCGAACGCGACTCGCGGCAACGTCGACGTCCTCCTCACCGCCAACGGCGAGGCGGTCGACTAGCGCTTTGCGCCTCAGCGCCCTTGACCGGACCCGGTCTCGGAGCGCTCGCCCGCTCGGCGGCGAGTCGTCCGCGCCCGCGCATACCTTGCCCGCATCAAGCCCCGCGTCCTGATCGTCCTCGGCCTCGTCGCCGCCTTCGCGCTCGGCGCGGTGCTGCCCGGCGCTTTCGGGGCCGGCGGGGGCACGCCCGAAGTCCATCGCGAGGCGCTGGCGCGGAGCACGAGCGTGCGCGGCGCCCGAACCGGACTCTGGTCCTCAGCAAGGTCGTCGTCGACCCCGGCGCCAAGCTGGCGCTCCATCATCACCTCGGCACCCAGGTCTCGCGCGTCGCCTCCGGCGTCCTCACCTACACCGTCGAGCAGGGCTCGGTCGTGGTCCGCGAAGGCGACGCCGAAGCCGACCCGCGCAAGGTGCGGACGATCGAGGCCGGGCAGACGGCGAAGCTGCGCCCCGGCCAGTGGCTGGTCGAGCAGCCCTCCGACATCCACCGCGCCGCCAACAACGGCGGCAAGCCGGTCGTGATCTACCTGGCGACGCTGCTGGAAACCGGCGCGCCGCCGGCGACGCCGGTGCCGTAGGCGCACTCTTCGTCCCGGGGGCGGAGCAGCGAGATGAGGGGTTCCGTGCCGGGGCGTGGCGGGGAGGGTGCTCGCCACCCTCCATGGGCAGGTAGGGCGGCGAGCACCCTCCCCTCCCCGAAGTCGGCGTGCGGGTTGCGTGGCGCGGATCGCGTGGTTCCTTTGTCCTGCCTACGCGGACAGCCCGTCTTTGCGCTCGGCTGCCTGCAACTGCTGT